>NZ_NKIG01000023.1:0-110981 GCF_002255865.1 Pseudomonas sp. PGPPP1 | reverse complement strand
CGGATCTTCTTCAGGTACTTCACGTCGACCACGCCGATCCACACCAGCAGTACCACGGCCACCGGAATTTCGAAGGCCACGCCAAAGGCGAAGAACAGCGTCATCACGAAGTCGAGGTAGCTGGTGATGTCGGTCATCATTTCCACGCCGGCCGGGGTAGCAGCGGCGAAGAACTTGAAGATCAGCGGGAACACCAGGAAGTACGCGAACGCCATGCCGGTGTAGAACAGCAAGATGCTCGACACCAACAACGGCACCGCGATGCGCTTTTCATGCTTGTACAGGCCCGGTGCTATAAAGCCCCAGATCTGGTGCAGGATCACCGGGATCGCCAGGAACAGCGAGACCATCATGGTCAGCTTCAACGGCGTGAGGAACGGCGATGACACATCGGTGGCGATCATCGTGGCACCGGCCGGCAGGTACTGGCGCAGGGGTGTCGAGACGAAGGTGTAGATCTGCTGGGTAAAGGCGAACAGCCCGGCAAAGATGATGAAGATGGCCGCTACACAACGCAGCAGGCGGGTGCGCAACTCGGTGAGGTGCGAGACCAGCGGCATATGCTGGTCGTTTTCCGGTTTATCAGCGCTCATGGGGCTCGCGGCGGCAATGTAGGGTCATGGGGGGCGGGCGACGCAACGGGCGCCGGCGCAGGCTCGGTTGGAGCAGGCGGTGCCACGGGGGCGGTGTCAGACGCTGGCGCGATGCTGTTTTCGGGCACAGGTTCCACCGGTTTGGCGGGCTCCTGTACCGGCGACAGAATCTTGCGTGCCTCTTGCTCCAACGACAGGATATGTTCGTTGTGCAATTGCCGACGGATCTCGTCAGCGCCGATTTCCCGTTCAACTTCCTGTTTGATGGCGTTGAAACTGCGTTTCAAGCGCCCGATCCACAGGCCGGCCGTGCGTGCGGCACCGGGCAGGCGTTCCGGCCCCAGCACCAGCAGGGCCACGAGGCCGACGAGCAGCAGTTCAGAGAAGCTGATACCAAACATTAGTCAGTGCTCACGAGTCTTTGCGGGTCGGCTCTTCGACTTTTTCAGCCTGCACGTCGAAGGTGCGACGCTCGGTGATCGGCTGGGCGGCCTGCGGGTGCACCGGCTGCGCTGGCGGAACCGGGTTTGCGACAGGGTCAGCCGGCTTTTCGTCGTCGTTCATGGCCTTGCGAAAGCCCTTGATCGACTCGCCTACATCAGTGCCCAGGTTCTTGAGTTTCTTGGTGCCGAATACCAGTACCACCACCACCAGAATGACGATCCAGTGTTTCCAGTCAAAAATGCCCATGCTGCAATTCCTCTGTGAAAGTTAGTCAGGCGGACGGGCGCGAGGCCTTTTCGGCATGCCCGGACAAACCGAAGCGACGGTCCAGTTCATCCAGCACTGCCTGCGGATGCTGCCCCAGTTGGGCGAGCATGACCAGGCTGTGGAACCACAAATCGGCGGTTTCGTAGATCACGTCGCTGCAGTCGCCGCTGATTTGCGCGTCCTTGGCGGCGATGATCGTCTCGACGGATTCTTCGCCGAGTTTTTCCAAAATCTTGTTCAGGCCCTTGTGGTACAGGCTGGCGACATAGGAGCTGTCGGCGTCCGCGCCTTTGCGGTCTTCCAGCACCTGGGCCACGCGGTTCAGGGTATCGCTCATGTTCAGTGTCCTGCCGAATAGATGGCGTGCGGGTCTTTGAGCACCGGCTCGACGGTCTTCCATTCGCCATTTTCGAAGACGCGATAGAAGCAGCTGTGACGGCCGGTGTGGCAGGCGATGTTGCCGATCTGCTCAACCATCAGGATGACCACGTCGGCGTCGCAGTCGATGCGCATCTCGTGCAGGGTCTGCACGTGCCCGGATTCTTCGCCCTTGCGCCACAGTTTGCCACGCGAGCGTGACCAATAAATGGCGCGCTGCTCAGTGGCAGTGAGGCTCAGGGCCTCGCGGTTCATCCAGGCCATCATCAGCACGCGCCCGGTCTTGTAGTCCTGGGCAATGGCCGGCACCAGGCCGTCACTGTCCCACTTGATTTCGTCCAGCCAGTCTTTCATGTTCGGCTCCGGCAATTTGCGACAGTGTATAACCGGATTGGCTATCGACGCACGATCAGATAAACACCCACAGCGACCATGATGCCCGCCGGCCAGTGGCCCAACTCATTCAGCGGCCCGCCGATGGCGAGAACCACGCCACCGACCAGGTGCGCGGCGCCCAGCAGGCGCAAGAACCAGTCGTCCTTACGCTTTTGCCATGGTGGCGCGGGGTCCTTGGCGTGGGGCTGGGACATGCGCTCCAGCAGGTCACGGGTCATATTGGCCAGGTGCGGCAACTGTTCCATCTGGCTGTGCAGGTTGCCCAGCACGGTTTTCGGACTCATGCGCTCGCGCATCCAGCGCTCGAGGAATGGCTGCGCGGTGTTCCACAGGTCCAGGTCCGGGTACAGCTGACGGCCCAGGCCTTCAATGTTCAGCAGGGTTTTTTGCAGCAGGACCAGCTGCGGCTGCACTTCCATATTGAAGCGGCGCGCGGTCTGGAACAGGCGCATCAGTACCTGGCCGAAGGAAATATCCTTCAGTGGTTTTTCAAAGATCGGCTCGCACACGGTACGAATGGCCGCTTCGAATTCATTGAGCTTGGTTTCTGCTGGCACCCAGCCCGAATCGATGTGCAACTGCGCCACGCGGCGGTAGTCACGCTTGAAGAACGCAAACAGGTTGCGGGCCAGGTAGTCCTGGTCTTCCGGGGTCAGGCTGCCGACGATGCCGCAGTCGATCGCGATGTACTGCGGGCTCCACGGGTTGACGGTGCTGACGAAGATGTTGCCCGGGTGCATGTCGGCGTGGAAGAAGCTGTCGCGGAACACCTGGGTGAAGAAGATCTCTACACCGCGCTCGGCGAGCATCTTCATGTCGGTACGCTGGTCGGCCAGGGTGGCGAGGTCGGTGACCTGCACGCCGTAGATGCGCTCCATCACCAGCACTTTGGGGCGGCACCAGTCCCAATACACTTGCGGCACGTACAGCAGCGGCGAGCCTTCGAAGTTGCGCTTGAGCTGACTGGCGTTGGCCGCTTCACGCAGCAGGTCGAGTTCGTCGTAGATGGTTTTTTCGTAGTCGGCGACCACGTCCACCGGGTGCAGCAGGCGCGCATCGGCGCTGAAACGCTCGGCGGCGCGGGCGAGGATGAACAGCCACGCCAGGTCTTGGCCGATGATCGGCTTGAGGCCGGGGCGAATCACCTTCACCACCACTTCTTCGCCGGTTTTCAACTGTGCCGCGTGTACCTGTGCGACCGAGGCCGAGGCTAGCGGGTCAACGTCGAAACGGCTGAACACGTCGCTGATCTTTTGGCCCAACTGCTCTTCGATGAGCTTCATCGACTGCTGCGAGTCAAACGGCGGCACGCGGTCCTGCAACAGCATCAACTCGTCGGCGATGTCTTCGGGCAGCAGGTCGCGACGGGTCGAGAGGATCTGCCCGAACTTGATGAAGATCGGCCCCAAATCCTGCAACGCCAGGCGCAGGCGTGCGCCACGGCTCAGTTCCAGCTTCTTGCGCGGGAACCAGCGCCACGGCAGCACGTAGCGTACCGCGAGCAGGAACCACGGCAGGGGCAGGGCGAACAGCAGGTCATCGAGCTGGTAGCGGATTACGACGCGCTGGATACGAAACAAACGGCGGACGGCGAGCAGCTTCATGCGTTATCGCTTGGATCAAGGGAACGGCTCAGGCGCTCGAAGCGTGCCTCAAGGCGTTCCAGGTCGATTTTGGCCTTGTCGAGTTCACGAAAGCGCGCTTGCGCCTCCCGCTGCCCGACCAGGGTGCGCGATTCTTCGCTCAGGTATTCGGCGAGGTTCTGGTTGAGGCTGGCGAACCCTTGCTGGTACCAGCGTTTACGGCTGCGCAGGTGCCCGCTGATCAACTGGGTGGGCACCGGGCCGATCCAGCGTGACAGTTCGTATTCCCAATCCAGTTCCAGGTCTTGCAGCACCGCGGCCAGGTCCATCAGCACTGAACTGTCGCCTTCCAGCTCCACTTCGGCGCTGTGCAGGATCGCGGTCTTGTTGCGGCTCAGGGCCAGGTGCAGCAGGCTCGATGCCGGCGCACGCAGGGTACAGTCGGCCTCGGCGGCCCACTCGCTGGCGAGCAGCAGGCCTTCATCGCTGGGCAGGATAAACAGCTGCAGGGTGGGGCTCGTGCAATCCACGGCAATGATCTTGCCGTTCAGGTGAGCGAGCCGCGCCAGGGCGGTGCTGTCCAGGCGAAGTACACGGTTGAGGCCGTGTTCGACGCTTGCGAGAAGACCGGCGAGCAGCATCAGGGCTTGATACCACGGTGCAGGGCGACGATGCCGGACGTCATGTTGTGGTAGGTCACGCGGTCGAAACCGGCTTCCACCATCATCGACTTCAGGGTTTCCTGGTCGGGGTGCATGCGGATCGATTCGGCGAGGTAGCGATAGCTCTCGGCGTCATTGGTGATCAGCTTGCCCATCAATGGCATGAAGGCGAAGGAGTAGGTGTCGTAGACCTTGGACATGATGGCGTTGGTCGGCTTGGAAAATTCCAGCACCAACAGGCGGCCACCCGGCTTGAGTACGCGCAGCATCGAGCGGATCGCGTCTTCCTTGTGGGTGACGTTGCGCAGGCCGAAGGCGATGGTCACGCAGTCGAAATGGTTGTCGGGGAACGGCAGCTTTTCAGCGTCGGCCTGGACGAATTCGATATTGCCGGCCACGCCTTTATCCAGCAGGCGGTCTCGGCCGACCTTGAGCATCGAACCGTTGATGTCCGCCAGCACCACTTGGCCGGTCGGGCCAACGAGCTTGGAGAATTTGGCCGCCAGGTCGCCCGTGCCGCCGGCGATGTCCAGCACGCGGTTGCCGCTACGTACGCCCGACAGCTCGATGGTGAAACGCTTCCACAGGCGGTGCATGCCGCCGGAAAGCACGTCGTTCATCAGGTCGTACTTGGCCGCGACGGAGTGGAACACCTCAGCGACTTTTTCCGCCTTTTGGCTTTCCGGAACGTTCTTGAAGCCGAAGTGAGTGGTGGGTTCGGCATCGCTGCCTTTGCGCTGATCAGTCATATCGCTGTCACCAAAAGAGAATGCGGGACATGATAATCCCCAAGGCTTGCTTTGTCTTGGCAAGGCTGAAGGTAAGATGGGCGGCCACCGAGACCTTTTGCCGCATAGAAGGTATCCAAATAGCTATAAAGAGGAGTCATTGCAATGGCCCGTATAACCGTTGAGCGTGCACATTCCCTGGGTAAAGAAGGCGCGCGGGCGAAGGCCGACAAGTTGGCGCAAAAACTTCAGGAGCAATATGGCCTGGAGCCGTCGTGGTCTGGTGATACCTTGCATCTCAAGCGTTCGGGGGTTAAAGGCACCGTACTAGTGGCCGATGATTCGCTGCGTATTGATGTGGAACTGGGGCTGTTGATGTCAGCCATGAGCGGCACCATCAAGTCTGAAATCGAGAAGGCCCTGGATAAGGCGTTGGCCTGATTAACCTGCTCTTAGGGTGCCGATTCTAATTTTTCCTCCTACTTTGTGCCCAAGCCCTCAACTCCTGTGGGCCGTTCCTCCCCCCTTTTTTGCGTGAGGTGCACCATGGCCAAAGTTATCTTGAAGAAAAAAATCGACGCCCAAACCACTGCTTTGAGCGACGTTAAATCCTACGCCCGCAAGATTTGGCTGGCGGGCCTGGGTGCCTACGCCAAGGTCGGAAGCGAGGGCAGCGAGTACTTCAAAGAGCTGGTTAAAACTGGTCAACATATTGAAAGTAAAGGCAAAAAAGTTGCAGTTGAACAACTTGAGGCCGCCAACAGTCAGATTGACCAAGTCAAGAGTAATGTCTCCTCCGTCAAAGGTCTGGTAGAAGTTCAGCTGGATAAAGTTGAAAAAGCTTTTGATACTCGTGTAGCAAGTGCCTTGAATCGAATCGGCATTGCGTCTAAACATGACGTGGAGACACTCTCTGCTAAGCTCGAAGAGCTGACGGCATTGCTCGAACGTGTCGCGCGTAAACACTAAGGAGACATCGGGATGGCTGTTAAAAAGACTACTCAGAAAGAAGGCAGCTCGTGGGTCGGGGAAGTTGAAAAATATTCCCGTAAGATCTGGCTGGCTGGTTTAGGCGTGTACTCGAAGGTTAGCAGTGATGGCGGCAAGTACTTCGAGACTTTGGTCAAGGACGGCGAAAAGGCCGAGAAGTTGACCAAAAGCACCGTCGGTAAAAAAGTTGAAGCGGCCAAGGCAACTGCCGGCTCCGCCAAGTCGAGCGTTTCTGACGCTTGGGGCAAGTTGGAAGAAACTTTCGACAAGCGCCTGAACAGTGCCATTTCTCGACTGGGCGTACCGAGCAAGGCTGAGTTGAAGACGCTGCACAGCAAGGTCGATACCCTGACCAAGCAAATCGAAAAACTCACCGGCGCCAAAGTGGTTCCGGCGAAAACTGCAGCCGCCAAACCGGCAGCCAAGCCGGCTGCTAAAACTGCCGCTGCGAAACCTGCGGCTAAAGCAGCTGCCAAGCCTCTGGTAAAAGCAGCTGCCAAGCCGGTAGCCAAGGCCGCTGCAAAACCTGCCGCAAAACCAGCGGCCAAAACTGCAGCCGCTAAACCGGCCGCCAAGCCTGCCGTTAAAAAGCCGGTAGCGGCTAAAGCAGCTGCCAAACCAGCGGCTAAGCCTGCTGCCAAGGCTGCGGCAAAACCTGCTGCCAAGCCGGTTGCCAAGCCCGCGGCCAAAACCGCAGCGGCTAAACCGGCTGCTGCTAAACCTGCAGCTAAGCCTGCTGCCGCGAAACCGGCGGCAAAACCGGCCGCCGCCAAGAAACCTGCGGTAGCCAAAAAGCCAGTAGCACCGAAGCCAGCCGTTGCGGCCAAACCTGCGACTGCGCCGACAGCGTCTTCCACCAACTCGGTGTCCGCACCGACGCCCGCCGCTACTCCGTCTGCAACGCCGGTCACTTCGACGCCGTCCAGTCAGTCCTGAGATTAGCGAGATACAAAAATGCCCGGCCATTTAAGGTCGGGCATTTTTTTGTGAGCCAAATCTCTCCTCAGTTGTAAGTGATGGCGACCGTCACCACGCTGACCAAGGTGCCAGATTTGACCAATGTGCCATTTTTAAAATATGACGCGTTCATCGGCAGCACCGCTTTTTGGCCGCTGGTTGCGACCTGGCGCGTGCGCTGAGCAGCCGTGCCGTTGGCAGGAATGTAGGCAACGTTTCGATGGGAAAGCGAAAGTGCCGTCCCGGTAGAGGTGCCCGTATTCGCAAAGAGTGCACCGTTTCCAGTGGCCGGCGTACCCGTGAACAGGAAGGACACCGTACGAATGTCGGATTCGCAATCGGCGGTCAGGTCAAAAGACTGAACCCCCACCTCGTTGGCGGCGTCGAAGTTGGAGACTTTCACCGTTGGCAACGTGATCGTTCGGTTCACATCCCCTGCTGCCAGGTTGCACGTGCCGGCATTTACCTGCCCTCGGAAGGTCAAGGTTCCGGTAGTCGCCGCCTGCACTGAATGGGCCGCCAGGCTCGCGGTTATTGCCAACAATAAAGGCAGGGTTCGTAGGAACATTAGAGACTCCTTTCTGGCATTAGTTGTAGGTGATCGAAACAGTCACCGCGCTGACCAGCGTACCCTGAGTAATTGCTCCTCCAGATTTGTGGTAGGCCGCTGAAAGTGGCAGTACCGCTTTCTTATTGGAGGTTACGACGGTCTTGCTACGCTGTGCGAGAGTGCCGTTGGCAGGGATCACTGTGTTAGTCGTTGCCCGGTGCGACAGCACCAGTGCTGTGCCGCCAGAACTGCCGGTATTGGAAAATAGCGCCGGAGTTCCTGCAGAGGGGGTGCCGGCGAACAGGAAGATCACATTGCTAATGTCTGATTCGCAATCGGCGGAAACCTCGAAATCGAAGTTTCCGGCTGTCCATCCGTTCGAATCAAAATCGGAAATCTTGATAGTAGGCAGCGTGACCGTACGGTTCACATCCCCGGCCGCCAGGTTGCAAGTGCCGGCATTGACCTGCCCTCTGAAATTAAGGGCGCCGTTCGTGGTGGCTTGTGCCGTATTGATAGCCAGGCTTGTGGCGATTGTCAGCAGAAAGGGCAGCGTTCGTATGAACATGGGGTACTCCTCAGGGTTTTAGTTATAGGTGATGTTGACGGTGGCGGTACTGACCAGCGTGCCTTGGCTGACCGTACCGTTCCTGTGATAAGCGGCGCCGAGTGGCAGCACTGCCCGATTGCCTGAAACAGCCAACGTGCGAGTGCCGTTATTGGAGATGGTGGCGGGCGCGCCGTTGATGCGTGAATACATCCACAGTGCGACGCCGCCCGCTGAGCCGGTGTTGGAAAAAAGCAGGGAGTTTCCCGGTGCTGGAGTGCCGGTGATGCGAAAGGTTACGTTGGCGGCATTGCTGCAATTGGCGCTCAAGTCGAAGTTGTGAGCACCTGCAGTGAGCCCGTTGTTAAAATCGTTGACCTTGATCGAGGGAAGAAAGATGGTGCGGCTGACGTCTCCGACGGCCAAGTCACACGTGGCGACGGGTCGGATAAAACGGACCGGGCTGCCGAGTTGCAGGCGAAAAGTGTTTGAAGACTTAGTCCATTTCTGTTCGAAGAAGTAGCCGGCGGGCACTGTCCCGGTGGTGACCGGACCGATTTTGTAGAAGGTCGCCTCTGCCCAGGTGAAGCTCGGGACCGGTCCGGTCGCCGTCGCCGCAGGTATGCTATGAAGGGTAAAAAGTGAGTTGCCCCCACCGTTGAATGTCATCCTTACGGCCACGCCTACGCCTGGCACCTCGGTGGGGTGGACACCCTGGTTGTGGTTGTTCGGGTAGCGCCCGTTGATCCATCGGGTTGCCAGAAAACAGGTTGCCGTCCAGCCGGGAGCCGTCCCTGAAAATGCCTGGCGAGTGATCACACTTCCGATAGGAAGACTGTCAGGCACGGTGAAAGTCGCCGGTAGGTTCAGGGTGAATGTGTCATTTTGGTACCTGCTGCACGTCGCCTGAGCGGCCATTGGCATTCCGAGGGCCAGCAATGCCCACAAAAGTTTGATCCGGTCTTTCATCCCTCACTCCCAACAGTCAGTGTTTGTGTTTAATCCCGCTGTGCTGTACTCAACATCACTCGTCAGGCATTTTTCAGTTGTAAGTAATGTTGACTGTGGCGGAACTGATCAGCGTGCCTTGGCTGACTGTGCCGTTTTTGTGATAGGCGGCGCTGAGCGGCAGCACCGCTCGATTGCCGGAAACCGAGAGGGTGCGAGTGCCGCCATTACTGATAGTGGCGGGTACACCGTTGATACGTGAGTACACCCACAGCGCTACCCCGCTCGCCGAACCGCTGTTGGCAAAGAGCAAGGCGTTGCCGGGTGCGGGTGTGCCTGTCATACGGAAAGTCACGTTGGAGGCGTCGGTGCAATTTGCGGTTAGCTCAAAATTGCTCGTGCCTGCAGTGACGACGTCTTTGAGATCGCTTACTTGTATGGGGGGAAGTGCGATTGTGCGGTTGACATCGCCAGCTGCGAGGTCACAAGTGGCGGCGGGTGTAACAAAGCGTGCCGAATTGCTAAGCCCCAATGAGAAGTGTCCCTCTTGGAATCCCCATCGGTCGTAAAGAAGGTTTCCCGCATAGAGGGTTTCGTTCGTGACGGGGCCGATCTTGTAGAAAATCGCCTCGGCGCTGACATTGCTGTAGTGCGTTGTACCGCCTGGATCTACGCCAGACGTACTGATCAACGAATGAGGATAAACCAGTCCATTGGAGTTTCGGACCATCACCCGTATGCCAACGCCTGGCACGTTGGTGGGATGGGCCGATACTCCCGCTCCTGGCACTTGCACTGACGTCGTGTATCGTCCTGTGAAGGTTCGAGGGGTCGCCGTCGCACAGTAAATGGTGAACGCTGGCGCGGTTTCAGTGAATGCCCGGCGGATAATGATGCCTCCCACGGGAAGGCTCTGCGGCACGGTGATTGTCGCGGGCAATGCCAGGCCAAGCGCCGAGTTGGGGTATCTATCACAAGCTGCCTGTACCGTGATCGGCAAGCTGAGTACCAGCAGTGTCGAAACAAGTTTGATTGAATATTTCATCTTCAGTCCTGCAAACGTAAGTCACTGTCACAACGACCTGCATCCAGAAGGCGCAGGCGCTCGGCGGTTTCAGATGTAGGCTTCTCGCCCACGTCATAGCTCAGCCGGCATGTGGCGCTGGCACCGCCGCCCCACTTGACGGTCAACTCCCCCTGCGGGCGCGCGACGCGTACAAATGCCTTGCCGCCCTGTCCGACAATGCCCACGCTGTTGCCATCTTCATCGAACACATCCGAACCAAACGGCATTAAGTTGCCATCCTCACGCAGTGCTGTGATCAAAAGGGCCTGGCCGCTGACGGTGTCAAATTGCAGCTTCACCACCGAACCTGCGCGAGGTGCGACGTTTTGTGCGGCGGTCTTGAGTTCCACATCGACAGAGAGGTCTTTGGGGTCGAGTTCGACCACGTTCTGGCGATACGGCGAAAGGTAGGGCACGATCGCGTAACCGCTTTTGCCGACTTGGGAACCGTGATTGCCGTTGATCCGCGCACCCTGCGCGTCAGATGCCTGGACGATACCAATCGTGTCGCCGAGTTCGGGGGCGAAGGTCACGCCGCCAGCATGGGCGACGATGCCGCCCGTCATGCCGAGGGACATCGCGCGGTAATCACTGCTCTGCCCATAACCTGCGGACAGTACGCCTTGGCTCGCCTGGTACTTCACATCGGCACTGGCAGAGGTGCCACTGCCGTGCGTGCGACTACCGCCCACGCCATAAGTGAACTCGCTGCGTTCACCCAGGGTGCCACCGAGGTTCACGCGTTCGCCGCTGCTTTGACTGCCGTTATAGGCCGTGGTGGTCAAGGTGGGCGCGCGGGCGCCGCTGCCTAGGGGCAGGCTCACGCTCAGTTCTACCTGTTTATCGACCCGTTCGCTCAGCAAGTCCTTGGTGCGCTGGGCGCTGAGGGTGTAGTGCATGCCCCTCCAGTTGCTGGTGTATCCCGTGGTGAAGGTCAGGTTTCCGCTGTCGCGGTTCCAATAGTTCTGCATGGAGCCGGTGAGGTAAACGGAGCCGCTGCCCAGTGCCTGGTTGAGACTGATGTCCATCCTGTCGCGCAGACGTGAGACGTTATCCAGGCTGAGCCTGTCGATGGCCAGGTCGCGCACTCGCGCAGCGTCGCGCACACTCAGGAAGCCTTCGGTGGAGTAGCGGTAGGCGCCGAGGGCAAAGTGAGTGCCGGACTCGGTGAAGTTCTTGCTGTAGCGCATTTGCAGGCTTTGCCCATCGCGTGAGCCATGTCCCGGCAGGTGTGCGCTCGAACGGGTCAGGTCAAAGGACAGCGCGCCCATTGGCGTGTTGAAGGCCGCTCCCACCAGTTGCGAGTTGTAGTCCTCTCCAACGACCGCCCCTGTGTAGCCCGTTAGCAGGTTGCTCAGGCCGTGCTGGTAGGTGGCTTGCATCATGGTTGGCGGGTGGCGCAATCCAATCTCATCCAACTGGCCGGCACTTAATGAGTAGCGGCTGTAGCCCGGACGCAGCAGGTTGGCGTTGGTGGCAAACGGAACGATGAACTCGCGCTGTCGACCATCGGCCTCGGTGACCGTGACGGTCAGATCGCCGCCGTAGCCGGTGGCAAACAAGTCGTTGAGCACGAATGGCCCCGGGGCAACTGACACCTCATCAAGTAACACGCCGCGCTGGCGCACGGTGACCCGTGCGTTGGTCTCGGCAATGCCGCGTACCACAGGTGCAAAGCCGGTCAGGGAGTCGGGCAGCATACGGTCGTCGGTAAACAGGCTCGCGCCACGCAGGCGTACGCTGTCGAACAGTTCGCCGGAGGTGAAGATCTCGCCCACCATCACTTGGGACTTCAACGAGGTCCAGTCGCGCTGCACGTAAGTGCTGCTGCTTTGGTAGCCCGAGGCGTTATCGGTGACGCTGTAGCTGCCGTTATGACGAAAGTGCCAGTCGCCCAGGTTGAGGCCGGTGTTCAGGCCCAGGTAATTGGAGTTGAACGAACGACCATTTGCCTGGGTGGCAAAGGTATTGGCGTTGTAGCGTACAAAGGCGGCGTCTACACCGCTGTCCCAGTGCTGTGGGTCGACATAGCCGCGCGCTTTACGTGCCAGGTAAATCTGTGGGACCTGCAGGCTGAGGCGGTTTTCACCGGGGTCAAATTGGCTGCTGGCGCTGGGCAGGTAGATGCCGATATCGGCACAGCTTATGAACGGGGCCGGGGTGGTCTCTCTGGCTTCGGCAGACTGTCTTTGCGTTGCGTCCAGATCGATCCCGAGCCGAAGCAGCGCGTCACGCTCCAGGCACATCTGCGCGGAGTCTTGGCCTTCGACGGCAACGAACGATAACGTCTCGCGCCCAACCCACTGGCCATTGAGGTAGACATCGGTGCGGTAGCTGCCGGGCAGCACGATGTTGCCCTGGCTGAATTTTGAAATGTCGACATGCTGGCCACCCGTATCCGGAAAGAACGCCGGGTTGAATTGAACGTTTTCGTTTGCCTGGGCACCCATGGCATGGGCGCCGCTCAGCAGCAACAAGCAACGCGCCAAAAGCGTCAAACGATGACTTTCCAAGGGCCGAAATCTTACGCTGGCTGGCGTGTTCAAACTCATGTTTACCATTCCCAGAAAGAGGTGTTACCCGAATTTGGGCAAAGGAAATCCCTGCCTCGAAAAATGGGCATCAAACGAACGTTGTCATTGAGTCAGTAGGGGGTTAGGGCGAGACCTTAGCGCTGTGTAATATCGCCACTCCAAAATCATCCAGTGTCTGGAACTCGACGGTGGTCGCGCGGCTGTGCGGCGACTTGAGGCTGGGTAGCGAGAAAAGGTTACGTCCCCCAGGCACCACCATGTTCTCAGCGCCTGAAACACTCGCCTCGCGGGCGTGTCGCTGTTTTGCGTCAAGCAGTTCGATCTGATCGAAGGTGACGTGATAAGGGCTCGGGTTATAGACCTCCAGCGCTTGGCCCTGCTCGGTGGATACCCGACGCCATTGCAGTTTTGCAGGCGCGGCCTCGACGTCGTAAGGCAGGTTTGGCGGGCGGAAAAACAGTTTTATCCGGGAGCGAAAGGCAAGCTGCAGTTGGTTGCTTTGTTGGGCGTCCTGGGACTGTGCTGGGACTTCCAACAGGTTGAACCAGAACAGGCTTTCCTGGGTCGACGGCAGGTCTGCACCGGTATACGCCAGGCGTACCACTTGCTGCTTGCCGGGTTCCATGCGGAAGATCGGTGGCGTGGCGATAAACGGGATGGCGGTCGCCTCAGGTGTCGAGTGCTCGTCACCGCTATCCAGCCATGCCTGGATCAGTACAGGCGCCTCGTTTTTGCTTTCCAGCCGGACTGTTACCTCCTTGTCGTTCTGCGGGTAAATAATCCTGGTGTTGTTAATGACAACACTCGCGTGGGCGGTGATGCCGAACAGTGCCAACGTCAATGCCATGAACTTGGCAGAAAGATGTGAAATCGAAAGTAGGTTCATGGGGGGGTCATCTTACGGCTGAAGGAGTGAGGCCAGCCGAATGGCGCACCCGGGCACCGAGGTCGCTGACAGCTGTGAACTCGACTTTGGCTGAGCCGTTGGGGCGATTGCGTAGCGTGGGCAAGGCAAACACTTTTACGTCACCTGCCGGCATTAGCAGGCTGTCATTGGCGTCGACGTTCGGCGCTTTGCTGAACCTTTTCCCTTCGCTGAGCAAATCCACGGCTGTGAGCGAGATATGGTATGGCGTGGGGTTGGTCGCCTGCAGGGCGAAACCCTGGTGATGGGGAATCAGTTCCCAGCGCAGTTTTGAAGGGGCGCTGGCGACCGGATAGGGCAACGACTGTGGCCGCACGAATACACGCAAACGGGTCCGGAACGCCAATTCAATCTGGTTGTTCTGCTCGGATCCGGCGGTCACCGGAGGTACTTCCAATACGTTCAGCCAGTAAAGGCTTTCGCGGTCAGTGGCTGCAGGCTCTCCCAGGTGGCGCAGGCGCAGGGCCTGTTGCTGATTGGGTTCGATCCGGAAGATCGGCGGTGTCAACGTGAACGGTGTCTGCGCCGTTGCCGGTGTTGAACGCAGGTCGCCGGTGTCCAGCCAGGTTTGCACAAGCGCCGGCCGATCGCCCTTGTTCTCCAGACGCACCACGACCTCTTGCTGCTCGGCAGGATAGATCACACGGGTGCCGTAAATGATGACGCCTGCTTGGGCGGTAAGCGCATGCAGCGCCAAGCCACCGACAGCGCAGGTGGCAAGCGCGAGGCGGGCCAGGTTTTTCATTTGTTCGGGGTCTCTTCGAGTCAGGGAGGGGACCTGCGGGATCACCGCAGGTCCGTTGCATGCAAGGTCCGTTGGTACGGGTTGCGTGCCCCTTAGTCTGCGTACACGACCATAAAGCCCACACGAGTCTTGACGGTACCCTCGGTCGCCGCGCCGCTGGCATACATCTGCGCTGCAAGAGGGATGACGGCCTGGTTGTCAGCGATCACTACGCCTTCCGATTTTTCGGTATAAACGTTAATTGGCGAACCGTCGCGATTGGTGACTTCCACTTGGACGTTCTTGGCGTTGGCGGTATCGCTTGGGTCATCGTAGCCGTCGATGTTCAACCGACCGGTCGCCACGTCGATGGCTGGGCTGGTGGGGTCGAATGCAACCATGGCCGTACGGCCGTTGACGCAGGCACCTTCGCCTGGCGCGCCAATGCGAATAGTGAAACCGGTGAGGTTGGCACGATCGCCCGGTTTTGCCAGGCGTACGGCCGAAACACCACCCATGTTCACGTCCTTGACGACTGCACCAGTACCCGGCGCAGCGCCTTCGACAGTGCAGGTCACGTCGCTGACTTGGCCGGTGAAGTTGATGGTGCCGTCATTGGCTGCATACGCGTGCTGCGATACTGCCGCGGCCAGGGCAATAGCGGCTGCAAGGGCGGAGAGAGCGTTGGATTTCATAATGTTCCTATTTTTGAGTTTGTAAGGTCCCGCCGCAGGGCCGTCGGTGACAGGGCCTATTACGAATTGACGGGCAGGGGTAATGTGTCTCCGAACGGGAATAATGAATATAGAGAAGTAGCGAGTTTTATCTCGTGATTGTTCGAAAATTTCTATATTGATTGAAAATAGTTGTATTTACTTTTCCTTGTGCGATGTGGCTGTAAGACTCCGCTGAAAGAGTATTCCTTATTGTCTTATCTGATTGATCCCGGCGTGTGGCTGAGATATACCGCTAAAAGTTAAAAAAAAGAGTTGTAATCACCTATGCGGGTTTCTTGATGCCTACTTCAATTTCCAAGATGTATACGGTCATGCTTCTGGATAATCATGAGATGGTTCGGCAGGGGATCGAGTTGGGTCTGAGCAAGGAGGCAGATCTCGATGTGATCGGATCGTTCGGGACCGGGAGGGAGCTGCTTGATGCGCTTGCCCAACGGCCTGCGGATATCGTGGTCATGGACTTCATCTTGGGGCCGTCTGATCTTGATGGGCTCAGTTTGATCCGTACGCTTAACCGACGATTCAGGACGTGCAAGCCCGTGGTCGTGTCGTCTCACTACACCTCCGCAACGGTTTTGCTGGCCTTGAAAGCGGGAAGCTGGGGTGTTCTGGGTAAGACCCAAAAGCTCACTGAGCTGATCGCAGCGGTCCGGATGATCGCTCAGGGGCGTGTTTACCTGCAGCCTTGCATGTTGCCGGCACTGCAAGGTGTACATCCCATGTTTGATGTGGCCGCGATGAAGTCGAAGATGGACTTTTCTGACCCTGTGCGTTTGAACGCTTGCCTGACCCCCAAAGAACAGGAGGTGCTGCGCTGTTTTCTGGACGGTATGTCCGTGAATTCGATTGCGGCAAAGTTTTCGCGTAGTGCGAGTACGATCAGCACCCAGAAACAATCGGCCTATCGAAAGTTGGGTATAAAATCTGACAGTGAGCTGTTCAAATTCACACAGCAGTTTGGAAATCCGGGGTAGTGCCTTAGTTGTAAGAAATGTTTCTCGTTGGTGTAAGTTAAATGGGGTTATCTAAGTAGCGAGTTGCTAATCGTTCTGTTGCCTGTCGCGCTGGAGGCAAAAGGTGTGGGGCGACCAACATCATAATTTGATAGACCACCACTTGAACTTCGCCTTCGCGGTCGAGTATCCGTTGGTAATCCAGAGAAAACAGCACCGTCATGGTGATTTGCTCCACCAGTTGGCCCAATGCCTGGGTATCACTGACCACCTGTCCTGAGGCCTTGAGCCGCGCCAGTAGCGATGCGAGGGTGCGCTTGAGTGCCGTGAGCAGGCTACGAATTCCCTTGGCCAGCTTCGGCAGACGCCCTGCGAGGTTAGAAAGGTCTTGAAATAAAAAGCGGTAGTGGGCCATGCGCTCGACAATCAGGTGCAGGAACAACCAGTAATCCTGTGCCTCCAGTTGTGCGTCTGCGGGGGGATCGAGCAGCGGCGCCAATTCATTCTGAAAACGCTCGAACAACCCGAGTACCAACGGTTCCTTGCCATGGAAGTGGTAATAGAGGTTGCCGGGGCTGATCCCCATTTCATTGGCCACCTCCATGGTCGACACATTTGGCTCGCCCTTTTGGTTGAACAACTGCAGGGCACATTCAAGGATACGGTCGCGGGTCTTCATCCAGTCTTCTTAATCTGATCGTTGAACTCAGCGCACCCTTACGTAGGTGCCGGGTGCTGCTTCCATCGGTGGGTAATTCTGGTTGCCCAGGGCGGTGAGGGTTTCGCGCTGCGCACCCGAGCGTTGTTGAATCCACTCCAGCCATTGCGGCCACCAACTGCCTTCGACGTGGTTGGCGTCGTAGTACCAGGCACGCGGGTCGCTGCTTAGCTTGGGGTTCTCGACGTAGTTCGCCTTGGGGTTGCCCGGCGGGTTGAGGATGCTCTGGATATGCCCGCTGTTGGACAGCACGAAGCGTTTTTCTCCGCCCAGCAACTGGGTGGAGCGATACACCGCGTCCCACGGTGTGATGTGGTCGTTGATGCCGGCCACGCTGAAGCTGTCCACCGTGACCTTTTGTAAATCGATGGGTGTGCCGCATACCTCAAGGCCACCGGGATGGCTGAGTGGGTTGTGCTTGAAGAAGTCCAACAGGTCGCCGTGCAGCGCGGCGGGTAGGCGTGTGTTGTCGTTGTTCCAGTACAGGATGTCGAAGGCCGGTGGTTCCTTGCCCAGCAGGTAATTGTTGATCCAGTAGTTCCAGATCAGGTCGTTGGGGCGCATCCAGGCGAACACCTTGGCCATGTCACGTCCGTCCAGCACGCCTTGCTGGTAGGAGCGACGCTTGGCGGCTTCCAGGGTTTGTTCGTCGACGAATAGGGTGGCAGGGCTGTCGATCTGGCTGTCCAGCAGGCTCACCAGGTAGCTGGCGCTGGAGATACGCCGCAGCTGGCGCTTGGCTTGCAGGTGGCCTTGCAGCGCGGCAATCGTGAGGCCGCCGGCGCAGGCGCCCATCAGGTTGACCTCGCGGGCACCGGTGATGGCGCGGCAAACGTTGAGTGCTTCTTCCAGCGCGGCAACGTAGGTGGACAAGCCCCATTCGCGGTGACGCACATCCGGGTTGCGCCAGCTGACCATAAAGGTCTGCAGGCCGTTTTTCAGGGCGTACTGCACGAAGCTGTTGGCTGGGCTCAAGTCGAAGATGTAGTACTTGTTGATTTGCGGCGGCACGATCAGCAGCGGCTTGGCGTACTGTTTTTCGCTCATGGGCTTGTACTGGATCAGCTCCAGCAGCTCATTGCGAAACACCACAGAGCCTGGGGTCGTTGCCACCGTCTTGCCGACTTCAAAGGCATGCTTGCTGACTTGGCGTGGCAGGCCATTGTTGTGCAGCAGGTCTTCGAACAGGTTGGTCACTCCGCGCACCACACTGTTGCCGCCCGAGTTGAGCAGCTCCTTGATAGCCAACGGGTTGAGCAGGGTGTTGGAGGGGGAGACAGCATCGTTGATCAGTGAGAAGGCAAAGTGCGCGCGCGCCCGGTCATCGGCACTCAGGGAGCTGTCATCGATCCAGTGACGCGTTTGTTTCTGCCAGCTCAGATAAGCCTGCAGGCTGCGGCGGTACAGCGGATTGAGTGTCCACGTGGCGTCTGTAAAACGACTGTCGTGGGGGTTGGGCTCATGCACCGTCTCGCCTAGCAGGACGCGGCCCAACTGCCCGCTCAAGGCCCACGCGTGACGGGCGGTGTGCACCGGGTTGCGCAAGCCGTGGGCAGCTACGCTACGCAGGGTCGACAGCAAGTCCCGGCCACGCAGGCCGGTGATCGCATTTTGCGCATTGATGAACGCGGCAGGGGTGGGGGCCGGGTTCGTCACGGGTCTTTCTCGCATGAGCCAACACTCCTTCGTCAAGCCATCAAACAGGCACGCCAATTCAGAACCATAGTCGGTTCCTGGCAAGTTGCGCGGCGGTGTAGTCCTTACACTGCCGGTCGCGGATGAATCACCGCACGCATGCGCTCCTCTTGCAGAAACTTCATGATGATCGGAGCCACGGCCTCGGCCCGGGTAATCAGGAACAGGTGGCCGTCATCGATGATGTGCAACTGTGCATTGGGAATGCGCCAGGCCAGCATGCGCATGTTGATCAGCGGAATGAGTGGGTCGTCGTCCCCTGCCAGTACCAGGGTGGGTTGGCGGATCTTGTGCAGCCAGTGGATGCTGGTCCAGCCCAGCCCGGCGAACAGTTGCCAGTAGTAACCGAGCTTGCCCGCCGAGCGCACTTTGCTGGCGTGTTCGGCGGCGAGTTTGGAGTCACGACGGAACGAGCCGCCATAGATCATCGGCGCAATGCGCACCACGTGGGACGGTTGAATGTAGCGTCGTGGGCTGGCCATCAGCCACAACACTTTTGGCTTGCCCGGCACCATCACCGCACCTGCTGCCGTGGCGGCCAGGATCAGCTTCTTGCAACGCTCCGGGTAGTCGTAGGCAAATTGTTGCGCCAGCGCGCCGCCCCAGGACACCCCCACTGCATTCACTTGCCCGTAGTCGAGGTAGTCGAGCATACGCGCCGTGAGCTTGGCCAGCCCAGGAAAGCGGTACGGCCGGTTGGGCGTTGACGAACCGCCGACGCCCGGCACATCAAAGGCGATCACTTCCAGGTCCGGGTCCAGGGCCTGGACGAACGGAAACACCAACTCAAGGTTGGCGCCGATGCCGTTGAAGATCAGCAGCGGGGTCAAATGAGGCTTGCCTGGGCGCACCGCCGTGCGGATGGTCTGGCCATCCAGGTCGATGGTGCGGAAGATGAACGGTTGCGGCATGGGCCTACCCTGCAAAATGGCGCACTAATTCCCTGTAGGAGCTGGGTCGGTGTGGGAGCGGGCTTGCTCGCGAAGGCGGTCTGTCAGCAACAGATGTACTGACTGACCCACCGCATTCGCGAGCAAGCCCGCTCCCACATTTGACCGCATTCCAACTACAAAGCTGTGTTTCGTTTATCGTTCGTGTACATAGGTGCCCGGTGCCGCTTCGGCTGCGGCGTAAGTCTTGTTCCCCAAGCTTGTCGGCGCCTTCTTCAACTTACCCGCCCGCTCCGCTTGCCACGCCTGCCAATGCAGCCACCACGAATCGGTGTGCTTGGTTGCATTTTCCTGCCAGTCCAGCGGCGTCGCCGTCAGGCTGTCGCTGGTCTGGTAGCGCGCCTTGGGGTTGCCCGGCGGGTTAAGGATGCTTTGGATATGCCCGCTGCTGGACAACACGAACTCCACCTTGCCACCAAACAGCTGCGCCGATTTGTAGCAAGACTGCCACGGGGTGATGTGGTCGTTTGTGCCGGCCAGTGAGTAGATGTCGGCGGTGACCTGCTTGAGGTCAATCGGTGTGCCGCACACTTCCAGTGCGTTGGCGCGCACCAATGGGTTGTTCTTGAACAGTTCGATCAGGTCGCCGTGGAACGCCGCTGGCAAGCGGGTGGTGTCGTTGTTCCAGAACAGGATGTCGAACACCGGCGGCTCATTGCCCAGCAGGTAGTTGTTCACCCAGTAGTTCCAGATCAGGTCGTTGGGGCGCATCCACGCGAACACCTTGGCCATGTCACGGCCTTCCAGCACACCGGCCTGGTAGGAGTGGCGCTTGGCCGCCTCCAGGGTCTGCTCGTCGACGAACAGCGCCACCTGGGTGTCCAGGGTGGTGTCCAGCACGCTCACCAGCAGGGTCAGCGCGTTGACCTTCTTCTCACCCAGCGCGGCGTAGTGGCCGAGCAGCGCGGTGCAGGTGATACCGCCGGAGCAGGCGCCGAGCATGTTTATGTCTTTGCTGCCGGTAATCGCGGTGACCACATCCACCGCTTCCTTGAGCGCCTCGATGTAAGTCGACAGGCCCCACTCGCGCTGGGCCTTGGTTGGGTTGCGCCAACTCACAATGAAGATCTGCTGGCCGTTGCGCAGGCAAAAGCGCGCCAGGCTCTTATCCGGGCTCAGGTCGAAGACATAGAATTTGTTGATCTGCGGCGGCACCACCAATAGCGGGCGCTCGTGCACCTGTTCGGTGATCGGCTTGTACTGGATCAGCTCCAGTACGTCATTGCGAAACACCACGGCGCCTTCGGAGGTGCCCAGCGTCTTGCCCACTTCAAAGGCGCCCATGTTGACCTGGCTCGGCATGCCGCCGTTGTGCACCATGTCTTTGGCAAGGTGGGACAGGCCGTCGAGCAGGCTTTTGCCGCCGGTTTCAAAGAAACGCTTGACCGCTGCCGGGTTGGCCGCACTGTTGGTGGGGGCCATGGCTTCGGTCATCAGGTTGATCACGAAGTGACCACGGCTGATGTCCTGTTCCGACAGGTTGCTGTCGCCAATCCAGTCGTGCAGTTCCTTGCGCCACGCCAAGTAGGTTTGCAGGTAGCGTTTGTAGAGCGGGTTCTGGCTCCACGCCGGGTCATGGAAACGACGGTCATCGCTTTCGGGCACCAGCGCAGATTTGCCGAACATCACGTTCTTCAATTCGACGCCAAAGTGGGCGACGTGCTTGACGCTGTGCAGTGGTTGCTTGATGGCTTGGGTCAGCACCATCTTCGCCGAGGCGAGTAAATCCTTTTTACGTAACGCGATGATCGGGTTGAGCCCCAGGGTGTTTTCCGAGGCCTGGCGTTTCAAGTCATCGTTGTTCTTGTTACTCATCTACGACGCTCCATTGTCCGAAAGACGAGTACCGGGTACCGCTGTGCACCCAATTTCGATACACAACACAAGCCTGGTACTGCGACTCGGGTGACCGTTGATACCGCATCGTCAAATGCAGGGAACTTGCCAGTTCCATTGGTTACCCGAGTTTAATTTTTTTCGCAAGCGGGCCAATCGTTGGCCACGCGACAGGGCATTCAAGCAGATGAAATTAGAAAATGCCCTCTAAAGAGCAAGACGCCTGGGCTAGAGCATCAGGCGCACGACCGACTCACTCGGGTCGCGGGTTTTACCGGCAGCTTTCAGCTCGGCCAGATAATCGGCCCACAGCGAATCCTGGCGCACGGCCAGTTGGTAGAGGTAGTCCCAAGTGAACAGTCCGCTGTCATGACCATCGTCGAAGGTCAATTTAAGTGCGTACTGACCGGCCGGTTCTATCTTGGTCAACCGGACATTGAGCTTGCCGAATTGCAGGATGGGTTTGCCATGGCCCTGGACCTCGGCGGAAGGCGAGTGGGTGCGCAGCAGTTCGGCGGGGAGTTGGTACACCTCGTCGGGCCCGTAGGTGAGGCCTAGGGTGTTGGAGGTTTTGTGCAGGTTTACAGCGGTGGGAAATTTGGACATTGGGGATAACCCTGAAGAAACCGGCTTCAAATTGTGGGAGCTGGCTTGCCTGCGATAGCGGTGTTGAATTCACCATAGCTATCGCAGGCAAGCCAGCTCCCACATTAAAGCAAAGCGGCTCTACGTGTGGATCACAGAATGTAGCGCGACAGATCTTCGTTCTGCGCCAATTCGCCCAGGTGGCTGTTGACGTAGTCAGCATCGATCTTGATCACTTCGCCATTCTGCGCACCAGCCAAATCGCCAGCACTGAAGGAAACCTCCTCCAGCAAACGCTCCAGCAACGTGTGCAAACGACGCGCCCCGATGTTCTCGGTCTTCTCGTTGACCTGCCAGGCGATCTCCGCCAGGCGCTTGATGCCGTCCGGCTGGAACTCGATCCCCAGGCCTTCGGTTTTCAGCAGCTCACGGTACTGCTCGGTGAGCGATGCATGCGGCTCGCTGAGGATGCGCTCGAAGTCGCCCGGGGTCAGCGCCTTGAGTTCCACGCGAATCGGCAGGCGGCCTTGCAGCTCCGGTACCAGGTCGCTTGGCTTGCTCAGGTGGAACGCGCCGGAGGCGATAAACAGGATGTGGTCGGTCTTGACCATGCCCAGCTTGGTATTCACCGTGCAGCCTTCGATCAGCGGCAGCAGGTCGCGCTGTACGCCTTCGCGCGACACATCGACGCCGCCGGAATTGCCGCGCTTGGCCACTTTGTCGATCTCGTCGATAAACACAATGCCATGCTGCTCAACGGCTTCCAGGGCCTTGGCCTTGAGTTCTTCCTCATTCACCAGGCGCCCGGCTTCTTCATCGCGCACCAACTTCAGTGCGTCCTTCACCTTGAGCTTGCGGCTTTTCTTCTTGCCCTTGCCCATGTTGGCGAACAGGTTCTGCAACTGGCTGGTCATTTCTTCCATGCCAGGTGGTGCAGAGATATCGACGCCGGAGACTTCAGCGACTTCGATCTCGATTTCCTTGTCATCCAACTGGCCTTCACGCAGGCGCTTGCGGAACAGCTGACGGGTGTTGGAGTCCGAGGCCGGCGCGGCGTCTTCGTTGAAGCCCATGCGTGCCGGTGGCAGCAAGGCGTCGAGGATGCGCTCTTCGGCAGCGTCTTCGGCGCGGTGGCTGACCTTGGTCATTTCCTGTTCGCGCAGCAGCTTCAGCGCAGCGTCGGCCAGGTCACGAATGATCGACTCGACATCGCGGCCCACGTAGCCCACTTCGGTGAACTTGGTGGCTTCGACCTTGATGAACGGTGCGTTGGCCAATTTGGCCAAGCGACGGGCGATCTCGGTTTTACCGACACCGGTAGGACCGATCATCAGGATGTTCTTCGGCGTTACTTCAACGCGCAGTTCTTCGGGCAGTTGCATCCGGCGCCAGCGGTTACGCAGCGCGATGGCAACGGCGCGCTTGGCATCGTCCTGGCCGATGATATGGCGGTTGAGTTCGTGGACGATTTCGCGGGGAGTCATGGACATAGTGTTTGGCGGCCTCAAGCGGGAATAAGCCTACGGCTTACTCCGCGAGGTCCTGCTCCTCAATGGTCAGATTGTGGTTGGTGAACACGCAGATATCGCCAGCGATGCCCAGGGCGGTCTCGACGATTTCACGGGCCGACAGGTCGGTTTTCTTCAACAGCGCGCTGGCCGCAGCTTGGGCATAGCCACCGCCGGAACCCATGGCGATCAGGCCGTTTTCGGGCTCAACCACATCGCCGTTACCGGTGATGATCAGGGAGGCGTCTTTGTTGGCAACGGCCAGCATGGCTTCCAGGCGGCTGAGAGAGCGATCGGTACGCCATTCTTTGGCGAGTTCAACGGCGGCGCGGACGAGGTGGCCCTGGTGTTTTTCCAGCTGGCCTTCGAAGCGCTCAAAGAGGGTGAAGGCGTCGGCGGTGGCGCCGGCAAAGCCCGCGAGAACCTGGCCGTGGTACAGGCGACGCACTTTCTTGGCGTTGCCTTTCATCACGGTGTTGCCAAGGGAAACCTGGCCGTCGCCGCCCATGACGACTTTGCCGTGGCGACGTACTGAAACGATGGTGGTCAAGGGGAGAGTCTCCACGCAGCGGGGCGAAAATGCCCTGATGGAAACTCATATGGGGGTGGCGGGGGGGATTTCAACTGTAGGAGCAGTACGCGGACGAGTGGTGTTTATAGGTCTTACACATTTTTGAAAGCGCCCAAAAACCAAATGTGGGAGCTGGCTTGCCTGCGATTGCGGTGTGCCAGTCACTGAAAATATTGACTGTTCCATCGCTATCGCAGGCAAGCCAGCTCCCACATTGATCCTGCTATGTTCTCGGGTTTAGCGGCTCTGGCGTTGTTGTAACAACAGATTGCTAAAGCCCGCGCCCGCCAACTGCTTCTGCGCCACGTTCAGCTGTTCACGGTTGCTGAACGGCCCCACCAGCACGCGATACCAGGTCGCATCCTTGACCGTGCCGGATTCCACCGTCACCGACTGGCCAAGCAAAATGATCTGCGCGCGCACGCGATCCGCATCCGCCTGTTTCGGGAACGAGCCCGCTTGCAGGAAGAACTTGGTCACCGGTGCCGCCTTGGTCTCGGCAACCGGTGGCGCAGGCGGCGGGGTAATCCCGGCCAGCGCGGCCTGTGCCCGTGCGGTGTCGATCTTCGCGGCTTCCGCAGGGGTGACTGGGGTGGTCGGCACTTGTGGCGTCGGCAGGGTTTTTTCCGGCACGGCGTCAGGCGGCACGATCACTTCCGATTCCGGCAGCAGCGTGTAGAAGTCGTATTTCGGCTTTACCGGTGCGGTCGGGCTCGGCGCAGTCTTGTTGGCTTCGGCCATTTTCGTGGCTTTCTGCTGCTCTTGCTTGACCCGTTTGACGTCGTCGCCTTTACCCGGCTCCAGCTTCATCAGGATGACAACGAATGCACCGACAGCAAGGCCGATGGCCATCCACAACCAGCCCGGGATCGGCTTCTTCGCCGGGGCCTGGTAGCGGCTGGCGCCGCGCTTGGGTGCAGGTTTTTTCTTGGCAGCCAACTTACATACGCTCCAGAGTTTCCAGGCCCAACAGTTCCAGGCCTTGCTTGAGGGTCCGTCCAGCCAGGGCGGCAAGGCGCAGGCGGCTTTGCTTCTGGGCTTCGTCGTCGGCGGTCAGGATAGGGCAGTTCTCGTAGAAGCTGGAGAACAGGCCGGCGACTTCGTACAGGTAGGTGCACAGGATATGCGGTGTGCCTTTCTCGCCGACGCTGTTCAGCACTTCGCCGAACTGTGCCAGTTTGGCCGCCAACTCTTGTTCTTGCGGTGCGTCCAGCACGATGTGGCCTTCGACTTCGCTGAAGTCCTTGCCCAGCTTGCGGAACACGCCAGCCACACGGGTGTAGGCGTACAGCAGGTACGGCGCGGTGTTGCCTTCGAAGTTGAGCATCAGCTCAAAGTTGAAGCTGTAGTCGCTGGTACGGTGCTTGGACAAATCGGCGTATTTCACTGCGCCAATCCCCACCACGCGGGCGATGTTGCGCAGGTCGGCCTCGGCCAGCTCCGGGTTCTTTTCCTTCACCAGGTTGTAGGCACGTTCCTGGGCTTCGTTCAGCAGGTCGATCAGCTTCACGGTGCCGCCGTCGCGGGTCTTGAACGGGCGGCCATCGGCGCCGTTCATGGTGCCGAAACCCATGTGTTCCATGTGCATCGGGTGGGTGATGAAGCCGGCACGACGTGCCACCTCAAACACCTGCTGGAAGTGCAGGGCCTGGCGCTGGTCGACGAAGTACAGCGCGCGATCGGCCTTGAGTACACCACTGCGGTAGCGCACGGCCGCCAAGTCAGTGGTGGCGTACAGGTAGCCGCCATCGGCCTTGACGATGATCACCGGCAGCGGCTCGCCATCGGCAGTCTTGAATTCTTCGAGGAACACGCACTGCGCGCCGTTGCTCTCAACCAGCAGGCCCTTGGCCTTGAGATCGTTGACCACGTTGATCAGGTCATCGTTGTAGGCGCTTTCGCCCATCACGTCGGCCATGGTCAGCTTCACGTTGAGCAGTTCGTAGATTTCCTGGCAGTGGGACAGGGAAATGTCACGGAAGCGGCTCCACAGCTCCAGGCATTCCTTGTCACCGGCTTGCAGCTTGACCACCAGGCCACGGGCGCGGTCGGCGAATTCTTCGGATTCGTCGAAGCGCTTCTTGGCGGCGCGGTAGAAGTTTTCGAGGTCCGACAGCTCGTTGCTGGTGATCGGGTTCTCTTGCAGGTAGGCCATCAGCATGCCGAACTGGGTGCCCCAGTCGCCTACGTGGTTCTGGCGGATCACGGTGTCGCCGAGGAACTCCAGCACGCGCGCCACGCCGTCGCCAATGATGGTCGAGCGCAGGTGGCCTACGTGCATCTCTTTGGCCAGGTTCGGCGCCGACAGGTCGATGGCCACACGTTGCAGCGGGCCGGCCTTGCGTACGCCGATCTTGGCGTCGGCCAAGGCCGCATCCAGGCGGGAAGCCAGGGCCTGGGTGTTTTGGAAGAAGTTGATAAAGCCTGGGCCGGCGATTTCGGCCTTGGTGATGCTCTCGTCGGCAGGCAGGGCGGCGATGATCTTTTCCGCCAGGTCGCGGGGTTTCATGCCAGCCGGCTTGGACAGCATCATCGCGATGTTGCTGGCGAAGTCACCGTGGGTCTTGTCGCGGGTGTTCTCCACCTGGATCGCCGGCGTCAGGCCTTCAGGCAACACACCTTCGTTGACGAGTTGGGTGATGGCTTGTTGGATCAGCTGGCGAATGGTGTCTTTCATGGTGTTCTCTTTCGACCGCAAGCGGCGGCGCGCGATGCGCAGGTGGAAAAACTGGGCATTATCCGTGGCGAGGGCGGGCTTGCCAACCTTCGCAGGACCTATGGCCAGGCTTAATACAAATCTACCGGGTCTACATCCAACGACCATCGCACCTGCCGACCACTGGGCATTTGCTCCAGGGCAAGCAACCAGCTACTTAATAGCCGATGCAGCGGTGCACGAGACGTCGCCTGCAAGAGTAGCTGAGCACGGTAACGGCCGGCGCGACGCTCCATGGGGGCTGGCACCGGGCCGAGCAGCTCGATGCCGGTAAGGCCCTGTTCGCCGAGCAAACGTTCGGCAGCGCTGCAGGCCTCGTCCAGGAACCCTTCGGCCTGCCCTGGTTTGTGCGCTTCGGCCCGTAGCAGTGCTAAATGGGAGAACGGCGGCAGGCCGGCGGCGCGGCGCTCACTCAGTGCCTGTTCTGCGAAGGCAAAGTAGCCTTGTTCTGTCAGCTGAATCAGCAGCGGGTGGTCGGCCAAGTGGGTCTGGATAATCACTTTGCCCGGTTCTTCGGCACGGCCTGCACGGCCTGCGACTTGTACGATCAACTGCGCCATACGCTCGCTTGCGCGGAAGTCACCCGAGAACAGGCCGCCGTCGGCATCCAGGATCGACACCAGGGTTACCCGTGGAAAGTGATGCCCTTTGGCAAGCATCTGCGTGCCGATCAAGATGCATGGCTGGCCTTTTTGGATGGTGGCGAACAGTTGGTTCATCGCGTCTTTGCGCGACGTGCTATCGCGGTCGACCCGCAGCACCGGAAAGTCCGGGAACAGAATCCCCAGGCGTTCCTCGGCGCGCTCGGTGCCCGCGCCGACGGGGCGCAGGTCGACTTTGCCGCACTGCGGGCAGTGGCGCGGTACCCGTTCCACATGGCCGCAATGATGGCAGCGCAGTTCGCCGTAGCGTTGGTGTACGGTCATGCGCGCATCGCAGCGCTCGCATTCGGACATCCAGCCGCAGTCATGGCAGAGCAGTGTTGGCGCAAAACCACGACGGTTGAGGAATACCAAAACCTGTTGGCCGGCGGCCAGGGTCTGGCCGATGGCTTGTTGCATCGGCCCGGAAATGCCGCTGTCCAGTGGGCGGCTTTTTACATCCAGGCGCAGGAAGCGCGGTTGTTTGGCACCGCCGGCGCGCTCATTGAGGCGTAGGAGGCCGTAACGACCGGTGTAGGCGTTGTGCAGGCTCTCCAGGGACGGTGTGGCCGAGCCCAGCACGATCGGGATGTCTTCCTGACGCGCCCGCACCAGCGCCAGATCGCGAGCGTGGTAGCGCAGGCCTTCCTGCTGTTTATAGGAGCCGTCGTGCTCCTCGTCGATGATGATCAGCCCGGGGTTTTTCATCGGAGTGAACAGCGCCGAGCGGGTGCCGATAATAATGTCGGCCTCGCCGTCCCGTGCCGCCAGCCAGGACTCCAGGCGTTCACGGTCGTTGACCGCCGAGTGCACCAGGGCGATGCGCGCATTGAAGCGCTGCTCGAAACGCGCCAGGGTCTGCGGGCCCAGGTTGATCTCGGGGATCAGCACCAGTGCCTGTTTGCCGGCCTGCAGGGTTTCGCGGATCAGTTGCAAATACACTTCGGTCTTGCCGCTGCCCGTAACGCCGGCCAGTAGGAACGCGTGGAAACTGTCGAAGCCAGCGCGTATTGCCTCGTAGGCCGCACGTTGTTCGGGGTTCAGCGGCAGTTCCGGCTGGGCCAACCAGTGTTCGTGGCGCGGGTCGGGGGCGTGCTTGCGGATTTCCACCTGCACCAGGCCTTTGGCGAGCAGCAGGTCGAGACTGTCTTTGCTCAGCATCAGTTTGCTTAGCAACTGATGGGCTACGCCGTGCGGGTGCTGGGCGAGGGTCGCCAAGGCTTCGCGCTGGCGCGGGGCACGAGCGATGCGTGGGTCGTCAAGGCGTGCGCCGGGAACCATCGACCAGAAACGCTCCTGGCGCGCCTCGGCGAGTTCGCCCTGACGCAACAACACTGGCAGCGCCCAGCTCAAGGTATCGCCTAGGCTGTGCTGGTAATACTGGGCAGTCCATAGGCACAGCTTGAACAGCGCGGGTGGCAGCGGTGGCGTGGCATCGAGTATCGCGAGTGCAGGCTTGAGCTTCTCGGCCGGGACTTCGCTGTGGTCAGCAACTTCCACCAAAACCCCGATCATCTCCCTTCGACCAAACGGCACGCGCACGCGCATGCCTGGCTGCAACTGTGCCCGCAGCACGCCGGCCGGGGCCCGGTAATCGAACAGGCGGCGCAGGGGCGAGGGCAGGGCTAGGCGCAAAATGGCGTCGGGCACGCGAGGGGTCTCATATAAGGCAGGCGGTGGCGCAGGGGCGGGAGCCTAGCAGACGAGGGGTGGCTTGGGTATGCCATGGATTTCTGATGAAAGGACGATTCACACCCTCAGCGCCGCTTGCGCGTTTAAAAAGGTCTGGTAGAATCCGCGGCCTAATTACGTGCGGTATTCGACAATAGTGTCGAGTGGCGGCACGCTAGCCCGAGGAAGTGCCATGAAAGCCGATATCCATCCAGCGTACGAAACCATCGAAGTAACCTGCAGCTGCGGCAACAAGTTCGAAACTCGTTCGAACCTGTGCAAGCCACTGGGTACTGACGTATGCAACGAGTGCCACCCGTTCTACACCGGTAAGCAGAAAACTCTGGACACCGGCGGCCGCGTACAGCGCTTCGCAGATCGCTTTGGTGCTTTCGGCAAGAAGCCTGCTGCTACTCCAGCAGAGTAAGGCTCAAAAGCCTTATGGGCTTTTGCAAGCTGTTGAAAAAGGCGTCCCTTGTGGGCGCCTTTTTTGTGCCTGGGATTTGGCTGTCGGCAGTCCAGGCCGAAGTGTTCTGCCCGGCGCCGACCTCCTTGGCCCAGGTAGACGTACAGCGCGTTGTGGACGGCGACACGGTGCGCCTCAAGGACGGTCGCAGCGTACGCATGATAGGCCTCAATGCCCCGGAAACCGGCAAGAAGGGCCGTGCCGACGAGCCTTATGCTGTCGCTGCCCGCCAGCGTTTGCAGGCGTTGGTGCAGGCCAGCGGCGGTCGCGTCGGCCTGGTGGTGGGGCGTGAAAGCAAAGATCGCTATGGCCGAACCCTGGCCCATCTTTATGGTGTGGATGGAGAGAACCTGGAAGCCCGGCTGTTGGCCGAGGGCCTGGGGCTTCAGGTAGGCGTAGCGCCGAATGTCGATCTTGTTGCGTGCCAGCGGGCTGCCGAGAACAGTGCTCGCAAGGCGCGCTTGGGGTTGTGGCGGCAGTCGCCAGTGCAGCGCGTGGCGCAACTCAAACACTCCGGCTTCGCTCTGGTCAGCGGCCAGGTGAGCAAGGTCGAGCGTAATCGCGGTGGTGTCTGGATCGACGTGCAGGGCTCACTGGTATTGCGCATTGCCCCTGCGTTGGCCAGCCAGTTCGACAGCGCCATGCTGAGTGGTCTGCAAGGCAAGACAATCGAGGCGCGTGGTTGGGTGCAGGATCGTGCCAGGCGCGGCAGCTTGAAGCGCGATCAGGCTCGTTGGTTGCTGCCGCTGACCGACCCAAGCATGCTCAATTCGACGAATTAATAAAAAATTGTAGACATTTTTTTATGTGATTGTGAACAGTTGAGCCCTTGTATCCCGTGGCCTTAGACCAAAGTACGGCGGTTTGGGGCCTTGACACCGGTGACTACCCAGTCTTGTAGGGACTTTACGACACGCGTATCCTCGGCGGTCCGTCGACCAACAGTAAAAGCGGAATGCCGATATGTCTGATTTGAAAACTGCCGCTCTCGAATATCATGCCAATCCTCGTCCAGGAAAGCTGAGTGTAGAGCTCACCAAAGCCACCGCCACCGCCCGCGACCTGTCGTTGGCCTACAGCCCTGGCGTGGCCGAGCCCGTACGTGAAATCGCCCGCGACCCTGAGCTGGCGTACAAGTACACCGGTAAGGGCAACCTGGTTGCAGTGATTTCTGATGGCACCGCGATTCTCGGCCTGGGTAACCTCGGCCCATTGGCTTCCAAGCCAGTCATGGAAGGTAAGGGCGTGCTGTTCAAGCGCTTTGCCGGTATCGACGTTTTCGACATCGAAGTCGACTCCGAGAGCCCGCAAGCTTTCATCGACACCGTCAAGCGCATTTCCATCACCTTCGGTGGCATCAACCTGGAAGACATCAAGGCACCTGAGTGCTTCGAGATCGAAAAGGCTCTGATCGAACAGTGCGACATTCCGGTATTCCACGATGACCAGCACGGCACCGCGATCGTTACCGCGGCCGGCATGATCAACGCCTTGGAAATCGCTGGCAAAACCCTGGCTGATGCCAAGATCGTCTGCCTGGGCGCTGGCGCTGCTGCCATCTCCTGCATGAAGCTGATCGTCAGCATGGGCGCCAAGCTGGAAAACATCTACATGGTCGACAGCAAGGGCGTGATCCAGTCCGAGCGTTCCGACCTGAACCAGTACAAGGCGATGTTTGCCCACCCGTCGTCCAAGCGCACTCTGGCTGACGCCCTTGACGGTGCAGACGTGTTCGTCGGCCTGTCCGGCCCGAACCTGCTGAGCGCTGAAGGCCTGAAGTCCATGGCGGCCAACCCAATCGTGTTCGCCTGCTCCAACCCGGACCCAGAGATTTCGCCAGAGCTGGCTCACGCCACCCGTAGCGACGTGATCATGGCCACTGGTCGTTCGGACTACCCGAACCAGGTCAACAACGTGCTGGGCTTCCCGTTCATCTTCCGTGGTGCCCTGGACGTTCGCGCCAAGCGCATCAACGAAGAAATGAAAGTGGCTGCCGCCAACGCCCTGCGTGAACTGGCCAAACTGCCGGTACCTCAGGACGTATGCGACGCCTACGGTGGCGCCAAGCTGGAATTCGGTCGTGAGTACATCATTCCGAAACCAATGGACAAGCGCCTGATCACCCTGATCTCCGATGCCGTGGCCAAAGCTGCCATCGAGACCGGCGTGGCCACCCTGCCGTATCCGAAGAACTACCCGCTGCAAAGCGTGGATGATGTGTTCAACGGCTAAGCCGTTGTAGCGCACCAACAAAAAGCCCCGGCTCGTGAGAGTCGGGGCTTTTTGCTGTGTGGCGATTAACTTGGACTTTGCGCAGAACCAAATGTGGGAGCGGGCTTGCTCGCGAATGCGGTGTGTCAGTCTCTAGATTCGTTGACTGGCACTGCGCATTCGCGAGCATGTCCGCTCCCACAATGGATCTGCATCAAGGGGCAGATCGAGTTAGAACAGGTCGATCGGCGCCGCTTCATCCGCCGGCAACGGGCTACCCGGTGCAACACCGTTACCCAGTTCGTTGACCGACGGCGGCGTGTCTTCGCTCTTGAACAGTTCGAAGTACGCATTCGGCGTGCTTGGCGACGCCGCGCGGCCGCTGACGGGGTCGATCCGCAGGCTGAGAATGCCTTCCGGCTCCGGCTGGGTGTGCAGCGGTTTGTCCTTCAAGGCTGCGCCCATGTAGCTCATCCAGATCGGCAGCGCTACGGTGCCACCGAACTCGCGGCGGCCGAGGCTTTCTGGTTGGTCGTAGCCGGTCCATACGGTGGTCACGTAGTCGCCGTTGTAGCCGGAGAACCAGGCGTCCTTGGAGTCGTTGGTGGTACCGGTCTTGCCCGCGATATCCGCACGGCCCAGTGCCAGTGCACGGCGGCCGGTACCCTTCTTGATCACGTCTTCAAGGATGCTGTTGAGGATGTAAGTGGTGCGGCCATCCACCACGCGTTCAGCAACGGCAGGGGCTTGTGGCTCGACTGGCGCGGTGGTGTTCGCGGCTGGCGCTGCACCTGGGGTCGGCTCGATGGTGATGCCGCCATGGCTCGGCGCGGCCAGGCCATCAGTTGCGGCTACACCATTGACCACATCACCCGGCACGCGTGGCGGGTTGGCGGTGAACAGCGTGTCGCCATTGCGGCTTTCGATTTTGTCGATCAAGTACGGCGATATCTTGTAGCCGCCGTTGGCAAAGGTACTCCAGCCGGTGGCGATTTCCATCGGTGTCAGGGTCGCAGTGCCCAGGGCCAGCGACAGGTTCGGCGGCAGGTCCGACTTGTTGAAGCCAAAGCGGGTGATGTAGTCGATGGTCTTGCCTACGCCCATTGCTTGCAGCAAGCGGATCGACACCAGGTTGCGCGACTTGTACAACGCCTCGCGGATACGGATAGGACCGAGGAAGGTGTTGGTGTCGTTCTTAGGGCGCCAGACCTTGTCCAGGTATTCGTCGACAAACACGATTGGCGCGTCGTTGACCAGGCTCGCGGCGGTGTACCCGTTGTCCAGCGCGGCGCTGTAGATGAACGGCTTGAAGCTGGAACCCGGCTGGCGCTTGGCCTGGGTGGCACGGTTGTAGTTGCTCTGCTCGAAGGCAAAGCCACCGACCAGTGCGCGGATTGCACCGTTCTGTGGGTCCAGGGAAACCAGGGCGCCCTGGGCCAGCGGCACCTGGCTGAATTTGAGGCTGTCGTCCTTCTGGCGTTGCACGCGGATTAAGTCACCCACCTGCGCCACGTCTGACGGCTGCTTGGGCATCGGGCCCATGCTGTTGGTGTTCAGGAACGGTCGCGTCCACTTCATGCTGTCCCAGCTCACGTGCGCTTCGCCGGTACGGGTCAGCACCTGCACGCCGTCTTTTTGCACTTGGGTCACGATGGCCGGTTCCAGCCCGCTGATTGCGCGTTGCTTGCCCAGCTCTGTGGTCCAGGCGCTCAAGGTCTTGCCCGGCAAACGCGATTCTGGGCCTCGGTAGCCGTGACGCTGGTCGTAAGTGATCAGGCCGGAATGCACCGAGTTGTTGGCAAAGTCCTGCAGGTCGCTTGGCACGGTAGTGGTGACGCGAAAGCCCTCGGTGTAGGCCTCGCTGCCATAACGGCCGACCATCTCGGCCCGGGCCATTTCAGCGATATACGGAGCGTTCACTTCCGGCGTTGGTACGTGGTAGCTGGCGTTCAGCGGTTCGGCCACTGCGCTTTCATAGGCGGCTTGGTCGATCTTGCCCAGCTTGTACATGCGTCCGAGGATCCAGTCGCGGCGTTCTTTGCTGCGCGCCGGGTTGGCCAGGGGGTTGAAGCGCGAAGGTGCTTTTGGCAGGCCAGCAATCATGGCCATCTGCGCCAGGCTGGCATCACGAATCGACTTGCCGTAGTAAACCTGCGAAGCCGCCTCGATTCCGTAGGCGCGGTTGCCCAAGTAGATCTTGTTGACGTACAGCTCAAGGATCTCGTCCTTGGTCAGCTGACGCTCGATTTGCAGCGCTAGCAGGATCTCGGTGGCTTTACGCGAGAAGCTGCGCTCGCTGGTGAGGAAGAAGTTCTTCGCCACCTGCATGGTGATGGTGCTGCCACCGGATTGAATGTGTCCGCTTTTTACCAGCTGCGTGGCGGCGCGCACCAGGCTGCTGGGGTCCACGCCATAGTGGTTGGCAAAATTATCGTCTTCGGCCGAGAGCAGGGCGCTGATGAAATTGGGTGGAATGTCGGCAAAACGAATCGGTGTGCGGCGCATTTCGCCGAACTCCGCGATCAGCTTTTCATCGCTGCTGTAGACCCGCAAAGGAATCTGCAACTGGATACTTCTCAGGGCCTCTACGGAGGGTAAACCCGGACTAAGGTAGAGGTAGGCACCGCTGAGTACGAGCAGCAGCCCGCAGACAATCGCGACAATGGAGTACCCGAAAAACTTCAGCAGACGAATCAAGGCTTTTGGATTTCCAGAGAAAAGAATGAGTTAGGCGTCGGGGCATGCATGGCAAACGATGGATCAACCCGAGCTGCAGATAAAGCGGGAAAAAACGCTGGGCATTAAAGCATTTTTCGGCTTGGGGCGTCATTCGCGCCTGTTCAACAAGTCGACCGAATGCATGGCGCCCAGCAGCAATCAGGCGGTATGACAGGCAAAGTTTTAGGGAGTTTTATGAGAAAGGGATTTTTCACGCGAAAAGCCGACGCCCTGCTGGGTGTCGATATCAATGACGCGGCCATTCGGCTGGTTGAGTTGGGCCGTTCTGGCAACGGTTACAGTGTTCAGGGCTATGCCACCCAGGCACTGCCCGCCCGCGCGGTGGTCGACGGTGCACTTTTGGATCTGGAAAGCATAGGACGTGCCTTGCACGCGACGCTGCCTCGGTTGCACACGTCAGCCCGTGGCGCTGCGGTTGCCGTGGCCGGGACTTCGGTGATCACGCGGGTCATCGACATGGCAGCAGGGCTCAGCGACGATGAGATGGCATGGATGATCCAGGCAGAAGCGGACCAGTACATTCCGTACCCGCTGGACGAGGTGGCCATCGACTTTCAGGTCCAGGGGCGCTCGGCCCAGGACCCTGATCGCGTCGAGGTGCTGTTGGCCGCCTGCCTGAAGGAGCATATCGAAGCGCGCGAGGCGGTCTTGGCCCTGGCAGGGCTGGTGCCGAAGGTGATTGATGTCGAAGCGTTTGCATTGGCGCGTGCTTGCAGTCAGGATTTCGCCAGCTTCACGCCGGGCCATCGAGTCGATGGCGCACAATGGGCCGTGGATGCCCACGGGATGGGAATTGCTTGTGGGTTGGCCCTGAGGAGTTTCGCTTGAAGACACGAATCAACCTGTTGCCTTGGCGCCAAGCCTTGGCAGAGCGGCGGCGCAAGTATTTCCTTGCGTTTCTGCTGGCGTTCGCCGGTGTGGCGCTCGCGGCCGTGTGGCTGGCGGACCAAGTGATCGACCGGGCCATTGATCGGCAAGTGACGCGCAATAACCATCTGGATAAAGACGTGGCCGTCCTGGACTCACGCATCAAGACCATCGACGACCTGCAACTGCAAAGCCAGCAATTGGCGGAACGCATGAAGGTTGTGCAGGACTTGCACGATGGGCGTTCGTCCAGTGCCCAGTTGCTGGACCAGTTGGCGCGTGCTGTGCCTGAGGGCGTCCACCTGCATGAGGTGGTGGCGAAGGGTGACACGGTCAGCATCAGCGGCAGTGCCGACTCCAGCCAGGACATCGCCCAATTGATGCGTAGCCTGGAAGCCTCCGAAGGTGCCCACGCCACGCGGCTGCAACATGTGCGCACAGAAGGCGCTCGCGGCAACAATGAATTCCAGCTGATGGTGCGTCAGGGCGAGTCCACCGAGGCCCAGCCTTGAGCCTGCTCTGGCTCAAACTTCGCGCACTCACTCACAACACTGAAAAATGGCCCCTTCCCGGCAAGGCCCTGCTGGGCTGTGCGCTGGCGGGTGCGGTGTGGGTGGTCGGCGACCTTGCTTACTTGAGCCCCTCACGGGGGCGGTTGTATCAAGTCGAGGCGCGGGAAGTGTCCCTGCTGCAGCAAGTTGCGCAAAAAACCGCCCAGTCTGCCAGCCTGGAAGAACACAACCGCCAGCTACTGCTGAGGCAAGGTCGGGTCGACACGCTTCTGCGACAGTTGCCGAGTGAGTCCGAAATGCCTGGGTTGTTGGAGGATATTGCGCGCTTGGCGCAGGCCAATGGCTTGCTGGTCGAAAGCGTCACACCCTTGGATGAACAGCCTCATTCGTTTTATATCGAGCAGCCCGTGCAAATTGGCGTGACGGGCGCGTATCACGACCTGGCGATGTTCGTGAGCGGCCTGGGAGGCCTTGCGCGAATCGCCACCGCGCACGATGTTGCCTTACGACCGGATGGCAGGTTGCTGCGCCTCGATGTGTTGGCCAAGGCCTATTGGCGCACGCAGCAAGGTGCGCGTTCGACTGAGCCTATCGTGCAAGCCCAGTCGTTTACCTATGACTCGGCAGGTCTGCGCGATCCGTTCCAGCCGCTGGCCTTGCAGACCGAGCACGCGCCTGGGCGTCCAACCCCTGCGCCGGATCTGAAAAGGCCGCGAGGGATCCTGGAAAACCTCGCGGTGGAGCAGTGCGAAATGGTCGGCACTTTGTCCCGAGGCATGCATACCTTCGTCCTGCTACGTGCCGCTAACCAGGTATACCGCCTGGCGGTCGGCGACTACCTGGGACCAGACCATGGCCGGATCACGGCTATTCATGATGGCCACGTCGAACTGGTCGAGTTGTTCCCCGATAAACAGGGCGCTTGGCTGGAGCGCTCGCGAACCCTGGTGTTAAACGTCAACTCATAACGGAATCTAACCCATGAAAAGGACTTTCTTGTCCGTCGGTGTGGCGCTATGGATAGCGTTCACGGCACCGATGGCTGCTGCTGTGCCCAAACGCGTCGACCTGATTCATCTGCCGCCTCCTGACAATGCGGTTTCGGGCGTCTACGCCGGCGATAAGCTGAGCCTCAACTTTCAAAATATTCAACTGCGCACGGTATTGCAGCAGATCGCCGATGTGGCAGGCCTCAACCTGGTGGCTGGAGACGATGTGCAAGGATCGATCACCCTGCGACTCAAGGATGTGCCGTGGGACCAGGCGCTGGACCTGGTATTGCAAGCCAAAGGCCTGGATAAACGGGTAAAGGCCGGCGTGTTACTGGTGGCGCCCGCCGAGGAGTTGGCAGCCCGAGAATTGCTGGTATTGGAGTCTCGCAAGCAGATGGCTGAACTGGCGCCATTGCGTCGGGAGTTGTTGCAGGTCAATTACGCCAAGGCGGCAGACCTGGCCAAGCTGTTCCAATCGGTGGCCGGCCTGGAAGGCACCACCGATGAGCGTGGCTCAGTGGCCGTGGATGACCGTACCAACAACATCATTGCCTATCAGACTGGCGAGCGCCTCGAGGAGCTGCGGCGAATCGTGGCGCAATTGGATGTTCCGGTGCGCCAAGTGATGATCGAGGCCCGGATTGTCGAAGCCAATGTCGATTACGACAGAAGCCTCGGCGCGCGCTGGGGCGGGCGGCTCACTCGCGGCAAGTGGGGGGCTGGTGGTGTTGGCAAATCACCGGGCGAGGGTGAAGATCCTCCGGAAAATCCGCCCACCGCACCCTTTGTCGACTTGGGCTCCCTGACCGGCTCGTCGGGCCTGGGTATCGCCTATATCACCGATAATTTGCTGCTGGACCTTGAGCTGACCGCCATGGAGAAAACCGGCAACGGGGAAATCGTCTCCCAGCCCAAGGTGGTGACGTCCGACAAGGAAACCGCGCGGATTCTCAAGGGCACCGAGATCCCGTACCAGGAATCCAGCTCCAGCGGCGCCACCTCGGTGTCGTTCAAGGAGGCCTCGCTCTCCCTGGAAGTCACCCCGCAAATCACTCCCGACGACCATGTGATCATGCAGGTCAAGGTCACCAAGGACGAGCCTGACTACCTGAACAAGCTCAACGATGTACCGCCGATCAAGAAGAACGAAGTCAACGCCAAGGTGCTGGTCAAGGATGGCGAGACCATCGTCATTGGTGGGGTTTTCTCCAATACCCAAAGCAAAGTGGTAGATAAAGTGCCATTTTTGGGCGATGTGCCGTATCTTGGCCGCCTTTTCCGGCGCGATGTGCTGGCGGAGAAAAAATCCGAGCTGCTGGTATTCCTGACTCCGCGTATTATGAATAACCAGGCGATTGCTGTGAGTCGTTGATTCTGTGCGAAATTTGATTCTTGTAGGACCGATGGGGGCTGGAAAAAGCACCATCGGCCGTTTGCTGGCCAAAGAGCTGCGCCTGCCGTTCAAAGATTCCGACAAGGAAATTGAATTGCGCACGGGTGCCAATATCCCATGGATCTTCGATAAGGAAGGCGAGCTGGGCTTTCGTGACCGCGAGCAGGCGATGATCGCCGAGCTGTGCGGCTGCGACGGCGTGGTATTGGCCACCGGCGGTGGCGCAGTCATGCGCGAAGAAAACCGTCGAGCCCTGCATGCCGGTGGTCGGGTGGTCTATTTGCATGCCTCGGTCGAGCAGCAGGTGGGCCGTACCGCCCGCGATCGCAATCGCCCGTTGCTGCGCACGGCTAACCCGGAAAAAACCTTGCGGGACCTGCTGGCGCTACGCGATCCGCTGTATCGGGAGATCGCCGACCTGGTGGTGGAAACCGATGAGCGACCACCCAGGATGGTGGTTCTCGACATTCTTGAGCGCCTGCAACGGCTGCCACCCCGTTAAAGCCGGGCCCGAAATGCGCTATTCTCGGCGGCGCGCCATCCTCTTGTGGAGTGTGGCGTAGAGCCATCAGGCGGCGTCAGATCTTGACGTTGCCGGTCGTCAATACATCTCTAACGCGGGGACACATGCAGACACTTAAGGTCGATCTAGGCGAGCGCAGCTACCCGATCCATATTGGCGAAGGTCTGCTGGACCAGCCCGAGCTGCTCGCGCCGCACATTGCCGGGCGGCAAGTGGCGATCATCTCCAACGAAACGGTCGCGCCGCTGTATCTTGAGCGTCTGAGCCGCAGCCTGGCAGCGTACTCGGTGATCTCCGTGATCCTGCCTGATGGCGAAGCCCACAAGAACTGGGAAACCCTGCAACTGATCTTTGATGGCCTGCTCACCGCTCGCCATGATCGCCGCACCACCGTGATCGCCCTGGGCGGCGGTGTGATCGGTGACATGGCCGGCTTCGCGGCCGCCTGCTACCAGCGTGGCGTGGACTTTATCCAGGTGCCGACCACGTTGCTGTCCCAGGTCGATTCGTCGGTGGGCGGCAAGACCGGTATCAACCATCCGCTGGGCAAGAATATGGTTGGCGCGTTCTACCAGCCACAGGCTGTCCTGATTGATACCGCCACCCTCAATACCCTGCCGCCGCGCGAACTGTCTGCGGGCCTGGCGGAAGTCATCAAGTACGGGCTGATCTGCGACGAGCCGTTCCTGACCTGGCTTGAAGAGCATGTCGATGCCCTGCGCAACCTGGACCAGGTTGCACTCACCGAAGCTATTTCGCGCTCCTGCGCGGCCAAGGCATTGGTCGTGAATGCCGACGAACGGGAGTCCGGCGTGCGGGCCACCTTGAATCTGGGCCACACCTTCGGCCATGCGATCGAAACCCACATGGGCTATGGTGTGTGGCTGCATGGGGAGGCCGTAGCGGCTGGCACAGTGATGGCATTGGAGATGTCGCAACGCCTGGGCTGGATCAGCGCCCAGGAGCGGGATCGTGGTATCCGCCTGTTCCAGCGCGCCGGTTTGCCGGTCATTCCGCCTGAGGAAATGACTGAAGCTGACTTCCTGGAACATATGGCGATAGACAAGAAAGTGATCGACGGTCGACTGCGACTGGTGCTGCTGCGCCACATGGGTGAAGCCGTGGTGACCGACGATTATCCAAAAGAGATTTTACAAGCCACGCTGGGAGCGGATTACCGTGCCCTGGCTCAGCTGAAAGGTTAACCAGATCCCGATGACTAGTTTGCATGCCGACGAGGCGTTCCTCGGCCATTACCAGTTAAGCCACGACCCTTTTGCTCCACGGGTGCCTGGTTTCAAATTTTTCCCGGCCCAGCGCAAGCCGGTGCTTGGGCAGTTGCATCACCTTGCACGCTACAGCCAACTGCTGCTGGTCGTGACGGGGCCGTTGGGCAGCGGCAAGACCCTGCTGCGCCAGGCCCTGGTGGCCAGCACCAACAAGCAATCGGTTCAGAGCGTGGTGGTGTCGGCCCGTGGTGCCGGTGATGCGGCGGGCGTTTTGCGCCAGGTTGCCCAGTCGCTGGACGTGGCCACTGCCGAGCCGAACGCGATTCTAAAGCAGGTTGTGCAACTGGGCCTGACGGGCCAAGAAGTCTACTTGTTGGTGGATGACGCCGAACAGCTTGATGAATCTGCCCTGGAAGCGCTGCTGGCACTGGCAGCGGGTACGCCGGAAGGTCGCCCGCATGTGTTCCTGTTTGGTGAGTCGTCGTTGATCGCCGATCTGGAGCAGATCAGCGGCGATCAAGAGCTGTTCCACGTCATCGAATTGCAGCCTTACGAAGAAGAAGAAACCCGCGAGTACCTGGCTCAACGCCTGGAAGGCGCAGGGGCGGGTATCGAACTTTTCTCCGCTGCGCAGATCTCTGATATTCACGACAGCGCAGGCGGCTGGCCTGGCACCATCAACCAGGTCGCCCGCGATGCGATGATCGAAGCCATGATTGCCAGCCGCTCTGCGGTCAAGCGTCCAAAGATGGGGTTCACCATGCCTAAGAAGCACGTATTGGCTATTTCCGCCGTTGTCGTGGTCGCTGTTGCCGCTGCCTGGTTGATTCCAGGTCGTAGCAAGGCGCCAACCACGGCCGGCGCGCCAACCGAACAGGCGCAATTGCCACTGGGCAAGCCCACGCCAAACGTCGAATTCGCCAATTCCGGGCAACCGACCAACCTGCCCATGGTTGGCCAGCCTGTGATGCGTGGCCCGCTCGCCGAAGAAGCCGGCGGCATCTCCGAAGGCGACGACGGTGTGCCGGTGGAAGGCTCAAGCGCTACACCGCCAACCGTGACCACCACTGCACCACCTGTGGGTGTGCCAGCAGGTCAGCCAGCGGCCAAGCCAACGCCAGCACCGACTGTTGCCACCGCCAAACCGGCACCGGTGACCAAGCCCGTCGCCGCTGCGCCCGTTGCCAAGCCTGCTCCGGCCCCAGCGGCCAAGCCTGCTGAAAAACCTGTCGCCGTCGCTAAAGCCGGCGCGGCTGGCAGCGGCTGGTATGGCAGCCAACCAGCCAGCAATTTCGTCGTGCAGATCCTCGGCACCAGCTCCGAAGCCAACGCCCAGGCGTTCGTGAAAGAGCAGGGCGGCGAGTACCGTTATTTCAAGAAAGTGCTCAACGGCAAGCCTCTCTACGTGATCACCTACGGCAACTTCTCCAGTCGTGCAGCCGCTGATTCTGCGATCAAATCCTTGCCAGCGAAGGTTCAGGCTGGTAAACCTTGGCCTCGCACTGTCGCCAGCGTTCAACAAGAACTGGCAACAACTCGCTGAAGATCCGGCGACCTTACCCAGGTCGCCCTCCCAGCACCTCAAAATAAATCGCATGGCGTGCAGTCCCGCAAGGACCGCGCGCTTTGTGGTGTCTGCGTCACAGTGGCTTTTGAGTCGCGGCAGTCAAAATTAAAAAAGTTTTGACTAGCACAGCGTATCGCTTTAAACCTTTCATAAATGCGACATAGATTTGCGACATTTCGTCGCTAAATTTGTGAGCGTCTGTGTCGGTGTGTACAATGACCTCCCTTTTGCCCCCGCTAAGTCGGCGTACGTTCGACGTGGAAGGTAACCGGTTGAATTGAAAAGAAATTTGCCTCGTTATAAGAGGCAGCCTGGTGAGAAAGTGTCTATGAAAGCAGGTCTGTACCAACCCGACGAATTCAAGGATAACTGTGGTTTCGGCCTGATAGCCCATATGCAGGGCGAGCCCAGTCATACCCTTTTGCAAACGGCCATCGAGGCCCTGACCTGCATGACCCACCGCGGTGGGATCAACGCCGACGGCAAGACCGGTGATGGTTGTGGCTTGCTGATTCAAAAGCCCGACCTGTTCCTGCGCGCTGTCGCCAAAGAGCATTTCGCTGTTGACCTGCCCAAGCAGTACGCCGTGGGCATGGTGTTCTTCAACCAGGACCCGGTCAAAGCCGAAGCCGCTCGCGAAAACATGAACCGCGAGATCCTGGCCGCCGGCTTGCAGCTCGTCGGCTGGCGCAAAGTGCCGATCGACACCAGTGTGCTCGGCCGCCTGGCCCTGGAGCGCCTGCCGCAGATCGAACAAGTGTTCATCGCAGGCGACGGCCTGAGCGACCAGGACATGGCGATCAAGCTGTTCACATCGCGTCGTCGCTCGTCTGTGGCCAACGCCGCCGACACTGACCACTACATCTGCAGCTTTTCCCACAAGACCATCATTTATAAAGGCCTGATGATGCCGGCGGACCTCACCGCCTTCTATCCAGACCTGAGCGATGAGCGCCTGCAAACCGCAATCTGCGTGTTCCACCAGCGCTTCTCCACCAACACCCTGCCGAAATGGCCGCTGGCCCAGCCATTCCGCTTCCTCGCCCACAACGGCGAGATCAACACCATCACCGGCAACCGCAACTGGGCTGTGGCCCGTCGCACCAAGTTCGCCAACGACTTGATGGACCTGGAAGAGCTCGGCCCGCTGGTCAACCGTGTGGGTTCCGACTCCTCCAGCATGGACAACATGCTCGAGCTCATGGTCACCGGCGGCATCGACCTGTTCCGTGGCGTGCGCATGATCATTCCGCCCGCGTGGCAGAACGTCGAAACCATGGATCCGGACCTGCGTGCGTTCTACGAGTACAACTCGATGCACATGGAGCCGTGGGACGGCCCGGCCGGCGTGGTCATGACCGACGGCCGCTACGCCGTGTGCCTGCTCGACCGTAACGGTCTGCGCCCGGCGCGTTGGGTCACCACTACCAACGGTTTCATCACCCTGGCGTCGGAAATCGGCGTGTGGGACTACAAGCCCGAAGACGTCATCGCCAAAGGCCGTGTTGGCCCAGGCCAGATCCTGGCCGTGGACACCGAAACCGGTCAGATCCTCGACACCGACGCCATCGACAACCGCTTGAAGTCCCGTCACCCGTACAAGCAATGGCTGCGCAAGAACGCATTGCGTATCCAGGCGACCATGGAAGACAACGACCACGGTTCGGCTTTCTATGACGTGGACCAGCTCAAGCAGTACATGAAGATGTACCAGGTCACGTTCGAAGAGCGCGACCAGGTGCTGCGTCCGCTCGGCGAGCAAGGTTATGAAGCCGTCGGCTCCATGGGCGATGACACGCCGATGGCCGTGCTGTCCCAGCGCGTGCGTACGCCGTACGACTACTTCCGCCAGCAGTTCGCCCAGGTGACCAACCCACCGATCGACCCGCTACGCGAAGCCATCGTGATGTCGCTGGAAGTGTGCCTCGGTGCCGAACGCAACATCTTCCAGGAATCGCCTGAGCACGCCTCCCGCGTGATCCTCAGTTCGCCTGTGATTTCGCCGGCCAAGTGGCGCTCGTTGATGACCCTGGATCGCCCGGGCTTCGACCGCCAGATCATCGACTTGAACTACGACGAGAGCCTCGGCCTTGAAGCCGCTGTGCGCAACGTCGCTGACCAGGCCGAAGAAGCGGTGCGTGCCGGTCGTACCCAGATCGTGCTGACCGACCGCCACATCGCTCCAGGCAAGTTGCCGATCCACGCTTCCCTCGCCACCGGCGCGGTGCACCACCGCCTGACCGAAAAAGGCCTGCGTTGCGACTCCAACATCCTCGTCGAAACCGCCACCGCTCGTGACCCGCACCACTTCGCGGTGTTGATCGGCTTCGGCGCCTCGGCGGTGTACCCGTTCCTGGCGTACGAAGTGCTGGGTGACCTGATCCGTACCGGTGAAGTGCTGGGCGACCTCTATGAGGTGTTCAAGAACTACCGCAAAGGCATCACCAAAGGCCTGTTGAAGATCCTGTCGAAGATGGGCATCTCTACCGTCACGTCTTATCGCGGTGCTCAACTGTTCGAAGCCATCGGCCTGTCGGAAGAAGTCTGCGAGCTGAGCTTCCGTGGCGTACCGAGCCGCATCAAGGGTGCGCGTTTCGTTGACATCGAAGCCGAACAAAAAGCCCTGGCGGCCGAAGCCTGGAGCGCGCGCAAGCCGATCCAGCAAGGCGGCCTGCTCAAGTTCGTGCACGGTGGCGAATACCACGCGTACAACCCGGACGTGGTCAACACCCTGCAAGCCGCCGTGCAGCAGGGCGACTACGCCAAGTTCAAGGAATACACCTCGCTGGTGGATAACCGCCCGGTGTCGATGATCCGCGACCTGTTCAAGGTGAAGACCCTGGACACGGCATTGGACATCAGCGAGATCGAGCCGCTGGAATCGATCCTCAAGCGCTTTGACTCTGCCGGTATCTCGCTGGGCGCCTTGTCGCCTGAGGCTCACGAAGCCCTGGCCGAAGCCATGAACCGCCTGGGTGCGCGTTCCAACTCCGGCGAAGGCGGCGAAGACCCGGCGCGCTACGGCACCATCAAGAGCTCGAAAATCAAGCAGGTCGCGACCGGCCGTTTCGGTGTAACACCGGAATACCTGGTCAACGCCGAAGTGCTGCAGATCAAAGTCGCCCAGGGTGCCAAGCCCGGTGAAGGCGGCCAGTTGCCAGGCGGCAAGGTCAACGGTCTGATCGCCAAGCTGCGTTATGCAGTGCCGGGCGTGACCCTGATTTCGCCACCGCCGCACCACGACATCTACTCGATCGAAGACTTGTCGCAGCTGATTTTCGACTTGAAACAAGTCAACCCGAAGGCGCTGGTCTCGGTGAAGCTGGTGGCAGAAGCGGGCGTGGGCACCATCGCAGCCGGCGTGGCCAAGGCCTATGCCGACCTGATCACTATCTCCGGCTATGACGGCGGCACTGGTGCTTCGCCGCTGACCTCCATCAAGTACGCTGGCGCACCGTGGGAACTGGGCCTGGCGGAAACCCACCAGACCCTGCGCGGCAACGACCTGCGCGGCAAGGTGCGTGTACAGACCGACGGCGGCCTGAAAACCGGCCTCGACGTGATCAAGGCCGCGATCCTCGGCGCTGAAAGTTTCGGCTTCGGTACTGCGCCAATGATCGCCCTGGGCTGCAAATACCTGCGTATCTGCCACCTGAACAACTGCGCCACCGGCGTCGCCACTCAGAACGAGAAGCTGCGCAAGGATCACTACATCGGCACCGTCGACATGGTGGTGAACTTCTTCACCTACGTCGCCGAAGAGACCCGTGAGTGGCTGGCCAAGCTGGGCGTGCGTTCGCTGGAGGAGCTGATCGGTCGCACCGACCTGCTGGAAATCCTTCAGGGCCAGACCGCCAAGCAACATCACCTGGACCTCACGCCGCTGCTCGGCAGCGATCACATCCCGGCCGACAAACCGCAGTTCTGCGGCGTCGAGCGCAACCCGCCATTCGACAAGGGCCTGCTGGCCGAGAAGATGGTGGAAATCGCAGGTTCGTCGATCAACGACGCCAGCGGTGGCGAATTCGAACTGGATATCTGCAACTGCGACCGTTCCATCGGCGCCCGCATCTCCGGCGAAATCGCGCGCAAGCACGGCAACCAAGGTATGGCGAAAGCGCCAATCACCTTCCGCTTCAAGGGCACTGCTGGGCAGAGCTTTGGTGTGTGGAACGCCGGCGGCCTGCACATGTACCTGGAAGGCGACGCCAACGACTACGTGGGCAAGGGCATGACCGGCGGCAAGCTGGTGATCGTTCCGCCTAAAGGCAGCGTCTACAAGACCCAGGACAGTGCCATCATCGGCAACACCTGCTTGTACGGTGCCACCGGTGGCAAGCTGTTCGCTGCCGGTACGGCCGGTGAGCGTTTTGCCGTGCGTAACTCCGGTGCCCACACCGTGGTGGAAGGCACTGGCGATCACTGCTGCGAGTACATGACCGGGGGCTTTGTCGCGGTACTGGGCAAGACCGGTTACAACTTCGGTTCGGGCATGACCGGCGGTTTCGCCTACGTGCTCGACCAGGACAACACCTTCGTCGACAAGGTCAACCACGAGTTGGTCGAGATCCAGCGGATCAGCGGCGAAGCCATGGAGTCCTACCGGAACCACTTGCAGCACGTGCTGGACGAGTACGTCGAGGAGACCGGCAGCGAATGGGGTCGTAACCTCGCCGAAAACCTCGATGATTACCTGCGTCGTTTCTGGCTGGTCAAGCCCAAGGCTGCCAACCTGAAATCGTTGCTTTCCAGCATCCGTGCCAACCCGCAGTGATATGCGCCTGAAGAGTTTGATGAGGTTTTAACATGGCTGAACGTCTGAATAACGACTTCCAGTTCATCGATGTCGGGCGCAAAGATCCGAAGAAGAAACTGTTGCGTCAACGCAAGAAAGAGTTCGTGGAAATCTACGAACCCTTCAAACCCCAGCACTCGGCCGACCAGGCCCACCGCTGCCTGGGTTGCGGTAACCCGTATTGCGAGTGGAAGTGCCCGGTGCACAACTTCATTCCCAACTGGCTCAAGCTGGTGGCCGAGGGCAATATCCTCGCCGCCGCCGAGCTGTCGCACCAGACCAACACCCTGCCGGAAGTGTGCGGCCGGGTGTGCCCGCAGGACCGTCTGTGCGAGGGTGCGTGCACCCTTAACGACGGCTTCGGCGCGGTGACCATCGGTTCGGTGGAGAAGTACATCACCGACACCGCGTTCGCCATGGGCTGGCGTCCGGACATGTCCAAGGTCAAGCCGACCGGCAAGCGCGTTGCGATCATCGGCGCGGGCCCGGCGGGCCTGGGGTGTGCCGACGTGTTGGTACGCGGCGGCGTGACCCCGGTGGTGTTCGACAAGAACCCGGAAATTGGCGGTCTGCTGACCTTCGGTATTCCCGAGTTCAAGCTGGAAAAAACCGTACTGAGCAACCGTCGTGAAGTGTTCACCGGCATGGGTATCGAGTTCCGTCTCAATACCGAAATCGGCAAAGACATCACCATGGAACAACTGCTCGAAGAATACGATGCCGTGTTCATGGGCATTGGCACCTACACCTACATGAAGGGCGGTTTCGCCGGTGAGGACCTGCCGGGCGTGTACGACGCTTTGGACTTCCTGATCGCCAACGTGAATCGCAACCTGGGCTTTGAAAAGTCGCCGGAAGATTTCGTCGACATGAAGGGCAAGAAGGTCGTGGTGCTGGGCGGTGGCGACACCGCGATGGACTGCAACCGTACGTCGATCCGCCAGGGCGCCAAGTCGGTGACCTGTGCCTATCGTCGTGACGAAGCCAACATGCCCGGCTCGCGCAAAGAGGTGAAGAACGCCAAGGAAGAAGGCGTGAAATTCCTCTACAACCGCCAGCCAATCGCTATCGTCGGTGAAGACCGCGTCGAAGGCGTGAAGGTCGTCGAGACCCGTCTCGGCGAACCGGACGCACGTGGCCGTCGCAGCCCTGAGCCGATCCCGGGTTCCGAAGAGATCATCCCGGCTGACGCCGTGGTCATCGCTTTCGGTTTCCGTCCGAGCCCGGCGCCGTGGTTCGAGCAGTTCCAGATCCAGACCGACAGCCAGGGCCGTGTAGTCGCCCCGGAACAGGGCCAGTACAAGCACCAGACCAGCAACCCGAAAATCTTCGCCGGTGGCGATATGGTGCGCGGTTCTGACCTGGTAGTGACGGCGATCTTCGAAGGCCGCAATGCCGCCGAAGGGATCCTGGATTACCTCGGCGTCTAACCCCAATCCCGAGCTGAAATGGGATCAAAATGTGGGAGCTGGCTTGCCTGCGATAGCATCACCTCGGTGTACCTGATACACCGAGTTGCCTGCATCGCAGGCAAGCCAGCTCCCACACAAGCCTCATTCCACATTGAGGTTTGTGATGCCAGACATTGTCGTAAATCAACGCTATAGACAAAAGGCACGGCGCATTCCGTGCCTTTTGCGTCTGGCTCTGAGAAAATGCCCGCACTTTTTTTGCGGATGCCGACATGACTGCCCTCAAGAACGACCGTTTCCTTCGTGCCCTGCTCAAGCAACCCGTGGACGTCACCCCTGTGTGGATGATGCGCCAGGCCGGTCGCTACCTGCCGGAATACCGCGCCAGTCGCGCCAACGCCGGTGACTTCATGAGCCTGTGCATGAACCCGGAGTTCGCCTGCGAAGTCACGATGCAGCCGCTGGACCGCTATCCACAACTGGACGCGGCCATCCTTTTTTCCGACATCCTGACTATTCCTGATGCCATGGGCCAAGGCCTGTACTTCGAAACCGGCGAAGGCCCGCGTTTCAAGAAAGTCGTCAGCACCCTGGCCGACATCGAAGCCCTGCCGATTCCTGATCCTCACAAGGACCTGGGCTACGTGATGGATGCCGTCAGCACCATCCGCCGCGAGCTCAATGGTCGCGTGCCGCTGATTGGCTTCTCCGGCAGCCCATGGACCTTGGCCACCTACATGGTCGAAGGCGGTTCGTCGAAAGACTTCCGCAAGACCAAGGCCATGCTCTACGACAACCCACAAGCCATGCACCTGTTGCTGGATAAGCTGGCGCAGTCGGTCATTTCCTACCTCAACGGCCAGATCATGGCCGGCGCGCAAGCGGTGCAGATCTTCGACACCTGGGGTGGCAACCTGTCGTCGGCGGCGTACCAGGAGTTTTCCCTGGCCTACATGCGCAAGATCGTCAGCGGCCTGATCCGTGAACACGAAGGGCGTAAAGTGCCCGTGATCATGTTCACCAAGGGCGGCGGCCTCTGGCTGGAAAGCATTGCCGACGCCGGTGCCGACGCGCTGGGCCTGGATTGGACCTGCGACCTGGGCGAAGCCCGTCGGCGCGTGGGTAACCGCGTTGCGCTGCAAGGCAACATGGACCCGACTGTGCTCTACGCCAAGCCGGAAGCGATTCGCAACGAAGTCGGCCGTATCCTGGCCAGCTATGGCAAGGGCACCGGGCATGTGTTCAACCTGGGCCATGGCATCACGCCGGAAGTGAATCCGGAGCATGCCGGCGCGTTCCTGCAGGCCGTGCACGAGTTGTCCGCGCAATACCACCAGTAACATTTCCCGCCTGAAACCCATCACTTCGTTGTACGTGGAGTGGTGGGTTTTTTATTTCCAAAATCAAAGTATTTGTATTTTTAAAGAGCGACTTGTTATTTAACTTGTCGGGGCTTTTTTGTGCCTGACCGTTAACTTCAAGACTTTTCCTACAGCCACTTCCTGAGGCTTTCGCGACCATTGCCGCCGGTTGTCGTTCGATAACTCTTCAAGGCATCGTTCGCGCCATTTGTGTGTGCGCTATTTACCAAGTTTTAATCGTGGGATAAAAATCGTGATCAAAAAAAACATTTCGCAATGGGGCGGCGCGTCTTCGTTGGTCCTTGCAAGTGCGTTGCTACTGCCCGTGCAGAACGCCATCGCGCATGGCTTCTTGAATGACCCGCCTTCCCGGGCGTTCCAGTGCCAGAAAGGCCTGAACAAAGACTGCGGCGGTGCTCAGTACGAGCCGCAAAGCGTGGGTGAAACCTTCAAGGGGTTCCCTGCTGGAGTAGGCGGCGCGCCGTTGCAGGGGCCGGTTGACGGGAAGATCGCCAGTGGCGGTCATGGCCTGTTTTCTGCCGTTGACGCTCAGTCCGCCACGCGTTGGTACAAGACTGAAATCAAGGATCGCACTGTAAAGTTCGATTGGAAGTACACGGCGCCGCACCCGGTGACCAAGCATGAGTACTTCATTACCCGCAATGGCTGGAATCCTAACCAGCCACTCGCACGCGCCTCGTTCGACAGCACCCCGTTCTGTTCGGTCGACGGTGGCAACGTACTGCCGACGCCAGGCGCCAAGCACGAATGTGTCATTCCACAGGACAAAAACGGTTCTCACGTTCTGCTCGGCGTTTGGACGGTCGGCGACACCGATGCCGCCTTTTACAACGTGGTTGACGTGAACATCATTGCCGAAGCGGAGTTGCCAGGTGGCTGGAGCAATGTTGGCAGTATCGCGCCGTCCAACGCACTGCTGCCTGGCGACAAGGTGAAGGCCCGTGCCTTTACTGCTGCGGGTGAGAGCATGCCGCACTCGGTTGAAATCAGCATCGATAACACTGAGGAAGGGAAACCTGAGCACTGGGCGTTCAAGCTGGCAGAAAAAATCAACAAGACCCAAACCTTGATTCAAGCGGGTATCCGCGATGAGCAGGGCAATGTTGCGCCGGTCAAAGGCCAGAACAACCTGTATGCCCAGAAAGACAGTGGCGTGGTTCGTTACGAAGTCGCTTTGGACATGAAGCAAGACGAGAGCGCTCGCATGGTCCTGTCGGCGTTTGCTACCAATTACGTTCTGGACAAAGGCCGCGCAACGGTCAACTTCTCCATGCTCGCCAACCGCGACATGAACGTCGAAGCGACCTTGTTCAACGCTAGTAACAAACCTGTCGGCACTGTGAAAGCCCTGGCGCAGGGTTCCGGCAACTGGCTTGAAATGGACGTGCGCTCTGAGCCGGGTACTCACCACATGACATTGGTGGGCACTACCACAGACGGGCGTACCACGCTTCAGGACACCCAGCCGGTCAACATGACGGGTGAAGGTGGCGCGAAGGACTACCACTTCGTATTCCCGGAAGGCCTGACAACCTATGACGCCGGTACTCGCGTACTGCATCCGCAAACGGGTGAAGTTTATGAGTGCAAGCCGTTCCCAGAGTCGGGCTACTGCAAGCAGTACACAGCAACCGCCACGGGCTTTGAGCCAGGTGTTGGCCACCACTGGCAAACCGCGTGGAACCAACTGTAAGCGTTAGTTGAGAAAGCCCGAGGCAAGTAATTTAAAACTTGCCTTGGGCTTTTTAAGTGGAGTGGATTGGTTATCTGTGGGGGTTCATTACATGAAGCAAGTGAGTAGTTTGGCTTGCTCGGTCATACCAACTTGGGAAGCGAATATTTGTTTGCTCGATACTTTTATTTCTAAGTGTCCACTATTTTTTTAATAGGATTTTGTTCTTGTTTTCAGATGTTTTTTTGTATTCCAACCCCCCTTTTTTTATTGAATGCTCGGCACGCAGATGCGTATGACGATACGCATGTCCTGGGTCCGGGTGCTCATCCTGGCACTGCCTTTGGGCTATGCCCTGATGCTGGCGTGGCAGGAGAGGGCGTTTCACCAAGGGTTACAGGCGCCCTTGCCAACACCAGTCCCTGCCGTGCCAGTAGCGGTACCGGCGCCGCTCAACATTCTGGCGGTGGCGACAGTGCTTGGTTTTTCCTCGCCGGACGCAAGGGTGAGCAGTGCTGAACCCTTGACCTTACTGGCCACGGTGGTCGGCACTGGCGAGTCGCGGGCGTTGCTGGCCGGGCCTGCTGGCGAACGGTTTTACCGTGCCGGCGAGCGGTTGTCGGCAAGCAGTGTGCTGCGGCGCATTGAACCGGCCCACGTTGTGCTGTGGCGTCAGGGCCGCGAGGAATTACTGATGCTACGTCCTGCGGGCGAGAGGTTTCTGCAGGTTGTGGATGCACATCGCAAGGAGGCAAGAAGCCTCCATCTCAAGCCAACCGCCGAACAATCCCGGAAGTGAATAACCCCATGCACAGCATCATCGGGCAGCGCACCTTATGCGGCGTCTTCGGCGCAATGACCTTGTTCGCAGTGTTGTCCACGGGCCACGTGTCGGCTTCGCAAGAGCGCTGGCAGTTGACCATGAACAATGCCGAGCTGCGTGATGTGGTCGAAGAAATATCGAGCATCTTGGGCAAGACGGTGATCCTCGACCCCAAAGTACAGGGGCGCATCACCGTGATGTCCAGCCAGGCGCTGGACCGTGAAGGTGTTCGACGGCTGTTTTACAGCGTGCTCGATACCCATGGTTTCAGTGTGATTGACCAGGGCGATCAGATCCTTGTGGTGCCGGTTGCCCAAGCCAAGTCTCTCTCGGCCGATGCGCAGGAGCCCACGGCAGCCCCCGAGCAGTTCGTGACGCAAGTCATCGCGCTGGGTATCAGCAACGCTTCTGATCTGGCTGGGCTCATCAGGCCCTTGATCTCCACCAATGGCTATGTCGGCCCCTCGGTGTCGGCCAACGCCTTGGTGATTACCGATACAGCGCGCAATGTACGGCGTATCAGCGAGGTCGTGCGGCAGTTGGATTCGGGGGCGAAGAATACCCATGAACTGGTGGAGCTGCGCCATGGCGTCGCGGTGGATATCGCTCGGTTGATGGAGGGTACGCTGGGCAAACAAAATGCGGAAAGTGCCATTTCAGTACTGGCCGATCCGCGCGGCAACCGCCTGGTGATCGTTGGCACGGCAGCCGTGCGCCAGCGCCTGGTGCAGTTGGCCCGCAGCCTGGATACCGCCGCCCCCGAGCGCCTGGACAATGCCCGTGTCATCCGCCTGCGCTACAGCGATGCCAAGCAACTGGCCGAAGTGCTGGACACCATGGGGCAAGGCAGCAAATCGCCGCTGACCGCTTTAGGGCTCAAAGACACCACCACCAACGCGCCTTTTATGGTGCGCGCCGATGAAAGCCAGAATGCCCTCGTGGTGGTGGCAGAACCGGCTCAGTTGGCAACACTCGAAGGCATCGTGCGCGAACTGGACCGGCCGCGTGCGCAGGTGCTGATCCATGCCGCTATTGTCGAGATTTCCGGCGACATCGCCGAAGCGCTCGGTGTGCAGTGGGCGCTCAACGGTAGCGGTGCGTCGGGGCTGATCAACTTTCCCGGCACTGGGTTGCCGATCATCGGCGGCTTGAAGTTCGACGAAAAAAGCGTAGTCCCCGAGGGGGCGTTGCTAAAACTGGGTGGGGACCATTTTGGCGCGCTGATTTCCGCCTTGGCCAGCAACAGTCGCAGCAACCTCTTATCGACGCCGAGCCTGCTGACCCTGGACAACCAGGAGGCGGAAATCATCGTGGGCCAGAACGTGCCGTTCAAGACGGGCTCCTACGCCACCAACAGCAGTGGTGCGGATAACCCCTTTACCACGGTGGAGCGCAAGGACGTCGGCATCAGCCTCAAGATCAAACCCTACATCAACGAAGGCTCGACCCTGCGCCTGGAGGTCGAGCAAGAAGTCTCGGACATCGCCCCGGCCGTGTCGGGCGTGGACTCATCCGACCTGATTACCAACAAGCGTGCGCTGAAGAGCACGATCCTGGCCGACGATGGCGAGATCATCGTGATTGGCGGGTTGATCAAGGACAGTGTGCGTACCCAGCACAGCGGTGTGCCGCTGTTGCGCGACATTCCTTATCTCGGCGCGCTGTTTCGTTGGAGCCGCGACACCCAGGTCAAGAGCAACCTGATGGTGTTCCTGCGCCCAACCATCGTGCGCAGTGGCCAGGACTTGTCCGGGATCAGCCAGCGGCGTTATCAGGACCTGCGTGAGCAGAGCTTGCCGACGTCTGGCCAGCATCGCTCCCTGCAACTGCCCGACGAGGCGGCGCAGCTGTTCGACCTGCGACAGCCTGGAACAGTGACGCAATGAAGCCACTGCCCTTCGGTTTCGCCCGGCGTTTTGGCGTACTGCTCGACGATGGGTACTTAGCCGTTCGCGCGGATACGCCGCTAAGCGCCGTGGGCGAAGCGCGTCGTCTCACGGAGTGCGAACTGCCGTTGCGCATTCTCAGCAGCGACGCCTTCGCCACGCGCCTGGCCGACACCTACAGTGAGGGGCAAAGCGCCGCCGAACAGGTCGCCCAAGGGCTCGATGATGAATTGGACCTGCTCAGCCTGGTCGACCAGGTGCCCCAGACCGCTGACCTGCTGGAGCAACAAGGCGATGCGCCGATCATTCGGCTGATCAACGCATTGCTCAGCGAGGCAGTCCGGGAAAAAGCTTCCGACGTGCATCTGGAGACGTTCGAACACACCCTGACGGTGCGCATGCGCATCGACGGTCAGTTGCGTGAAGTGCTGCGGCCACGGCGCGAGCTGGCGACGCTGCTGGTGTCTCGGATCAAAGTCATGGCACGCCTGGACATCGCCGAAAAGCGTGTGCCCCAGGACGGTCGTATGGCCCTGCGCCTGGCGGGCCATGAAGTGGATGTACGGGTCTCGACCTTGCCTTCTGCCCACGGTGAGCGAGTGGTGTTGCGCTTGCTCGACAAACACGCCGGCCGTCTGGAGCTGACACGCCTGGGCATGGCTCCCAGCACCTTGGCCGACCTGCATTCGCTGCTGGGCAAACCCCATGGGATCTTCCTGGTGACGGGCCCCACCGGCTCGGGCAAAACCACCAGCCTCTATGCCGCGCTGACGCACCTCAATGACCAGACCCGCAATATCCTGACCGTTGAAGACCCGATCGAATATCACCTGCCCGGGATCGGCCAGACACCCGTCAACCCCAAAGTTGCGATGACCTTCGCCCGTGGCTTGCGCGCCATTTTGCGCCAGGACCCGGACGTGGTGATGGTCGGCGAGATCCGCGACGGCGAGACCGCTGAAATCGCCGTCCAGGCATCGCTGACCGGGCACCTGGTGCTATCGACCCTGCACACCAACAGTGCCATCGGCGCGGTCACCCGGCTGGTGGACATGGGCATTGATGCCTACCTGCTCGCGTCATCCCTGGTGGGGGTGCTGGCCCAACGGCTGCTGCGCACGCTTTGCCCGGCTTGCAAAATTCCTGTGGTGGCAGACGCCGATATAGGTCACCGCTTGGGGCTGCCAGGCGAAGTTATCCACGGGCTGTTCAAGGCCGGCGGTTGCGAGCATTGCCAGCAGGGCTATCGCGGGCGTGTCGGTATCTACGAGTTGGTTCGGGTGACCCCCCAACTGGCCGGGATGATTCACCAGGGGGCCGGTGAGCAGGCGTTGCTGGCCGAAGCGCGACGTCACTCGCCAAGCCTGTTTCAGGACGGTCGTCGGCTGGTACTCGAAGGCTTGACCAGCGTGGATGAGCTACTGCGGGTCATCCAGGAGAGTTAGTCGTGCCCACCTTTGACTATCAAGCCCGAGACCGTCAGGGCCGTACGTGCCGGGGTCGGCAAGAGGCCGACAGCCCGCGTCACGCCAGGCAATTGCTGCGTGAACGGGGCCTGCTGCCGAGCCGGGTGCAAGCAGCGAGTGCGCGTAACGGCAGAGGATTGGCGCTGGGGCTGAATGCCGCTGACCTCGCCTTGTTGACCTTGCAACTGTCGACCCTGGTCCAAGCGGGTTTGCCGCTGGAGCAAGCCCTCAAAGCGGTTGCCGAGCAGAGCGAGAAACGTCGTGTATCCCGTCTGCTCGTGCAGGTGCGCGGCCGTGTGATGGAAGGTCATTCACTGGCCGCTGCGCTGGGGGCATTTCCTCGGGCATTTCCAGAATTGTTTTGCGCGACCATCGCGGCCGGCGAGCGCTCGGGGCATCTAGGCCATGTGCTTGAGCAGTTGGCTGCGTATACCGAAGCACGCCAGGCGTCGCGCCAGAAGATCCAACTGGCCTTGGTCTATCCGGCGTTGCTGATGACGGCCTGTGTGGCAATCGTCGGTTTTCTGCTCGGGTACGTCGTGCCGGATGTGGTGAAGATCTTTGTCGACAGTGGCCAGCCGCTGCCCTGGCTGACCCAGGCCATGATCGCTGTAAGCCATGGCCTGCGTGCCTACGGACTGGTGCTGTTGGTGGTACTGGCCGGCATCGTAATAGGGCTGCGTTGGAGCCTGCAGCAAGCGCGCGGGCGTTGGTATTGGCATCGCCTGGCGTTGCGTATTCCTCTGTTGGGCGGCGTTTTGCGCGCAATGGAAGCGGCCCGATTCGCCAGCACCCTGGCGATCCTCGGGAAAAGCGCCGTGCCGTTGGTGGACGCCCTGGAAATCGCTGCTGCCGTGATTGGTAACGTGACCATTCGGGCGCGCATGGCCGATGTCGCCCGTTCTGTACGCGAGGGCGGCACCCTGACCCGCGGGCTTGAAGCGGGCGGCGATATTCCACCGCTGATGCTGCACATGATCGCCAGTGGCGAGAGCGCCGGTGAACTCGACGCCATGCTGGCGCGCGCCGCCGAACAACAAGAAAAAAGCCTCGCCGCACGCATCGCGCTGGTGGTGAGTTTGTTCGAACCGGCAATGCTGGTGGTGATGGGCGGCGTAGTGCTGCTGATCGTCATGGCCATTCTGTTGCCGATTTTAAGCCTTAACCAACTGGTGAACTGAATGCGCAAAATGCCCCAAGGCCAACGCGGTTTTACGCTGATTGAAATCATGGTGGTGGTGGTCATCATCGGCGTGCTCGGCGCCATTGTGGTGCCGCAGTTCATGAGCCGACCCGACCAGGCGAAAGTCACGGCCGCCAAGACGGATATCCAGGCAATTTCCACCAGCCTGGAAATGTATCGCCTCGATAACGCCTATTACCCCTCGACCCAGCAAGGCCTGGAGGCCTTGATCCATCGCCCGACAGGCACACCGGCCGCAAGGAACTGGAACCCTCAGGGCTATCTGAAAAGCCTGCCGGTGGACCCTTGGGGCACGCCCTACCAATACCTCAACCCTGGCGTGCGCGCGGCCAATGGCGGCTATGACCTCTACTCATTGGGCTCCGATGGCGTAACCGGTGGCGAAGGTCACGCGGCAGATATCGGCAACTGGGGAGGCTGATCGGATGCCCAGGCGTAGCCGTGGATTTACCTTGCTGGAACTGATGGTGGTGATCGCCCTGATCGGCATAGTGCTGGGTGTAGTCAGCCTGTCGACCGGCAACAGCCCTGGTCGCGTGGCACGTCAGGAGGCCGGCCAACTGCTGCAATTGGTCCAGCAACTGCGCGAGCAAGCCGTGATCGAGGGGCGTGAATACGGTGTGCGCATACAGCGCGATGAATATCGCGTCGCGCGCCTTGAACACGAGGGCTGGCAACCCGCCGGTGCCGTGCACCGGTTGCCCGAGGGCCTGTACTTGCACCTCGAACAGGAAGGTCAGCAACTGAACCTCGACGGTGCCGTGCCGCAATTGCTGATGCTCAGCAACGATGAACTCAGTGCATTTGTCCTGTACTTCAAGTCGATGGAGCAGACGTGGCTGAGCGTGGTCAGTGACGGCGCGGGAGACCCTTGGATTGAAGGGTAAACACCGGCGCAATCGAAAACGTACCAAGACGGCCAGGGGGTTCACCTTGCTGGAAGTCATGATTGCCCTGACGATTTTCGCCACGTTGGCCGCCGCCGTGATCACGGCCGGCCATTACTCATTGCAGCAGAACAGCCGGCTCAAGGAGCAGATGCAATGCGCCTGGTTGGCGGATAACCAACTCAGCGAATTGCGCTTGCAGGCTGTGTCGCCTGGGCGCCAGCAATTGCTGCGGCACTTTGACCAGAGTGATTGGGTGGTCGAGCAGATCATCACGCCGGATACGGACCCTCGAATGCTCAAGGTCGATATCAGCGTCACGCGCCAAGGCAGCGATCAGCCGGTCTACAGCACCCGCAGTTGGGTGCCTGCCGTGCATGAATAAACAACGTGGTTTTACCCTGCTGGAATTGGTCATTGCCCTGGCTATCTTTGCCTTGTTGGGGCTGGCCAGTTGGCGGCTATTCGACACGACCGTACGCGCACAACAAGGCGTGGCCAGCCACGAACAGTCACTGCGTCGCCTGCAGCGGGTGCTCGGCGTGATTGAGCGGGATGCGTTGCACGTGGCGTCATCGGTCATGGTCCTTGGCCCCACCACCTTGCAGCTGGTGCGCAGCAACTGGCGCAACCCACATGACCTGCCGCGCAGCGGGCGTCAGCATGTGCTCTATCGCCTGGAAAACCGCGTGCTCTGGCGTGAAAGCCGAGGGTTGGATTCATCCACGGTGGAGCGACAGAAACTGCTCGATGATGTGGACGAGTTCACCTGGCGATTGTACGACCCCGAGACCGGTTGGAGTGCCGCTTGGCCAGTGGGGCGCGGCGCAGCGACCACACCGCCGCAAGCACTCGAAGTGGTGCTGTCGAGTGGTCGTTTCGAGCGGATACGCCGCGTGTGGCCATTGCCCCAAGGGCATCCATGAAACGTCGCCAACGCGGTGTCGCGCTGCTGAGCGTGTTGCTGGTCATGAGCCTGGCGTTGTTACTGACGGCGGCCATGCTGCGTAGCCATTTGTTGATGTTGCAAGGCAGCACGCGTCACTTGCACCAGGTACAGCTTCGGCAATTGGCACTGTCGGCGGAAGCCTGGGCAAAGCTTACGCTGGAGGCGACCGAGGATGACAGGCAGAGGGTACATACAGCCCAGCCATGGGCCCATGCCATCTGGCCTTTCGCGACTGACGGCGCGCAGATCAATCTGCATATCGAAGACCTTTCCGGTCGCTTCAACCTCAACGCGCTGTTAAGCGAAGGGCACGTGGATAGGGTGGCAGGACAGCGCTGGACGCGGCTGCTTGGCTCCTTGGGGCTGGGGCCGTTGGAATTGCCGGCAACCGGCGCGGTACAGGAACTGAGCCAGCTGCGCGTGCTGCCGGGTATCGACGGTGCGTTCTTGCGCAGGCTGGAGCCTTGGGTGGCGACCCTGCCAGAGGACGCCGCATTGAACATCAATACTGCTCCGGCGCAGGTGTTGGCAATGTTGGACGGCGTGTCCATGGCGACTGCCCAGGCACTGGTGGCCCAACGACCCGACGACGGTTATGCCAGCGTCCAGGCGTTTACCCATGATCCGCTGATCGCAGGGCTGGGAATCAACAGTCAGGGCTTGGGCATCGGCAGTCGCTGGTTCCGCGTCAGTGTCGAGGTGAGCCTGGGCACCAGCCGATTACGTTTGGTCAGCGAGGTTGAGCGTGAGCGCAAAACCGGGCGCTGGCGCGTGGTGCAGCGACGTTTTCTTCCTCCGATCTCTAGCGAGAACTCTTTATGAAAAACTGGCTTCATTTGAGCGCCGAAGGCCTCGCTGCGCCTTCCGACCAGTGGCCGTGTCTGCTGTGGCGCGCCGCAGGTGACTGCGAGCGGATGCTGTTGGCCGAAGCCGCGCAGCGCCTGGCTGGGCAACCTGTCGATCTGTTGCTGCCAATGGAAATGTGCAGTTTCTTGCGCACAGAACCATGGCCGTCAAAACGTCGACCGGACGCCCAGGCGATCGCCTTCGCCATCGAGGAACAACTGGGTGACGACCTGGAGGGAGTGCACGTGTGTGCCGGGCGCCGTGACCGCCAGGGTCGTTATCCGGTGCTGGTCACGCATAAAGCGCGTTTCAGGGCGTTGCTGCATTTACTGGCGACACTGGGTATTCAGGTCCGTAGCGTGAAGGTGGACGCCAATCTATTACTCGACGACTCCACTGCTGCCGTCGACTGGCTTGACCGTCGCGTAGTCGGCGGCAACCTGCACGTGGCGCTTTCTCCACAGGGCCTCAAGGCCATTGAACCCTTGCTTGTCGAGCCGTTGCAGTGGCTGGACGACACCGACAGCCGGATGTTGATTGAAGCGGCGCTGTGGAGTGGACACGGCCAATCGATCGACCTGTTGCAGGGTGAGTTCGGTCGCGCCCGGCGGGCCTGGCCGTGGGTGACGTTGGCCCTCGCGGCCACCTTGCTGTTCATGGTGGATTGGGGGTTCAAACTGGTGCGTATTCAAACCCTCGAAGGGCAAGCGCAGCAGTTGTATGCGCAAAGCCTGCAACGGTTTCAAGCGCTGTATCCACAGCAAACCCGTGTCGTAGATCTTTCCGCGCAGCTCGATGCATTGCAGAGGCAAGGCGCGACCGCTTCGACCACTGCGCTCGCACCCCTAGTGCGGCTCACCGAACAGGTGATCGGTGGTGGGGATGTGGACGTGCAGCGCATCGATTTTCAGGCAGGTGATGGCTGGAAGGTGCAATTGACGACCTCCAGTTTCAATGAGCTGGAGCAACTGCGTGAGCGTGGGCAGCAGAGCGGGATACCGGTGCGTATCGGCAATGCCAGTAAGAATGGAAACCGAGTACAGGCGGTGTTGATGTGGGAGCAGTCTTTGTGAAGCGCCGGATGGAGTCGACCTTACGCGCCTGGAAAAGTCTGTCGTTGCGCGAGCGCTACTTGCTTATTTGCATGGCACTGCTGCTGCTCTGCGGATTGCTCTACTCATTACTGTGGCAACCCACGCAGCAACGGTTGGCCGGTGCCGAGCGCCTGTACCAACAACAGTGGGTCCTCTCGCGGCGAGTGTTGCTGGCTCAGCCCCAACAAGACACGTCGGTTGCCACCCAACCCTTGCCGGCCCGGCTCAGTGAACGCGCAACGGCGGCAGGCCTGGACCTGCACCAGATGGAAGTGGATGGCGACCAATTGCGCTTGAGCATCAGCGGAGAAGCGCACGCACTGTTGAGCTGGCTTGCTGATGTAGAGCGCGATGGCACGCCTTTGCTCACATTGACGCTGGAAAAGCGGGAGCAGCGGCTAGAAGCACGCGTGGTGCTTTAGGTGTTGGCCCTAAATGTGCCGACCGACGGTATAGCAAACGGCGCTATCAGCATTCTCGCGCTGCCCTTCCGTAGTATTTGGGATTATTCCTACGCCTGGAGGGCAGTCTTTCGTCAAAAATCCGCCGTGAATTCACTCGCCGATGATTGGCATTGATGCAAAGGTGATAACGAAATGAGAACTGCTGAATATTCGATGAGCCAGAAAGTCCTGCACTGGGTTTCTGCCGTCATCATTGTGTGGTCGTTGTTGTCGGGTTTTTATGTGGCCGTATTTAGCGTTCCTGCCGCCATCAAGGCGTGGGTCGGTTTTTTTAACGTGTCGTTGACCACGTTGTATATCCCAGTCTTTGTACTGCGGGTTTATTGCTCTTTCTCCCACGGCCTGGATTTTTCCACCCAGCGCTCGCTGCAGGAGTACATGGCGTTATTCGTCCACAAGGCTATGTACCTGGTGTTGGCGGTGGTATTGGCGACGGGCGTGCTGATGATGGATCGGCCGATCAATGTGTTTAACCTGTTCGCCATTTCCCCGTTCGTCAGTGACCCCGCAACCATCGCCAGGTATACCCAAGTGCATGTGCTGTCGTGCGTAGTGCTGTTGTTGATGCTGGTTCTGCATATTGGCGCGGTGGTACTGCATGAGAAGCGTGGCAAACGGGTGATGGCGCGGATGTCGTTCAAGGTCCGGGGCCTTGAAACGACAGTTCTTCAGGCGCGGGCGAGTGGCGGCAACTTCGCCAACTTCAACGCCACCAGCAACGCACCGATCAACAGTGCAACGATGAACGCACCGATCCCGCTCCACCCTGCAAAGTGCCAGAAGAACCCGCCAGCCGTACCGGCCACGCTGGACCCCGCGTAGTAGCAGAACAGGTACAACGACGACGCCTGCCCCTTGGCCTTCACCGCACGGCGACCGATCCAGCTGCTGGCCACCGAGTGGGCGCCGAAGAAGCCGAAGGTGAAGATCAGCATGCCTGGCACCACCAGCCACAGCGGGGTGAACAGGGTCAGGGCGATGCCGGCGAGCATCAGCACGATGGTGGCCCACAGCACGCGGCGGCGGCCAAGGCGGTCGGCCAGCGAGCCGATTTTTGCCGAGCTGTAGATGCCTGAGAGGTACACCAGCGACAACAGGCCGACCACCGCCTGGCTCAAGTCATACGGATCGGCCAGCAGGCGATAGCCGATGTAGTTGAACATCGTCACGAATGCGCCCATCAGCAGGAAGGCTTCGAGGAACAACCATGGCAAGCCCGCGTCCTTGAAGTGCATGACAAAGCCATCCAGCAGGTTGCGCGGCTTGAGACTGCTGGCGCGGAAGTTGCGCGACTCGGGGAGGATTTTCCAGAACACCGTGGCCGCGATCAGCGCCACGGCGCCGATGATCAGCATTGCGGTGTGCCAACTGACGAAGTCGATCAACACGCCGATGATCAGGCGTCCGCTCATGCCGCCAATGGCATTGCCGCCGATGTAGAGGCCCATGGCCAAGCCAATGTGCTGCGGGTGGATCTCTTCGCTCAGGTAGGTCATCGCCACCGCCGCCAGGCCGCTGAGCGACAGGCCGACCAGCGCACGCATCAACAGGATCCCTTCCCACGTCGGCATCAAGCCGCTGGCAATGGTTGCCAGTGCCGCACAGAACAGCGCGGAGACCATCACCGGTTTGCGTCCCAGCCGGTCGGATATCGGTCCGGTGATCAATAGGCCCAACGCCAGCATTGCCGTGGCCACCGACAGGATCAGGCTACTTTGGGCCGCGTTGATGGAAAACTCGTGGGACAGCGCCGGCATCATCGGCTGCACGCAATACAGCAGGGCGAACGTCGCAAAACCGCCGGAGAACAGCGCCAGCACCGTGCGCATGAACATCGGCGTACCCTTCTCGATGTACGCGTCATTGAGTTGGGCCACCACGTCATCCAGGGCGGTAGGAGGGAGTTCTTGGGCGAGTGGAGCGACAGCAGAATTCACGGGGACCTCGGGGAGGAAGAACGTGCCAGGACCGGCAATGCAAAAAAGAATATAGCTGGCTAATGATTCTTTCCAATATATTGTTCGACCTGTTTGATAGCTTTTACGACCTAATGAGGTTTGCATGGAATTACGCCACCTGCGGTACTTCATCGCCGTCGCCGAAGAACTGCATTTCGGCCGGGCCGCGCAGGTGCTCGGCATCTCGCAACCGCCGTTGAGCCAGCAGATCCAGGCGCTGGAGCAGGAGGTGGGGGCACGCTTATTTGAGCGTACCAATCGTCGGGTCGAGCTGAGCGAGGCGGGCCGCTTGTTCCTGCACGAGGCGCGATTGGTGCTGGCACAGGTCGACAAGGCGTCGGATGTGGCGCGGCGCGCGCAGCTGGGTGAACTGGGGGAGTTGAAGATCGGCTTCACCTCATCGGCACCGTTCAACTCCAGTATCCCCCAGGCGATCTTCGCGTTTCGCCAGGCGTTCCCTTCGGTGCACCTGAACCTGCAGGAAATGAGCAGCACCCAAGTGGCCGAGTCACTGGTGGATGAATCGATCCAGGTCGGGCTGATGCGTCCGTTGCCGTTGCCGGACTCCTTGAGCGTGGTCGAGTTGATGCGCGAGCCGCTGGTGGCCGTGATGAATGCCGGCCACCCGCTGGTCGAGGGCAGTGAGCGTGGCCTGCTTCTGGCGCAGTTGGCACAGGAACCGTTCGTGTTTTTCCCGCGAAGCTACGGCAGTGGTCTTTATGCGCAGTTGATCAACTTGGCACGTGATGCCGGTTTCAGCCCCCACTTCGCCCAGGAGGCAGGGGAGGCGATGACCATCATCGGGTTGGTGGCGGCGGGGTTGGGGGTGTCGGTGCTGCCGGCGTCTTACCAGCGCATCCGCATTGACGGCGTGGTGTACCGCACTTTGCTGGACCCGGAGGCGGTGACGGCGGTGTGGCTGGTGCAGCGCAAGGGCGTGCAAACGCCCATGGCTCAGGCGTTTGTGGAGTTGTTGACGCGTAAAGTGGCGGTGTAGGCAGGGTCACATATCGGGTAACGCATCCACCTTAGTGATTGTCCGGAAAATTGCGCAGAATCGCTTTTTTTCAAGTGAGTGATATGGATAGCACTTCTTTATCAGCCCAAGGAGGGCAGTGTGTTGATTTGTGATTTTCGAGGCTATGAAGTACCGGAAATCATCAAGATCAGGCCCGTTATTGTGATTCGCAAGCACCGAACCAACAAACTGCTGGTGACGGTGGTTCCGTTGAGTACTACCGCTCCACAGACGGTTATGGACCATCATTTGCAACTCGACAGCCATCTTCAAGGAGCGAGTCCGATCTGTTGGGCGAAATGCGACATTGTGGCGACGGTGAGCCTGGGCCGGCTCGATAGAATCAAAAGTAAAGATCGCCATGGCAAACGAACTTACAAAATCGCAGAACTCACCCGCGAACAGTTTCACGCGATAAAAGCAGCGGTGCGCAGTGCGCTTGGACTGCACTGAATTTTGCGATAGACCGGCGGCGCTTTGCCACTGATTGCGGGCAAGGAGTTTTCGGGCATACTGGCCACGTTCCCGTAAGGGGCTTGTGAGACTCTGAGGATCCTGGGCAACCAGCCATCGCAGAGCCAGGCAGGAAGCGGCGATGACAAGCCAACCTGTTTGTGAAGAGGGCGCCGAAAGGCGCCCTTTGTCGTTTCTGTTGAACCCAAATTCGTTTAGTGGCGAGGAAGCGGTACCTGTTTTACTTAGTAGTGCCGGTTTGTTCGAACAACTGCGCCGCCGAGCCCGCCTCGTTTGTACCATTGCTGCGCAACGCCGCCATGATGTCGCGGTCCAGCATGCTCACCCAACGGTTGTAGTTGCGATGGATCTTGCCGTCCTTGTAGCCCAGTTGGCGGCTGTCGCGGTAGGTGATGGCGTAGCTGTTACGGGTGTAGCGGATGTCGATAGCGGCGTAGTACTGGTTACGCACGTTGATCTCGGCCTGCACCAGTTGCGGGCTCAGGCGCTCTACCGTCCAGTCGCGTTTTTGCAGGGCGTTGACGATGATCGTTTTCATCTTTTCTTCGCTGACCTGGTTGTCGACCGGTAGCTCATGCTGGGTGTTGAGGATCGGCTTGTTGGTGCAGCCGGCGGTGGTCAACAGGGCCAGGGTGATCAAGGTAGCGCGTAGCAAGGAAGACATTCCGTATTCTCCAATCGATTAAAAAGTCAGGACCAGCGGCGGAAGATCAGCGACGTGTTCACGCCGCCAAAGGCGAAGTTGTTGTTCATCACGTAGTCGTTGTGCATCTCGCGGAACTCACCTTGCAGGTAATCCAACTCGCCGCATTGTGGGTCGACGGCGTCCAGGTTGAAGGTGTGCACGTACTGGTTGCGGTTCATCATCTCGATGCTGAACCACGACTCCAACGCCCCGCAGGCGCCCAGGGTGTGGCCGAGGAAACTCTTCTGCGAGCTGATGGGCATGCGGCTGCCAAACAGGCTGCTGGTGGCCAGGGTTTCGGCAATGTCGCCCTGGTCGGTGGCAGTGCCATGACCGTTGACGTAGCCGATGGCGTCCGGGGTAAGCCCGGCGTCTTCCAGCGCCAGTTCCATCGCGCGGCGCATGGTTTTCTGCTCCGGACGCGTGGTGTGCTGACCATCGGCATTGCTGCCAAAACCCACCAGCTCCGCGTGGATGTGCGCACCGCGTGCCAGGGCATGTTCCAGCTCTTCGAGCACCAGCATGCCGCCACCTTCACCGATCACCAGGCCATCGCGGCCACTGTCGTAAGGCCGCGGGCTGGTCTGCGGTGCATCGTTTTTCAGGCTGGTGGCGTACAGCGCATCAAACACCATGGCTTCGGTGGGGCACAGCTCTTCGGCGCCACCAGCGAGCATCAACGGCAGGCGGCCGAACTTGATTGCTTCATAGGCATAACCGATGCCCTGGCTGCCGCTGGTGCAGGCACTGGAGGTGGGGATCAGCCGCCCGGTCAGGCCAAAGAAGATGCTGATGTTCGCCGCCGTGGTGTGGGGCATCATGCGCACGTAGGAGTTGGCGTTGAGCCCCTCGGCTACCGAGTTCAGCAGCATGTTGCCGAACGCCTTGATCTCGTCGGTGCTGCCGGTGGACGAGCCACAGGCCACGCCCATGCGCCCGTCCTTGATCGACTCATCGCCGAGCAAGCCGGCGTCCTGCAACGCCTGCTCCGCCGCCCATACCGCCAGGCGCGAGACGCGGCCCATGCTGCGCAGCTGCTTGCGGGTCCAGTGGGCCGGCACGACAAAATCGTCGATCGGTCCGGCCAGGCGCGTGTTCAATTCGGTGAAGCGATCCCACTCATCCATGCGACGGATGCCGCTGCGGTTGGCGCGGAAGTTGGCTGCGATGGTGTCCCAATCGCCGCCCAGGGAGGTCATGCCGGCCATGCCGGTGACTACGACGCGCTTCATCAGCACAGGCCCCCATTCACGGCCAGGACCTGGCGAGTGATATAGCCGGCTTCGGCCGACATCAGGAAATTCACCGCGCCGGCGACTTCTTCCGGGGTGCCCATGCGCTGCGCGGGGATCATCTTCATCAGTTCTTCCACCGGTACGTTTTCATCGAGCATGGCCGTGTCGATCAAACCCGGTGCGACGCAGTTGACGGTGATCTTGCGCTTGCCCAGTTCGATGGCCAGGGCCTTGGCCGCACCGATCAAGCCGGCTTTTGAGGCGCTGTAGTTGACCTGGCCACGGTTGCCAATCAAGCCGGAAACCGAAGTAATGCAAACGATGCGGCCAGCGGCGCGACGACGAATCATCGGCATCATCACCGGGTGCAGCACATTGTAGAAACCGTCGAGGTTGGTGCGCATCACCACGTCCCAATCGTCTTCCGACAAGGCCGGGAACGCGCCGTCACGGGTCAGGCCAGCGTTGAGCACCACGCCGTAATAGGCGCCGTGTCTCTCAACGTCCGCTTCCAGGATTTGCTTGCACACGGCACGATCCGCCACATCGAATTGCAGCACCCGCGCCTTGCGGCCCAGGGCCTCGACCTCGACCTGGACTGCATCGGCTTGCGCACGGCCACTGCGGCAATGCAGCACGATGTCATGGCCGGCCTGCGCCAGGCGCAGGGCAATGGCGCGGCCGATACCACGGCTGGAGCCGGTGACCAGTACGGATTCAGTCATGGCGTTTCGTCCTTCGATTCATCTAAATAGTTGGCCGCCTGGGGCGGTCGAAATACGTTCAAGCGAGCGCTGGCTTGGATGCCTTCACCGGTGAGATGGCATTCGAACACACCCATGCCATTGTCGTCTTCCAGCGAACGCAGGCCGTGGATGGTCAGTTCGGCACCGGCCGGGAAATGCTCCACGTTGCATTCGAACTTACGGGTGCCCAGCAGGAAGCCCAGTTCCACCGCTTCGCCTTTCTGGCGCGCGCGGCAACCGGCGTAGGCGGCGACACTTTGCGCCATCAACTCGATGCCAACCCACGCTGGCAGGCTGCCGTCAGGGCGGTTGAACAGGCCGCCAGGGGTGACGGTGGTGCGGGTATGAATCTGCTCTTCATCGAACGACAACACCTGGTCGATCAGGATCATGTCGCCGGCATGGGGCAGCAGTTCAGCGAGTGGCCAATGGATCATGGGGCCTCTCCGATAATCAGGCTGACGTTGTTGCCGCCGAAGGCAAACGAGTTGCTCATCAGGCAGCGTTTTTTCAAGGGTTCACCGGTACGCGTCCATTGCAAGGCGGGCAATGCCGGGTCGGCCTGGCCGTCCCACACATGCGGCGGCATGACGCCGTGCGCCAGGCTCAGCCAGCAGAACGCCGCTTCCAGCGCTCCGGCGGCGCCCAGGGTGTGGCCGCTCATGGGCTTGGTCGACGAGCAGGCCACGCCGTTGGGGAACAGGCTGGCAACCGCCAGGCTTTCCATCGCGTCGTTGTGTTGGGTGGCGGTGCCGTGCAGGTTCAGGTAACCGATGTGCTCGGGTGCAAGCTTTGCGCTGGCCAGGGCCTTGCGCATCGACTGCAGCGCGCCTTTGCCGCTGGGCTCGGGTGCGGAAATATGGTGCGCATCGCAACTGGCGCCACTGCCCAGCAGGGCGATGGGCGCCGGTTGCCGGGTCATCAGGAACAGCACGGCCGCTTCGCCGATGTTGATGCCGTTGCGGTTCACTGAAAACGGATTGCAGCGCTCGTTCGACACGGCGTCCAGCGAGCTGAAACCGTTGAGGGTCAGCTTGCACAAACTGTCGACGCCACCGCAGATCACCGCATCACATACCCCGAGCGCCAGCAGGCGCTGGGCACTCATCAGCGCACGGGCGCTGGAGGTGCAAGCGGTGGAGATCACATAGGCCGGGCCGCTCAGTTGCAGCCAGTCGGCGAGGAAGTTGGCCGGGGCGCTCAGTTCTTGCTGCTGGTAGTCGTAGTCGGCTGGGAACTGATGTTCCCGCAGGTAATGGGCGATACCGCGACTGGCTTCGTCGATGCCCGACGTGCTGGTGCCCAGCACGATGCCCACGCGCGACGCGCCGTAACGATGGATCGCCTGCCGAATGTCATCCTCGATCTGCAGCGCCGCTTCCAGCAGCAGCTGGTTATTGCGGCTGCTTTGCTGGCCAAGTTCCGGTGGGATGATTGCCAGTTCGCCGTGCACGCCGGCCACCGGCAATACGCGCTCCGGCACCCAGCCGCTTTCGGCGCGCATGCCCGAGCAGTCGCCGGCGAACAGGCTGCGCGCGACCTCGGCCTGGCCACGGCCAAGGGCGCAGATCACGCCGAGCGCATTGAGGTAGGCGGTCATTGGGCAGCCCCAAGTGGCGTGATGCGGTAGCTCAACGGTTGCCCGCTGATATTCACGCTGAACACTTCGGAAGACTGATACACGATCTGCCAATGGCCGGGCAGGGTGCGCGTCAGGTCCATGGCTTGTGCGTTGGGGTACAGCGCGCGCAGGTCATCTGCCGAGGCCAGTGCAAACAGCAGCGCGGCGAACAGCTCGCGCGCCTGGGGATTGGGCGGCAGCAAGCCGTCGGCCTGCCACTGGCCATTGATCAGTTTTTGCCGGGCCTGGGGGATGCCCAGCGGGTCCATCATCGACCAGCGAATGCCGCCGCCTTCGCGCTGGATCACCAACAACCAGTCCTGGCTTTGGCCATCGGCCAGACGTTGCACGTGCAGTTGCATCGGCAAGGCCAAGGCCGGGGTTTTCTCAGGCAGCGGTGGCTGGCTGGCGCAGGCGCTCAGCAGCAACAGGCAGCCGATCAGCAACAGGCGCATCATGGGGTGGCGCTCGCCAGGGGCTTGCGTGCCACGCAGTTCACCAGGGTTTCTTCGCGTTGGCCCACCGGTGGCGCCTTGCGCAGACCCCAGCGTTCCAGCAGGCCGAAATCGCTGGAACGGCTCCACCACAAATACGGGTACGAAACGTTCTGCGCGCCGAACTCAAAACCCTGCTCGCGGATCATCTCCAGGTACTCTTCGGCGCTTTTCTGCACGTGCATCGGGTGGCGGAACAGCCAACGGATCACCCACGTGTCGATGTAGGCTTCAGTGGACTCGGCAAACAGCAGGTAACCGCCCGGCTTGAGCACGCGGTAGAACTCTTTGAGGGCGCGGTGCTGTTCAACCAGGTGGTGGAAGGTCTGGTGGCAGAACAGGATATCGACGCTGGCATCCGGCACATTGAGGGTGGCGCAGTCGCTGCCGATCAACTCGATATCCAGGCCCTGGCGCACGGCTTCGGCCTTGCTCAGCTCCAGGCTGTGAGGGTCGGCATCCAGGCCGATCAGGCGCGCGGGGGCGAACACCTGCTGCAGATACTGGAACGACTTGCCCTGGCCGCAACCGGCGTCCAGCAACACGGGTGCCTGTGGCAACGGGTCGGTAAACAGGCCTCGCAGGTCGTTGATCGCCACGCGCAACACGTGGTGCTGCCAGGTGTGGCTGCGCAGGAACCAGAAGCCGAACTTGGTTTCTTCGACGTAGTTCTTACTTAAGTACTGACTGCTCATACCGGCTCACCCGCACAAATTTCCGACAACATCCGTAACCGCCGCTTGGGTTCGCTGACAAACGGGTTGCGCTCGTCCCACGCGTAACCGGCGAGGATCGAGCAGATCATGCGGCGAATTTCCGGCGAGCTGTCGGGGTGGTAAATCACATCCTGGAAGGTGCCGGCGTACCAGCCTTCGACGTAGCAGCGGAAGGTGTCGACACCGCGTTTGAGCGGTTCGGCAAACTCGGTTTGCCAGTCCACCGCTTCGCCGCTCAGTTGGCGGTGCAGAAGGCCTGCGGCCATGCTCGCCGAACGCATGGCGATGGTCACGCCGGACGAGAACACCGGGTCGAGGAATTCTGCCGCATTGCCCAGCAGCGCAAAGCCCGGGCCATGCAGGGTCTTGACGTTGGCCGCGTAGCCGCCGATGGTGCGCGCCGGGGTATCCCACACGGCGTTTTGCAGCACGCCGGACAGGCTTGGGGTCTCGTCGATTAAACCGCGCAGGCAGGCATCGAGGTCGCTGTCGCGGCCGTCGAAGTGTTCCTTGGCGGCAACCACGCCCACTGAGCAACGGCCGTTGCTGAACGGGATGGTCCAGAACCAGATATCGCGCTGGGTTGGATGGGTGGTCACGAGGATCTTGGTGCGGTCGAAGCCTGGGTGTTCGATACGGTCTTCGACGTGGGTGAACACCGCTTGGCGCACCGGGAAGTCAGACGGCAAGTCCAGCTCCAGCAAGCGCGGCAGCACGCGGCCGTAGCCGCTGGCGTCGAGCACGAACTTGGCCTTGAGGTGGTACTCGCTGCCGTTCTCGCGGCGTACGTGCAGGTAGCGGCAGTCGCCCTTGAAGTCCACGCCGACGATGGTTTCGCCGTAGCGAATGTCGACGCCTTGAAGCGCGGCCTGGTCGGCCAGCAACTTGTCGAACTCGCCACGCTGCACCTGGAAAGTGGTGGGCTTGCCGTTGCTGAACGTATCGCTGAAATCAAACGCGCTGTAGCGCTCGCCCCAGGCGAATGCCGCACCGGTCTTGAGCTGGAAACCAGCGGCCTGCACGGCGTCGAGCATGCCGGCTTCTTCGATGAAGTCGATGCAGTGGGACAGCAGGCTTTCGCCAATCGAGAAACGCGGGAAATGCTGGCGCTCGATGATCAATACATCATGCCCTTTGCGCTTTAACAGCGCGGCGGCGATGGCCCCGGACGGACCGGCACCAATCACCACCACCTGGCGACGTTCCATTTCAACTGTGGGCACGAGGGCTCCTTGCCGCTTTGGCGATAATCACATTCATAAGGCGTGTTTCTGTTGCCCGGCCCAGGGCGCCAGCATAAAGCTGAATGCCAGGCCCAGGCTGACCGATAAGCCGAAATTGCTCACGGCGGGGGTACTGGACACGGCCAGCAGGCCAAACGACAGCCAGGTCGTCAGCGCCGCCAGCAGCGTGCCCAAAAGACTGACCGCAGGGCCGCCGATCTGCTCGCGCATCAGGATCGCGTAGTCGACGCTGATGGCCGTGACCAGCAGCAGGCCGAACAGGCTGAACAGCGTCAGCGGCTGGCCCAACCAACCCAGGCTCGCCAGGCTGCACAGTGCCGCCAGCAACGGCAGGGCAACGATACGCAAGGCACCGCCGAAGCCGAACGGCAGGATCAACAACAGCACGATCAGCACGCACGACATCAACTTCAATTCGGCGGCGCTGATCTGCGTGTCGGCAAATACCCGGTTCAAATCGCCCAGGCGATCCACCAGCTGCACCCCCGGTAAATCCAGCGCCTGCACCCGCAGCAGCGCCGGGTTGTTCAAGCCTTGCAGGCTGACCATCGCCGCCACGCCGCCGTCTACCGGGCCCAGCCACAGCGTGCGCCAAGGTTCGGCCAGTGGGCCTGCCAATGCGGCGTCGATGTCTTGGGTGGGCAGCGCCTGCAGTTGCGCGACCTCGGCTTGCAGGGCGCTGGCAGGGACGCCGAGGTCCAGCAGTGGTTGCCAGTGCTGCGCCAACGCGTTCAATGCGTCGCGTACCTGTTGCTGCTCGGCGGGCAGGCTGACCAATTGATTGAGCGCCAGGTAACCCTGGAGCTTGTCCATGTTCACTAGCTGATCCAGGCGCTGGCCCAGGGCGCTTTCACGCTCCAGCAACTGTTGCTGGTTCTCTGCGCGCACCAGGAAGAACTGGCTGGTGGGTTGGAACCCGGTAATGCGTGCCACGGCTTGCGCTTCTTGCAGCAACTGCGGCGGCGCACCGATCCACTGGCGGATATCGTTCTTGCTGTTCAAGTGCCACAGGCCCCCTGCGCAAAACAGCAGCAGCAACACCAGCAACACTGGGCTTGGCACGCGTTTGAGCAACGACGCACGCACCTGCCACAAACAGTCGGCGATCCGCAGCGGCCATTGCGCTGGGCGCAACTCGACACCCTTGAGCAGCGCCGGCAGCAGGCACACGGCAGACAGGTACGCGCCTACCAGGCCGGCGGCGGAAAACACGGCGATCTGGGTCAGTGCCGGAAACGGCGTCCACGCCAGCGCCAGATAGCCGATGCAACTGGTGGCCAGGCTCAGGCTCAGCCCCGGCAAGGTGATGCGCAACGCCGGCCAACTGCGCCACGGCTGCATACTCCAGCTCTTGGACAGGTAGTGCAGCGGGTAATCCACCGCCACGCCGATCAGGCTGGAGCCCAGCACCAGCGTCATCACATGCATGTGGCCGAACAGTGCCACACAGGCCACCGCGCCAAACAGCATGCCCACCAGCACCGGCACGAATGCCAGCAGCACGCGCCAGCGACGGAATGCGAGCAACAGCAACAGCAGGATGCCGACGGTGGCGCCGCCGCCGACCCAAGTGATTTCACGCGTGGCTTGCTGCTGGCCGTTCGCGGCGTACAGCAGCCCGCTGGCCGCGAGTAATTGCGCACCTCGCCCGCTCGCGTGTTCGCGGCTGGCCTGGAGCAGGTCCGCCACTTGCAACGGCAGTTTCATATCGAAGGCATTGCCGGTGGTGCGCGCACGCAACAGCACCCAGCTCTTGCCGTCGGCATCGGCGATCAACGCACCGCTGCCGATATCCAATTGCACCGAGCCATGTTGCGGCTGGCTGTTCTGGATACGCCCGGTCAGGCCCAGCCAGTCGTCCTGGCTCGGCACCAGGCTGAAGCCAGTGAAGGGGTCGAACAGGGCTTGCACGCGCTGCTGGATAAACGCGTCGGGTTGCTCGATCAGTTGTTCGCGATCCTTGGCCGAGAGCATCGCCAAGCGGCCGCGCAGCAGTTGTTCACGCAGCGCCGGCAAGTCGGCTTGCAGGTTCCATTGCACCTTTTCAAACAGGCCGCTGGCCTGCCAACGCTCGCCCAACTGCTGGGCGACCGCCACTGCTTGCTGGCGGTCGGCATGCCCCACCAGCACCAGCATTTCGCGGTTGAGCGGTTCTTGCATGCGCTGTTCGGCTTGCAGTTCCAGGGCATCCGGCGTGTTGCCCGGCACCAGTTCCATCAGGTTGGCCGACAGCGGGGCACCGTGGCGCCACTGCCAGCCAGCCAGGGCCAGCACGGCCACCAGCAGGATCAGGAACAGGCGCGGTAGCAGGCGCTCACTGGGCAAAGTCGTGTTGCTCCGCTTCGCTCAAGGGTTGGCTGGCCGAACTGTCCTGCATGCGCAGCACCGTGCTGTCGCCTTGGGTCTCCAGTAGTTCGATTTTTTGCACCAGCTCGCCACCGTCGATATTGATCTGGGTGAATACCTGCTTGAGCAGCAGCGAGCGTGGGATCAGGGTCAGCTTCCAGCCGTTGGCTTCGCCTTGCAACTGCAGTTCGAAGTCACGTTGCAGGCCACTGCTGTCGCCCTGGAGCACAGCGAGGAACAGGCGATTCTGTTCTGCGCCGGCGCTCTTGTTTGGCAGCAATTGCCAGCCGTTAGCGTCACGGCGCGCAATGCCTTGGGCGCTGATGCGATAGTCCTGTCGCAGCGGGGTTTTAAGCAGCCACAGCAGGCCGTGGTCCTTGGCCAGCACGAAGGTGCCTTTGCTGATCAGGGGTTGGGGCAGGGCACGCAGGTGTTTTTCCTGGATGAAGCTGCCGTGGATCACGGTGGGTTTTGCAAGCTGGTCGCTGAGTTGCTGCAGGTCGAAGGCATGCGCCATGCCTGAAACGCTCAACAACAGGATTAACGCGGTCCATGTGGGAGCGGCGGTGCGACGATTCGACTTGCTCGCGAAGGACGTTAACGATGACATGGGTTGCCTGACACTATGCAGGGCCCTCAGGATCTTCGCGAGCAAGCCCGCTCCCACAGGGGATCTCATTTCAGGGCTCTCTCGACGGCGTCTGTGAATATTTTTGGGGAGGCCATTTGCATCTCGCGGCTGGCGACTTCCACTGCCACTTGCACGGTGCTGGCACGGGTCAAGCGCTCGCCGCTGGCCAGATCGGTGATCAGGTAATTGACCTTCAAGCGGTTTTCCCACTCCACCAAACTGGCGCGCACATTGATGGTCTGGCCGAACACGGCGCCGCGCACATAGCGCAACTGCATGTCGATCACCGGCCACGCATAGCCCGACTCCAGCATCTGCGTGTAGTTGTGGCCGATCTGGTCGAGTAACGCACAACGCGCCACTTCCAGGTACTTCACGTAATGCCCGTGCCACACGACGTTCATGGTGTCGACGTCAAAAAACGGCACGAGGATTTCGGTGTCGCAATGCAGCACGCCCGGGCTACGCATGCAGCCTCCAGTGTTGCTCGGCGATGCGTTGCAGGCACAGGCGCAGTTCGCCTTCCAGGGCGCGGTCTTCGATCACTGGCGGGAAGTCTTTGCCCAGTTCCTCATGCATCGCGGCCAAGGCTGCAGGCAGCGGGCGAGCGTCTTCGGCCTGGGCGCGCAACCATACGCCTTGGTTGGCGGCGAGCAAGGTGGCGGCGGCTACCTGCTCGGTCAGCTCCAGCACACGGATCGCATCGCGGGCGGCGATGGTGCCCATGCTCACTTTGTCCTGGTTATGGCATTCGGTGGAACGCGAGAACACGCTGGCCGGCATGGTGTTTTTCAGCGCTTCGGCAGTCCAGGCGCTGGTGCCGATCTGCACGGCCTTGAAACCGTGGTTGATCATCGCGCGATCTGCCGGGGCGCCGGACAGGTTGCTTGGCAAACCGTGGTTGTAACGCACGTCCACCAGCAGCGCGAGCTGGCGGTCGAGCAGGTCGGCGACGTTGGCCACCAGAGTCTTGAGGCTGTCCATGGCGAAGGCGATATGCCCGCCGTAGAAGTGCCCGCCGTGCAACACGCGCTCCTCTTCTGCGTCGATGATCGGGTTGTCGTTGGCGCTGTTCAGTTCGATCTCGATGAACGAACGCAGCCAGTTCAGGCTGTCGGCCAGCACGCCAAGGACGTGGGGGGCGCAGCGCAGCGAGTAACGGTCTTGCAGGCGGTGCAGTGGCGCGGTTGGCGCATCGATGGCCAAGTCCTTGCGCAGCCAGGCGGCGACTTGCATCTGCCCCGGGTGCGGCTTGGCGGCGAACAGGCGCTCGTCGAAGTGCTCCGGGTTGCCTTGCAGCGCCACCACGTTCAGCGCGGTGATGCGCGTGGCCAGTTGCAGCAGGTAGTCGGCGCGGGCGAAGGCCAGGCAGGCGAGGCCAGTCATCACGGCGGTGCCGTTCATCAGGGCCAGGGCTTCTTTCGGGCGCAGGACCAACGGGTCCCAGCCCAGCTCGCGGTGTACATCGCTCGCTTGGCGACGCTCGCCGCAGAACATCACTTCGCGTTCGCCGGACAAGGTCGCGGCCACGTAGGACAGCGGTGTCAGATCGCCGCTGGCGCCCACCGAGCCTTCTTCGGGAATCAGTGGCAGCACGTCGTGTTCAAGAAATGCATGCAGGCGCTCCAGCAGCTCTACGCGTACGCCGGACACGCCGTGGCACAGCGACTGCAAACGCGCGGCCAGCACGGCGCGGGTGGCTTGGGCGTCGAGCAATTTGCCCAGGCCGCAACCGTGGAAGGTGTACAGGTGACGCGGCAACGCCTCGACGTGCTGCAACGGCACCGCCACCACGCACGAATCGCCGTAGCCGGTGGTCACGCCATAGATCACGCCTTCCTTGTCCAGCAGCGAGTCGAGGAACTGCGCGCCCTTGGCAATGCGCTGGCGGTACGCAGCATCATCCTGCAATTGGGTAGGCGCCTGACGGTTGGCCAGGGCCAGCACGTCTTCGATGCGCAAAGGGCGTTCGCCAAAGGTTACCGGCTCAAGATGCGTCGTCATCGGTCTTCCAGAAAGGGTAAAAGTTGAACCATTGTTGGGGCGCTTCCAGGCAGAACTGGCCCAGGCGTGCGGCGTAGCGCGCGGTCCACAGGGCTATGACCTGCTCGCGGGTATTACGTTTCCATTCGATCAATTGCGCGAAAGGCTCGATGGTCAGTCGGTAGCGGTTCTTGTGCTTGAGGCACATCAGCAGGTTGACCGGGCATTTGAGCAAACCGGCCAATAGCCAGGGGCCTTGGGGGAACGCGGCGTCGTGGCCGAGAAAGTCCACGCGCACCGTGCGCCCGCCGTGCAGCGGCACGCGGTCGCCGGCGATGGCCAGCCACTCACCATCGTCCAGGCGCTGGCTCAGCAGCAACATGGTGGCCGGGTCTAGCTCGCTGACCTGGATCAGGCGCAAATGGGTCGCGCCGGCTTCGCCCAGCAGACGGTTGAATTGCTCGGCATGCTTGGTGTGCACCAGTACGTTCATGGTGACCTGTTCGCCAATCTCGGCGAGGGCGCGACACACTTCCAGGTTGCCCAGGTGCGCACCTACCAACATCTGCCCGCGCTCGCCACGCAGTTGCCCACGTAGTTGCGCCGGGTCGTTGATCTCGATCTGTTCCAGGCGCAGCTTGCCGTTCCAAACGTCGAGCTTGTCGAGCAGGGAGTCGGCGAAGGCCATGAACTGGCCGAAGACCCTCCGATGAGTAGGGCGCAGTTCATCACGCCCGCTCCAATCCGCCAGGCGCTGTTGGTATTGCCAGGCGCTCTGGCGTGCGGTGCGACCAAACAGGAAAAAGTACAACACGATGCCGTACAGCACCGGGCTCAACAGGCGTCGGCCGAGGACCTTGGCGGCGAAGGCGGTGAGTTTCATCAGCCAGTAGCTGCCGCGCTCCTCGCGGTCGGCCCAGTGCTTGGTACTGTCGCTCATGCCTGCCACCGTCGCCACAGGATCATCGGCGCACGCACCAGCATGCCGAAGAACAACCGGGTATGCATGGCCGAGATGCGCACGTTGTCGCGGAACAAACGGAAGTGCGACAAACCATCGGCGGGGTAATGCACACGCGTCGGCAGCCAACGCATGGGTTGATTGCGCCAGGCCAGGCGCACCAGGATGTCGGAGTCGAAATCCATGCGCGTGCCGATGTAGGCCGAGTCCATCAGCGCCAGCACGGGAGCGAGCGGGTACACGCGAAAGCCGCACATCGAGTCGCGAATTTGCAGCGACAGGGTGTTGATCCACACCCATACGTGGGTCAGGTAGCGCGCATACAAACGACCCTTGGGCACGCTGTCGTCGTATTCGGGGTAGCCGCAGATGATCGCGTTGGGGTGGGTACGCGAGGCATCGAGGAAGCCGATGACGTCGCGCAGGTCGTGCTGGCCGTCCGCATCCACTTGCAGGGCGTGGGTAAAACCCAGGCGAGCGGCTTCGCGAAAACCCGCCATCACGGCGCCGCCCTTGCCCTGGTTGCTTGGCAGGGTGAGCAAGGTGACGTTATCCAGGGTGGCCAATTGCGCCAACACCGCCGCGCAGGCCGCACTGCTGCCGTCGTCTACCAACAGGCAGGGCAGGCCGCTGTTCAACAGGCTCTGGACCACGGCGGGTACGGCGGCTTCGTGGTTGTAGACCGGGATCAGGGCGCAGGGGTTATGCATGCGCGGCCTCCAACAGAATGCGACCGCTGGAGCACGCAGCGACGCCATTGCGATAGGCGAAGTACAGCTTGCCGCGCTCCTGGTCGAAACGCAGGTGCAGTTCGATCCGGTCGCCTGGGCGCACCAACTGCTGGAACTTGAGCACTTCCATGCCGGCAAAGCGGGCTGGCAGGTTGAGCAGTTGCTGGCCGAGGTTGAACGCCCATTCCACCTGCACCACGCCCGGCAGCACCGGTGTTACTGGGAAGTGGCCGCTGAAATAGGACAGGTCCGGCGGGATGCTCAGTTGCAAGGTCCATTCGCCATTGACTTCGGCCTGTTCCAAGACTTCCGGCGCCTTGGGGCGTGACGCCAGCAGCAATGCCTCGACGTGCGCCTGGGGCAGTTTGCCCTGGCTGGTCAGGGGCAATTGGCGCAGCAAACGCCAGCGACGGGGCAGGGCGAGGGCTTCGCAGTGTTGGCTCAGGTGTTGGCGCAGGGTTTGGGTAAGGGTACGTCGGCCCTGATTGCGCAGGGCATGCAGGCCGTCGGCGCTCAGCACCACCAGGGCGCCAAGGGAGGCGCGGTTTTCCTGCACCACGCCCAGGCGTGTTTCGGCGACCCACGGGTGGGCCATCAATGCCTGTTCAAGCATGGGCAGGGAGATACGTTTTTCTTCCAGCTTGACGATTCGGTCCAGCCGGCCAAGCAGTTCGAAGCGTCCATCGGCGTGAATGCGGGCCGCGTCGGCAGTCTGCTCGATGTGCCCGGCAGGCAGGTAGGGCGAGGCGATGCGCAATGCGCCGTCGGCGTCCTGGCTCAGCACCACGTCGGTAAACGGCTGCCACGGCTGTGCGCCCTGACGCCAGGCGATCCCGCCGGTTTCCGAGCTGCCGAGGATTTCCGTCGGCCACTGTTGCAAGCGGTCGTACAGCTCGCCGGCGGCCTCGATGGGCAAGGCGCCGCCGGAGGAAAATACCCGCGACACCTGGCTCAGTGCCGGCCAGTCGAGGTTGTCGCCCATGCGCTTGAGCAGCGCCGGGCTGGCGACCCAGGCGAACTGTGCATGTTCACGGCTGGTGCGTTGCACGTCTTCGGGGAAGGCCAACTGCTTGCGCACAAAGGTGCGACCGGCGCACAGCGGCCACAGCACCCGGAACAACAAACCGTAGATATGCTGGGTGGCGACGCTGCCGATGATGCACGCGTCTTTCAGGTCCGGGCCCCATAAGGTTTCCAGGGCGTCGACTTCGTTGGCCAGTTGGCGCAGGGTTTTGTCGATACGCTTGGGCTCGCCGCTGGAGCCGGAGGTGCACAGGCTCAGCTGGCAGGTGTCCAGATCGAGCGAGGCCGGGCTCAGCGGCGCCTGATACAGCGCGTCGAGGTCGCTGGCTTCGGTCAGCCAGGCGTCAACTGCCCCATCCCAACGTTGGCGGGTTTGGGGTTGCAGGTCCGCTGGCAGCAGCACGCCGACGCCGGCCCGCCAGGCACCGAGCAGGGCGACCGCCAGCAGGCCTGCGTCTTCCAGGTGCACGGCCAGGCGCTGGATGCCGCGCGCTTGCAGGCCCGCCGCAAGGCTGAGGGATTGCTCCCACAGTTGTGCGTGATTCATCGCAGGTTCGGTGGTGACCCAACGCTGTTCCAACGGCTCAAGCAGCAAGTGCTCAAGTTTCAACCCTTTCATACGCGGCCTCGAACCCTTTGTCGTACCAGCCATTCCACGGCAAACAACAGCCCCATCAGCCCGTAGGCGATGAGGCCGTTGTACAACGTCCACCAACTCAGCGGCGCCCATAAGGTGAGGGCAGCGGCGAGCAGGCCATTACAGAGAAAAAACACACTCCACACCACGGTGACCCGGCGGGTATACACAACGGCGTGGGGTGGCAGCACCGGGTCGGTCATGCGTGCCAGGCGCTCTACCATCGGCGGGCCGTATTTGAGGCTCAAGCCGAACAGCGACAACATGAACGCACTGACCAGGCTCGGGTACCAGCGCAGCAAGTGCGGGTTATCGAACCAGGCCAACAGCAGGCAGAACACAATCACCGCCAACGCCATCCAGCGGCTGCCGGGACGGCGAGCGCCGGTGAGCGCGCGCAATAACCACAGGCTGCCGAGCAGCAGGCCGAATTGCCACGGGGCAAAGTGCTCAGTGCCGTAATACACCGCAAAGGGGTACAGCAGCCCCGCCAACAACAGGCCAAGGCCGATCAGCCGACTCATGCGGCAGGCGTGACCAGACGGTACACCGCCTCAACCACGTCGTTCACGGTGCGCACTGCCTTGAATTCCTCGGCGGCGATCTTTTTGCCGGTCTGGCGCTTGATGTGGTCGATCAAGTCGACGGCGTCGATGCTGTCGATTTCCAGGTCCTGGTACAGGTTGGCATCCAGGGTGACGCGTTCCGGCGGCAGTTCAAACAGTTCCACCAAGGCATCGCGCAGGGTGTTGAAAATATCGTCACGAGTTTGCATGGTCCGGTCTCAAGCTGCCTGTCTGGCCGTGACGAACGCCGCAAGGCTGGCCACGTTGGTGAAGTGATTGCGGGTGTCCTTGGCGTCGGCATCGATCTTGATGCCGTATTTTTTCTGGATCGCCAGGCCCAATTCCAGGGCGTCTACCGAGTCCAGGCCAAGGCCTTCGCCAAACAGGGTCTGGTCGCTGCCGATGTCGTCGACACTGATGTCTTCCAGGCCCAGGGCCTCGATGATCAGTGCCTTTATGTCGTGCTCAAGGCGTTGTCTGTCGCTCATCTTCGGCGAGCTCCTTAATAAAATAGTGGTGCAGGTAATCGTTAAGCTTGCGTGAGGCCTGGGGCGCAGGCCCCAGTGTTGCGAACGCCCGTGGTTCTATATCGGCACCCACCCGCAAACTGAAGTGCACGCGGCATTTTGGGATGCGATACCAGGGTTCGGCCTTGGTCAGCGTGGTAGGGCTGACCTTGATCACCACGGGGGTGATGATTGTCGCACCACGCAGTGCAATGGCGGCGCCCCCGCGATGAAAGGCAGGCGCCGCGCCCGGTGTGGTGCGCGTGCCCTCGGGAAAGATGATCAGGGTCTGGCCCGCTTGCAGGGCGCCGGCGGCGGCGTCGAGCATCTCGGCACTGCCGTCGTTGCTGATGTAGCCGGCGTCACGCACCGGCCCACGGGTGAAGGGGTTTTGCCACAGGCTCTGCTTGACCACGCAATTGGCCTGGCGCACCAGGCCGATCAGGAACACCACGTCGATCAGCGACGGGTGGTTGGCGATGATCATCTGGCCAGGGCGTCCGAGGTTTTCGGCGCCTTCAACACTGTAGGTGAGCACGCCTGCGCGTTGCATCAGACGGATAAACAGCCAGAACAGCTTGCTGATGGTGTGGCGGGCGCGGCGACGGTGCTGTTCGGCACTGCCTGGCAGGCAACTGAGCAGCGGGAACACCAGCAAGCGCAGGCACAGGCCGCCGACGCCGAACAGGAAGAAACTGGCGGCGGTGGCGAACAGGCGCCAATAGTAGGCATCCCTTGGCTTGTCGGTTACGGCTTGCGTTGCCAGTTCCATACACGGTTCTTCCAGGCATGTTGGCAGGTGGCCTGCTCGGTAAGCAGGGTGCGCAGCAGGTTCAGGGCGTGGGGCCACTGGGTTTGAGTGGGTTGGACAGTGCCCGCGCTCAGTTCCAGTTGCCACTCGTCGCCCGGTGTCAGCAACAGGCCGAGGGCATAGGGAAATGGCACATCGACGATCCAACTGGCATAGGCCTCGGGCGGCTGTTCCTCGGTGATCACCAGCAAAACCGCTGGAGCACCTTCATCGAGCAGCGCGGCGGCTTCGAGGATGCCGTGTTCCAGGCCGTCACCGGCGGCAGCGAGGGCGGTCATCTCGGCGGTTTCATTGCGCAGGATCGACCACAGGCCGATGACTGCGTTGTGCACTGACAGGCTGAACTGGGTCGGCGACAGTGGCTGGTCATTGGCCAGGTCGCTGAGGATGTCGAGGGTGCGCGGGGTTTCGCCATGCCGGGAGATGAACACCAGTGGCAGGTCCTGCAGGCCTTCGGCCAGCGGCCAACCCACGCTGAACGCCATCCGCGCCAGCCGGCTGAGACGACGACGTTGCATGGCTGGCAGAAATGACACGTCGGGGGCGGCTTCGCTTGCAGGCAGCAACACCGGGTCCTGGCACCAAGCCTGCCAGGCGGCCGCGCTTTCGAGCCCAGGAGCCCATGCGCGCCATTGGGCGATGTTGAAAGTGATCACTGAGAAGTTATCCCGCCCCTGCGGGCTTCCATGTGCGGCTGTTGGCCCCGAATACCGGGACAGGGAGCAATAGCCGAATGGCGCGCATTATCCCGGTGCCGTGGGCTTCTAGCAAACTTTGGTAAAGATTTGTTCAAGGCTGATTACAATTTGGTTGGAAAGATTTACAGATTGTCCTTTACCTGAAGCCGAGTTGGATTGTCGGACTGTTCTGTTTAATTTGTCGGTTGCGTATGACAGCCAAAGCGCCAAAGGCCTTTGATGCAGTAGTGCATGGATGAACGAGGTAGCTAACAGGCGCTTTTGCCCTCTACACTCGGACATTCATTGATACACGGAGGTTTTTCCATGCGGCGTGTGGTGTTCAATCAGAAAGGCGGCGTTGGCAAGTCCAGCATCGCCTGCAACCTGGCGGCGGTCAGTGCCAGCGAAGGCTATCGAACCCTGTTGGTCGACCTCGATGCACAAGCCAATTCAACCCAATACCTCACTGGGTTGACCGGCGATGATATCCCGATGGGTATCGCGGATTTTTTCAAGCAAACCCTGTCTTCCGGGCCGTTTTCCAAGAAGAACAAGGTGGATATCTACGAAACACCGTTCGACAACCTGCATGTCATCACCGCGACCCCAGAGCTGGCGGACCTGCAGCCCAAGCTTGAGGCCAAGCACAAGATCAACAAGCTGCGAAAGCTGCTGGACGATCTGAGCGAAGATTACGACCGTATTTACCTGGATACCCCTCCGGCATTGAATTTTTATGCTGTTTCGGCGTTGATTGCGGCTGATCGTGTGTTGATTCCGTTCGATTGCGACAGTTTCTCGCGCCAGGCGTTGTATGGCCTGCTGGCTGAGATCGAGGAATTGAAGGAGGACCACAACGAAGGCCTCGAAGTGGAAGGTATCGTGGTCAACCAGTTCCAGGCCCGTGCGACGCTGCCGCAGCAGATGCTGGATGAGTTGATTGCAGAGGGCTTGCCGGTGTTGCCGGTGTACTTGGCAAGCTCCGTGCGTATGCGTGAGTCGCACCAGGAGAGCAAACCGCTGATCCACCTGGACCCACGGCACAAGCTGACCTTGCAGTTTGTGGAGCTGCATAACCTGCTGGAAAACGCCTGATCTGACAGGCAACGCTGACCTTAATGTGAAATGCAATCAGTGTGGGAGCTGGCTTGCCTGCGATGGCATCGCCTCGTTGTATCAGGCAGACCGAGTCGCCTGCATCGCAGGCAAGCCAGCTCCCACATTTGACCGAGTTACACGCCCTGGCTGCCCAGCCACGCCATCAACTGCGGCAACGGGAACGCCCCGCTCTGGCGTGCCACTTCACGGCCATTCTTGAACAAGATCAAACTCGGAATCGAACGAATCCCCAACTGCGCCGACAACTGCTGATTCGCTTCGCTGTCCAGCTTGGCCAACCGGCACTTACCTTCCAACTGCCCAGCCGCCTGCTCAAACACCGGCGCAAACGATTTGCACGGTCCGCACCAGTCAGCCCATACATCCACCAGCAATGGCAGGTCGCCCTTGATCTGGCTGGCGTAGTCGCCTTGCTTGAGCTCAAACGGCTTATTCAGCAAAACCGGCTGCTTGCAGCGCCCGCATTTGGGGGCATCGCCCAGGCGCTCGCCGGGGATGCGGTTGAGGCCGTTGCAGTGAGGGCAAGGAATGACGAGAGGGTCGGACATGGTGGGCTCCAGGAATGGCCAATAGATTCTATGTGGAGCCGGGGCAGATAATTATCAAGGTTGTAGTGAGCGGGCTTGCCCCGCGCTGGGTGGCGAAGCCGCCCTAAATCCAGGCAACTCGGTCTTTCTGAAATACCGCGCGTTCCTGTTGGGGCGGCTTCGCCACCCAGCGCGGGGCAAGCCCGCTCACTACAGAGATAGCGCCTATGACGAACAACTGATTTCCAAATGCTTGCCCCAGTCCGGCGGCCGCTGGGCGTACTGGTCCATCCCCGGCTGTTCCTCAAACGGCTTACTTAGCACCTCATGCAGTCGCCGCACTTCGCTGTAATCCCCGGATTCGGCGGCAGTGATGGCGTTTTGTGCCAGGTAATTACGCAGGATGTACAGCGGGTTCACTGCGTGCATCCGCTTGCGGCGTTGTTCCTCAGTGTGATCCCCGTCCCGCACAACGCGGGCCTTGTATTGCTCGGCCCAGTCATCAAACCCGGCCATGTCGACAAAGTCATCCCGCAGCCGTGTCACGGACAACGCTGCCGACTCATCCCCCAACCGTCGGAAGAACAAGGTGTAATCCACGCCGCTGTTCTGCATCAGCTTGAGCAACTGCTCCACTAATTTCTGGTCGTCGTCTTCAGCGGTGGTCAGCCCCAACCGTCGACGCATCAAGTCGAGGTAATTGGCCTGATACAACGGCAGATACAGCCCCAGCGCTTCTTTTAAAGCATCCACGCTGATAAACGGCGTCAGCGCTTGCGCCAATGCACTGAGGTTCCACTGCCCGATCGGCACCTGATTACTGAAGGAGTAACGCCCTTCATGGTCCGAATGGTTGCAGATGAAATGCGCGTCAAAATCATCCAGAAACGCAAACGGCCCGAAGTCGAAGGTGATGCCCAGGATCGACATGTTGTCGGTGTTCATCACACCATGACAGAACCCGTAGGCCTGCCACTTGGCGATGAGCTCGGCGTTGCGCTCGACGATTTCACGGAACATCGCCAGGTACGGTTCGGGTTGTTCACGGCATTCAGGGTAGTGAAGGTTCAGTACGTGCTCGGCCAAAATAGCCTGCTGCTCGGGCTTCTTGGTGTAGTAGAAATATTCGAAATGCCCGAAGCGGATATGACTGGGCGCCATGCGCAGTACCATCGCGCCGCGTTCTTGTTTCTCACGCCATACCGGGGTGTCGGAGCCGATCACGCACAGTGCACGACTGCTGGGGATGCCCAGTGCATGCAGCGCCTCAGACGCCAGAAACTCACGAATTGAAGAGCGCAACACCGCGCGGCCGTCGCCCATGCGCGAGTAAGGTGTCATCCCGGCGCCCTTGAGGTGCAGGTCCCAATGCTCGCCTGCTTTGTTGTAGACCTCGCCCAGCAACAACCCCCGGCCATCACCCAGTTGCGGGGTGTAGCCACCAAACTGATGCCCGGAATAGACCATCGCCCGCGGCTCCGCTTCCGCCCACAGCTTGTGCCCGCCGAACAACTCGGCAAACACCGGTGTTTCGGCCACGGCCGGGTCGAGGTCGAGCAACGCCATGGCGGCATCGCTGGCCACTACCAGGCGCGGTGCGTCGAGGGGTTCGGGCAAAACGTGGGTTGAGAACGCGTCGCCCAAGCGTGCGAAGCGGTTGTCGAAGGTCAGTTCGTCGAGGGCTTTCACCGGCCATCTCCAGCAGAATGTCCGAGCATTCTGCTGGGGATAGCGCGGTTAGTCGAGTTTGCTCGGTGGCGGTTCTTGCACGCCACCGTCGTTGGCGGGTTTGGACGGGCTTTCGACTTCCACCAGTTTGTATTCCTGGCCGTGGAGGTTCTTGAGGTAGACCTCCATCTGGCGGAACGAGATGTTGATGTGGTGGTTCTTGAACTCGCGGTTGATAAAGCGGTTCACCTCGTCGATTACCGGGTTGCGGTCACCGAGGTCGCGCACGTGCATGCGCAGTTCATGGTCGAGGGTGCTTTCGCCGAAGTTGAGGAAGTACACATGAGGCTCGGGTTCCTTCAGCACTCGCGGGTTGTCTCGGGCGGCCTTGAGTAACAGTTCCTTCACCAGGTCCAGGTCGGAGCCGTAGTCCACGCCCAGTTTCAGGGTGACCCGGGTGATGGTGTCGGTCAGCGACCAGTTGATCAGTTGCCCGGTGATGAAGGTCTTGTTCGGGACGATGATGTCCTTGCGGTCAAAGTCGGTGATCGTGGTGGCGCGGATGCGGATCTTGCTCACCGTGCCCGACAGGTTGCCGATGGTGATGGTGTCGCCAATCCGCACCGGGCGCTCGAACAGGATCATGATGCCGGAGATAAAGTTGGCGAAGATCTCCTGCATCCCGAAGCCCAACCCCACCGACAGCGCCGCCACCAGCCATTGCAACTTGTCCCAACTCACGCCGAGGGTGGACAGGGTGGAGACGAAGCCCACGCCAGCAATCACATAGGACAGCAGCGTGGTGGTCGCATACGCGCTGCCCTGGGCCAGGTCGAGTTTCGACAGCACCAACACTTCCAGCAAACCGGGCAAGTTACGCGCCAGGGCAAAGGTGATGCCGACGATGATCGACGCCCCCAGCAAGTCGCCGATGCTGATGGGCACCATGCTGATATTGGCACCGGTGCCGCTGGTGTATTCGTAGAGCGTCACGTTGTCCAGGTACGAGAACACGGTGATCAGGTCCTTCCAGACCCAGTACAACGCCGCGATAAAACCGCCGAGCAAGGCCAGGCGGATCAGGCGCATGGACTGCTCGTTGACCTGTTCGATGTCCAGGGTCGGTTCTTCGATCACCACCTCGCCTTCGCCGGCTTCCTTGGCGGCCTGGCGTTTGGCCAGGGCGCGCGCATAGGCCAGGCGCCGTGCAGCAACGCCCAGGCCACGCACGAAGGTGGCTTCGATCACCAGCCAGAACATCAGCAGGTACAGGGTGTTGATCAAGCGGTCGCTGAGTTTGAGGGCGGTGTAGTAGTAGCCGAAACACACGGCGATAAACAGCGCGATGGGCAGGGCGGTAAACACCAGGCCCACCGCTTTGCGAAACAGCGAAGCCTTTTCGTGGGTGGGGCTATTGAGCAGCAGGCGGCCCAGCAGCCAGGCCATCAGCGCGTAGCACAGCAGCACCACGCCGATGCCCAGTACATCGTCGGCCAACGCCGCCGGTTGATGCTCGGCGATAGCAACCACAGCCACCAGCGCCAGCACCACTAGGCCAAGCTTGCGCACCCAGCCTTGCAGGAACTCGACCTGGGGCTTTTCCCAGCGGAAGTGCAACTCGGCCACGCCGCCCGGCGCGAGGATGCGGTAGGCGGTGTAGAACACCATCCACGCCTGCGCGATCTGTAGCAGCGCGGCACCCAGGTTGGCGTTTTGCCCGCGGGCGTCGATCTGCAGCGCGTAGCCGCACAGCGCCAGGCCCAGCGCGACTGGCATTGCCAGCAGGATATTGATCAGGATGGCCTGGGGCGTATGCCACTGGCTGTCGCGCTTGAAGTGGCCGATGTCCTGGTGGACTTTGTTCAGGCGCTGATACAGGTTCTTACGGCGCCACAGCAGGGCGCCGATCAACAACAGCAACGGCAGGAACAGCAGCGGACGTTGGGTCAGGCCGTCGTACAGTTCGCTGACACTGGAGGCCCACGGCAGGGTGGTGACTTGCTTGCTCAGGTGCGCCGGGACGGTTTCCAGCCATTCGGTGTCCAGCGGCTTATTGCTGGGGATCCAGAACATCTGCTCGTCCAGCGTCGACCGCAGTGTGGTAGCGGTGCTCAGCAGTTGTTTCTGGTTGAGTTGCAAGGTGATGGATTCATTGAGCAGCGCACTCAGCTCGCGGCTCAGGCGCTCCAGCAAGTCGCTGCGGGTAATCGCCAGCTCCAGCAGAGTGCGGCGCAGTTGCGGAGTAACGTCGTCCGGCGGCTGGTTGGCCAGCAGGTTATCCACATAGGTGCTGGGGGAACTGATCAGCTCGCGCTGCTGGTTGACCTCGAACTGGTACAGGCGAATGTTGGCGATGTCGTCTGCCAGGTCGCGGTCCACCGTCAGGCGCGGCAAGGCCTGCTTTTGTTTATAGAGAATCTTGGACAGCAGCAGGCTGCCCTTGAGCACGTTGATCTGCTCGTCCAGCGCGGCGTCGCTTTGGGTCACGGTGTCCAGTTGCTGCTTGGTTTGCAGGTTCTTCTGGGTCAGGTCGTTGAGGCGGTCGGTGCTTTTGAGCAGGTAGTCGGACAGTTTCAGGTTGGCAGCGCTTTCGGTGGCCAGCAGGCTGCTGCCGCCGGCTTTTTGCGCCTCGATGGACTGTTGCGTCACGGTCTGCTGGGACTGGGCCAGGCGTTTCTGGTTGATCAGGGTTTGCAGGTCCTGGATCTCTTGCTCCAGGCGCGCGGTTTTTTCCAGCACCAGGTCGTGCTGGCTGTTGCCCAGGTCTTGCAGTTGGCTGTTGCCGGCCAGTTCCTGGCGGCGCAGCGGGATCAGTGCGTTAAGGGCAGCGAGTTCGGCGTTCAGTTGGTTGCGCTGGTCGCTGCTGAGGGTTTTGCCATTGTCCTTGCCGTTCTTGAGGATCGAATTGATCTGCAGGATGCGCGTCTGGCTGCTGCTGATCTCGGTCTGGGCGCGCTCGGGGCGGGTTTGCGCGGCAATGGTCAAGCTGTTGGCATCGGCCAAATCTTTTTGCAGGTCGCCTTGCTGGGTGGTGCGCTGCACCAGCAGTTGCTCAAGCTGCGGCACCGGCAGGGTGGCGTAGCGTTGGGCCACCGGGATGACTTTGGTGGCCTTGAGCCGCGCCAGTTCGCGTTGGTTTTCGACGGTTTGGCGCGGCGCGTCTTCCAGCTGGCGTTTGAGGTCGACCAGGCGCTGCTCGTAATCCTGCTTGTTGCCCAGGTACGTTAGGGTCTGCTGCAGGATGGTTTGCAGCGCCTTCATGTCGGCGTCGGGCAGTTTGCGGTCGGGCAGCTTGTCCAGGGATTGCTGGATGGCGTCGGCGCTGGGCGGGTCGGCCGCGTGTACGGTGCCGACACAAAGGGTCAGGCCCAGCAGGGCAGTGGCGAGGAGCGTGCGCAGGATTGGCATAGAGACCGGTCGAGCAAGGTGAAGAATCGGGGCGTTGTCGCCCCGCAGTTTAGAGGAAGAGTCCGGGGCCCGGGCGACTTCCTTCGGGGAATCTGACGCCCACTTTGCCGATCTTGTTCCCGTCCATGACCGCGACGGTCCAGATGGTGTTGTTCCATTCCACCTGGTCGCCGACGATAGGTGCGCCACCGACTTTCTGGGTAATGAAGCTGCTCAGCGGCATGTCCGGGTCGATACCTTCCAGCTTCAGGCCATACAGGGCCGAGACCGCGCCCAGCTGGGCGTCGCCTTCGAGTACGAAGTCGCCGAAGAAGCGCAAATCCAGTCCGCGCTGTGGCGCCTGGCTGAACAGCTTGCCCAGGGCCGGCAGGTTGTGTTCGTGGCCGATCACACAGAGCAGATCGCCGACTTCGAGCACCGTACTACCCGACGGATGGAGCAGTTGCTGGCCTCGGAACAGCGCGGCGATCCGCGTGCCTTCGGGCATTTTCAGCTCGCGCAGGGCGGCGCCGATGCACCACTTTTCGGCGCCCAGGCGGTAGACGAACAGCTCCCACTCGCTGGTGACGTGCACTTCCAGGGCCGCGCGGGAGATGGGCGCAGGGTCCGGCGGTACGGTCACCTTGAGCAATTTGGCCACCCACGGCAGGCTCGTGCCCTGTACCAGCAGCGAGACCAGCACGATAAAGAACGCCAGGTTGAAGTAGAGCTGCGCATGGGGCAGGCCGGCCATCAGTGGGAACACCGCCAGGATGATCGGTACGGCGCCGCGCAAGCCAACCCAGGCGATAAAAGCTTTTTCGCGCCCGTGGAAAGCCTTGAACGGTAGCAGGCCGACCATCACCGACAGCGGTCGCGCAAACAGGATCATCCACAGCGCCAGGCCCAGGGCCGGCAGGGCAATCGGCAGCAAGTCGTGGGGCGTGACCAGCAGGCCCAGCACCAGGAACATGCCGATCTGCGCCAGCCAGGCCATGCCGTCGAGCATGTGCAAAATGCCATGACGGCTGCGCACCGGGCGGTTGCCGATTACCAGGCCGCACAGGTACACGGCGAGGAAGCCGCTGCCGTGCAGGGCGTTGGTTACGGCGAAGACGAACAGGCCGCCGGCGATCACCAGGATCGGGTACAAGCCGGTGGCCAGGTTGATGCGGTTGACCATCTGCAGCATCAGCCAGCCGCCGCCCAGGCCGACGATGCCGCCGATGCCGAACTCGCGCACCAGGTGCGTCAGCAGGCTCCAATGCAGGCCGGTCTGGCCGCTGGCGAGCATGTCGATCAGGGTTACGGTGAGGAACACCGCCATCGGGTCGTTGCTGCCGGATTCGATTTCCAGGCTGGCGGTGACCCGTTCGTTCAGGCCTTTGCCGCCGAGCAGCGAGAACACCGCAGCGGCGTCCGTGGAGCCGACGATGGCGCCGATCAGCAAACCTTGGATGATATTGAGGTCAAACAGCCAGGCGGCGGCCATGCCGGTGAGGCCGGTGGTAATCAACACCCCCACCGTGGCCAGCGACAACGCCGGCCAGAGTGCCACGCGGAAACTCGCCACCCGGGTGCGCAAGCCGCCGTCCAGCAGGATCACCGCCAGCGCGAGGTTGCCCACCAGGTAGGCGGTCGGGTAGTTATCGAAGATGATGCCGCCGCCATCGACGCCGGCGACCATGCCCACGGCCAGGATGATCACCAGGATCGGGATCCCCAGGCGGGACGAAAGAGAACTCACCAGAATGCTCGCACTCACCAGCAACGCGCCGATCAAGAACAGGCTGTTGATGGTCGTCGCATTCAAAGGCAGTACTCCATGAGTAAACAAGACGGGGCGCAAACTGACCATGCAGTCTGCGTGCCAGCGATTCTAACCTGTTGAATTGCTGCGCTGTCAAAAAGCTTTGCGGGTGTATATCAATCCAATGTGGGAGCTGGCTTGCCTGCGATATCGGTGTATCAGCAACAAATAGGCACGCTGACCCACCGCCATCGCAGGCAAGCCAGCTCCCACAAGGGTGCAACGTTGTCAGTTAGAGGCGGAAGCGCCCGACCATCCCGTTCAAATCCACCGCCAAGCGCGACAACTCACTGCTCGCCGCACTCGTCTGGCTGGCCCCTGTCGCCGATTGCACCGACAGATCCCGGATATTCACCAGGTTACGGTCCACTTCCCGCGCCACCTGCGCCTGTTCTTCCGCCGCGCTGGCGATGACCAGGTTGCGCTCGTTGATCTCCACAATCGCGGTATTGATGGTGTCCAGCGAAATCCCCGCGCCTTTGGCGATATTCAATGTCGATTCTGCCCGTTCGGTGCTGTTGCGCATCGAATCCACTGCGTGCTCGGTGCCGGCCTGGATACTGCCGATCATCCGCTCGATCTCGCTGGTGGATTGCTGGGTACGATGGGCCAGGGCCCGCACTTCATCGGCCACCACGGCGAAACCACGCCCGGCTTCACCCGCACGCGCCGCTTCAATAGCGGCGTTCAAGGCCAGCAAGTTGGTCTGGTCGGCCAGGCCACGAATCACATCCAGCACTTTGCCGATATCGCGTGATTCATTCGCCAGGTCGCCAATCAAGGTCGCGGTGGCTTGCACATCGCCGCTCATACGCTCGATGGCGCTGACGGTTTCCTGCACCAGGTCCCGCCCGTCGCCGGCGGAGGTGGTGGCATTGCGCGAAGCTTCGGAAGTGCTCACCGCGTTACGTGCGACTTCTTCCACCGCGCTGGTCATCTCGTTGACGGCGGTAGCGGCCTGTTCGATTTCGTTGTTTTGCTGGGTCAGGCCACGGGCGCTTTCGTCGGTGACGGCGTTCAGTTCTTCCGCCGCAGACGCAAGCTGGGTGGCGGAGCCGGCGATGCGTTGCAGCGTGTCGCGCAGTTTGTCCTGCATCTTGGCCATGGCCGCCAGCAGGCGCCCGGCTTCGTCGTTGCCGTCGATCTTGATCGGTCGCGTCAGGTTGCCTTCGGCAACTTCTTCGGCCGCTTCCAGGGCCTGGGCGATGGGCACGGTGATGCTGCGGGTCAGCAGCCAGGCGAACAGCACGGTCAGTGCCGTGGCGAGCGCCAACAGTCCAACCACCAGGTTGAAGGCCAAGTCATATTGGTCTTTGGCTTGTTGGTTGGTGACCAATGCCATCTGGTTGTTGATCTCCAGCAGGCGCGCCAATACCGCGTTGACCTTCTCGGAATTGCTCAGCAGTTCGGTGTTGATCAGTGTGCGCAGGTCTTCCACTTGGTTGGCCCGCGACAGGCTCTTCATACGTGCTTCGATCTGGCGGTACTGGCCGAGCAGGTTGACGTATTCGTCATAGGTGGCGCGTTCTTCGCGGGTATCGATGAGTTTTTCGTAGATGCCCTGGGCGGCGCGGATTTGCTGGTCGCGCAGTTCAAAGGTTTCCAGGGTCTTTTGCTGCACATCCGGCTCGCGGTTGGTCAGCAAACGGTAGGACAGCACGCGCAGGCGCAGGGTCAGTTGGGTGAACTCGTCGAGGGCACGAATGCTTGGCACGCTGGACAGCGTGATCTCTTCAGCGGCGCCGCGAATTTTGCTCATCTGGTTCAAGGCGAACACACCGAGAAACAACATGAGCGCGCCGATGAATGCGAAGCCTAGAAAGGCGCGCGGCGCGATATTCATATTACGAAGGGACATCTTGGAATCCTGGGGAGAAGCGCGATCCGTGCGGCCGTGATACGGGGTATGCATCGCGTATCGGCCATACGACTAAAGTCTTAAAGGGGCGTGCGCTTTTGTCGCATCTGACGAGGGGTTTGGCCGATTCAGGAACCAGATCGGCGAATTGCAGTCACTAAGGCTCGAAAGTGCGGCCCGGCCCTTAAAATTCGGGCTGCGCGCCGGGGATAACCCTGGCATCCGAGGTGAATTTTCTTTATCGTCACCGCCCTTTGAAAAAGCCCGAGAAATCAAAATGTTAGAAGCATCCCTCAGCCAACTGGAACAACTGGTCAGCGACCTGGTACAGCAGAATCAGGACCTACTGGGCAGCAACGAATCCCTCAAGGCCGAACTGGCCCGCGCCAAGGATGAGAACGACAGCCTGCAACTGAACCTGATGGAGCAGGAAGAAAAGCACGGCGCCACCGCCGCCCGTATTCAAGCGCTGGTTGAGCGTGTGAGCGCAGGTCCTGTCGGCGCATGAATGAAGGGATAAAGGTCGTTTCAATTCTCGGAGAGGATTACTCGATCAAGGCGCCAGCCGGGGAAGACAAAACCCTGATGCACGCCGTGACCATGCTCAAGGCCTCCCTGGCCACCACCAAGAAAAAGTACCCGACGCTGATTGGGGACAAGTTACTGGTGCTGGCGGCGCTGAACCTGTGCGCCGAGCAAATCGAATTGCAGCAGGCGCATCAAGAAGAACTCGACCGTTACCAAGAGCAAGTCAGCGCCACGGTTGATGTGATTTCCAAGGCGATCGGACAGCCTTAGAACCACTCGTCCTGCATCGCGAGGCACGTATCATCGCGTGCTTCCAGAATCGCCAGTTCATGATGGCAGCCCGGTATTTCCCAGGTCAGGAAGTAGCGGGCGGCCTGGAGCTTGCCTTTATAGAAGGCCACATCGGCCGCATTGCCCTTGGCCAAGCCCTCTTCTGCGCGAATCGCTTGTTCCAGCCAGCGCCAGCCGATCACCGTATGCCCAAACACCTTTAGGTACAGCGCCGAGTTCGCGAGGCTGCTATTGACCTTGCCCTGGGCGAGGTCCGTCAGCAGGCCGAGGGTGACGCTTTGCAGACGGTTGACCAGTTGTTCCAGGGGTTCGCGCAGCGCAGTCAGTGACGGGTATTCCTGAGCCCGCGCGCCGGTTTCGGCGATCAGTCTTATCAATTGTTTCAAGCCCGCGCCGCCGTTCTGCGCGAGCTTGCGCCCCAGCAGATCCAGGGACTGGATGCCATGGGTGCCCTCATGAATCGGGTTCAGGCGGTTGTCGCGATAGTACTGTTCTACCGGGTATTCGCGGGTGTAGCCGTGGCCGCCAAGGATCTGGATTGCCAGTTCGTTGGCCTTGAGGCAGAACTCTGACGGCCAGGATTTGACGATGGGGGTGAGCAGGTCCAGCAGTTCGTGGGCGTGCTTGCGCTCAGCTTCGGTTGCCAGGGTCGTGGTGTCGTCGAACAGGCGCGCTGCGTATAAGCCAAGGTCGAAAGCGCCCTCTACGTAGGATTTTTGGGTGAGCAGCATGCGCTTGATGTCTGCGTGCTGGATGATCGAGACCGGTGCGGTCGTAGGATCCTTGCTATCCGGCAGGCGGCCTTGCGGGCGTTCGCGAGCGTAGTCCAGGGAATAAAGATAACCGGCATACCCAAGCATCACCGCGCCCATGCCGACGCCGATCCGCGCCTCGTTCATCATCTGGAACATGCAACTCAAACCTTGGTGCGGCTTGCCCACCAGATAGCCGACACAGTTCCCGTTATCCCCGAAGTTCAGCGCTGTGGACGTGGTGCCGCGCCACCCCATCTTGTGAAACAGCCCAGCCAGCAGCACATCGTTGCGCTCGCCCAGGCTGCCGTCATCGTTGACCAGGAACTTGGGCACGATAAACAGCGAAATGCCCTTCACCCCAGCGGGCGCGTCCGGCAACTTGGCCAACACCATGTGCACGATATTTTCCGACAAGGGGTGGTCACCGCCGGAGATGAAGATCTTGTTGCCCTTGAGTCTGTAAGTGCCGTCGGCCGATGGTTCTGCGCGTGTACGAATATCCGACAGTGACGAGCCGGCATGGGGCTCGGTCAGGGCCATGGTGCCGAAGAAACGACCGTCGATCATGGGTTGCAGGAAGCGTTGTTTTTGTTCCTCGGTGCCGAAGCTTTCTATCAGGTTGGCGGCGCCCATGGTCAGGAACGGGTAGGACGTGGACGCCGCGTTCGCTGACTGGAAATGTGCGAAACAGGCTTGGGACAGCAGCGTCGGCAACTGCATGCCGCCCGCTTCGAAACTGCGTGCCGCGTTGAGGAAGCCCGCTTCAAGGAAAGCGTCCACGGCGGGTTTCACTTCCGGGATCAGAATCGCCTTACCGTTCTCAAAGCGCGGTTCGTTTTCGTCGTTCTTGCGGTTGTGGGGGGCGAAGTACTTTTCCGCGATGTTGCGCGCCGTACTGATGGCGGCATCGAAGGTTTCCCGATTGTGCTCGGCAAACCGCTCGCGCTGGGTCAGGCCCTCGGCATCGAGGACTTCGTACAGCTCGAAAGCCAGATTGCGGGAACTGAGCAGCGTCTCGGACATGGCGGCTTACCTTTAGAGGAATTGGCCTGAGTCTAAGTGTGCGAATGGAGGCTGGATAGCAAGATTGATCTGGGTGATGGAGCTGTAAAACGCGGATGGGGGAGAGGAACGCGGTCCAAATGTGGGAGCGGGCTTGCTCGCGAATGCAGAGTGTCAGTCACTGAATTAGTTGACTGACCCACCGCTTTCGCGAGCAAGCCCGCTCCCACGTTTCTGACCGCGTTGTGTCAGTTAACCGATAGTCATCAGGCTGGCATTACCACCCGCCGCAGCAGTGTTAACGCTCAATGCCCGCTCAATCACCAGGCGCTCCAGCGCAATCGCCGTTTCACCTTGCGACAAACCATGCACCCCAACAATCGCCCCGCCACGTTGCGCCACTTGCTGGCACACCGCACGCAACTGGTCGGAATCGCCGTGGTGCAGGACTGCATCAAACACCACCTCTTCTTTGGTCCAGTCGGCCACACGCTTGATCTTCGCCTGAATCTCTTTAGGCAGGCGTGGGAACAACGCTTTGGTCAGGTCAGTTTCCGGCCATACCGCCGAGCCGCCTACCGCCAACACAGCCGCCAGTTGAGTCAGCAGATCGCCCTCTACTTCCGCCAGGCACAACACGTGCTCGCGGGGCAGGATAGCGTAGCTGTTGCGCTCGCCGGTCGGGCCGGCCAATTGGCGGGTGACACCGCTTTGGGATTGCGCGGCGAACTGGCTGCACAGGGCGCTCAGGTCGGTGAGCTTATGGCTGTCTGCCCAGGTTTTAAGGGCGATCAGCGGCTGGCTCATGGCGTCACGCAGGCGAACATCCGGTGCGGCCAACTTGTCGTTCCGTGCGAAGGATTGCTCGATGGCATCCGTAGGACGCGTCGACAGCAGGCGGTACAGGTAAAGCGGGCCACCGGCTTTCGGACCAGTACCCGACAGGCCTTCGCCGCCGAACGGCTGCACGCCGACTACCGCGCCGACGATGTTGCGGTTTACGTAGACGTTACCGGCGTTGACGTTGTCGATCACCTTGGCGATGGTCTCGTCGATGCGGGTGTGCACGCCCAGCGTTAGGCCGTAGCCGGAAGCGTTGATCTGGCCGATAAGCTGGTCGATTTCTTTACGCTTGTAGCGCACCACGTGCAGCACCGGGCCGAAGATCTCCCGTTGCAGTTCGTCGAAGCTTTCGAGTTCGATCAGGGTTGGCATCACGAAGGTGCCGCGCTTGATTTCTTCGCCGTCAGCGATCGCCACTTGGTACACGTTGCGGCCTTTGTCGCGCATCGCCTGGATGTGCTTTTCGATGCCGGCCTTGGCTTCGGCGTCGATCACCGGGCCGATGTCCACCGACAAGCGCTCCGGGTTGCCCAGGCGGCATTCCGCCATGGCGCCCTTGAGCATTTCGATGACGCGGTCTGCCGAATCTTCCTGCAAGCACAGTACGCGCAGGGCCGAGCAGCGTTGGCCGGCACTGTCGAATGCCGAGGACACCACGTCGATCACTACTTGTTCGGTGAGTGCCGAGGAGTCGACGATCATCGCGTTCTGGCCACCGGTTTCGGCGATCAGCGGGATCGGGCGGCCCTGGGCATCCAGGCGACCGGCGACGTTGCGTTGCAGCAGGCGCGCTACTTCGGTGGAACCGGTGAACATCACGCCTTTGACGCGATCATCGCCCACCAGGCGGGCACCGACGGTTTCGCCCTGGCCTGGCAGCAGTTGCAGCACGCCTTCCGGAATACCGGCTTCCAGCAGGATGCGCACAGCTTGGGCGGCGACCAGCGGAGTTTGCTCGGCAGGCTTGGCCAGTACTGGGTTGCCGGCGGCCAATGCAGCAGCGACTTGGCCGCTGAAAATGGCCAGCGGGAAGTTCCACGGGCTGATGCACACCACTGGGCCCAACGGGCGGTGGGCGTCATTGGTGAAGTCGTTGCGTGCCTGCACAGCGTAGTAACGCAGGAAGTCCACGGCTTCCCGCACTTCGGCGATGGCGTTGGCGAAGGTCTTGCCAGCTTCGCGGGCCAGCAGGCCCATCAGCGGCTGGATCTCGCTTTCCATCAGGTCGGCAGCGCGTTCCAGGATCGCGGCGCGCTCGGCGGGCGGAGTGGCCTGCCAGATTGGGCCGGCGCTGATGGCACATTGGATGGCGTTGTCGACGTCTTGAACGGTGGCTTCTTGCACATGGCCAACTACGTCACGCAAGTCGGACGGGTTCAGCACCGGCGCTGCTGGCTGTTCGCTGGAGGCGCAACCGAGCATTGGCGCAGCTTTCCAGTTGTTGTGGGCGGTGGCCAGCAGGGCGCAGGACAGCGACGCCAGGCGGTGTTCGTTGGCCAGGTCGATGCCGGCCGAGTTGGCGCGCTCGCTGCCGTACAGGTCGCGCGGCAATGGAATGCGCGGGTGCGGCAGGCCGAAGCCGCCTTCCAGGGTGGCCATTTGCTCGATGCTGGCCACTGGATCAGCCACCAGTTCCTGAATCGAGATGGACTGGTCGGCAATACGGTTGACGAACGAGGTGTTGGCGCCGTTTTCCAGCAGGCGACGTACCAGGTAAGCCAGCAGTGTTTCGTGGGTGCCAACCGGTGCGTACACACGGCACGGACGGTTCAGCTTGCCATCGGAGACCTTGCCTACAACTTGCTCGTACAGCGGCTCACCCATGCCGTGCAGGCATTGGAACTCGTACTGGCCGGGGTAATAGTTCTGACCGGCGATATGGTAGATGGCCGACAGAGTGTGGGCGTTGTGCGTGGCGAACTGCGGGTAGATGACTTCCGGTACCGACAGCAGTTTGCGTGCACAGGCGATATAGGAAACGTCGGTGTACACCTTGCGGGTGTACACCGGGTAGCCTTCCAGGCCTTCGACCTGGGCGCGCTTGATCTCGCTGTCCCAGTACGCGCCTTTTACCAGGCGAATCATCAGGCGATGGCGGCTGCGGCGCGCCAGGTCGATGACGTAGTCGATCACATACGGGCAACGCTTCTGGTAGGCCTGGATCACGAAACCGATGCCGTTCCAGCCAGTCAGTTGCGGCTCGAAGCACAGGCGTTCGAGCAGGTCCAGCGACAGCTCCAGGCGGTCGGCTTCCTCGGCATCGATGTTCAGGCCGATGTCGTATTGCTTGGCCAGCAGGGTCAGGGACAGCAGGCGCGGGTACAGCTCATCCATCACACGCTCGTACTGCGCACGGCTGTAACGCGGGTGCAGGGCCGAGAGCTTGATGGAGATGCCTGGGCCTTCATAGATCCCACGGCCATGAGACGCCTTGCCGATGGAGTGAATGGCTTGTTCGTACGAGGCCAGGTATTTCTGCGCATCGTGTTCGGTGAGTGCGGCTTCACCGAGCATGTCGTAGGAATAACGGAAGCCCTTGGCTTCGAATTTGCTCGCGTTGGCCAGGGCTTCGGCGATGGTTTCGCCGGTCACGAACTGCTCGCCCATCAGGCGCATGGCCATGTCGACGCCCTTGCGGATCATCGGCTCGCCGCTTTTGCCGATGATGCGGCTCAGGGACGAAGTCAGGCCTGCTTCGTTGTGGGTAGCGACCAGTTTGCCGGTCAGCAGCAGGCCCCAGGTGGCGGCGTTGACGAACAGCGACGGGCTGTTGCCCAGGTGCGGCTGCCAGTTACCAGTGCTGATCTTGTCGCGGATTAGTGCGTCGCGGGTGCCCTTGTCCGGGATGCGCAGCAGCGCTTCGGCCAGGCACATCAGCGCCACGCCTTCCTGGGACGACAGGGAAAATTCTTGCAGCAGGCCCTGAACAATACCGGCACGGCCGCCAGCACTCTTCTGGTTACGCAGTTTTTCGGCAATCGAAGCGGCCAGCTTGTTGGTGGCTTCGGCCATTGGCGCCGGCAAGCGGGCCTGTTCGATCAGCATCGGTACCACTTCCGGCTCTGGGCGACGGTAAGCGGCGGTGATCGAGGCGCGCAGCACGGATTGCGGCAGGATGCTCTCGGCGAACTCCAGGAAGCACTGGTGAGCGTGGTCGGCCTGGACCTCGCCTGCGTCGTCAGCGTCCTTGGTGCTCAAGCCATTGAGCTCATTCAGGGTTGCACCACCCTCCAGTTTCTCCAGGTAATTGAAAATCGCCTGCTTGATCAGCCAGTGCGGCGTGCGATCAATGGAGGTCGCGGCCGCCTTCAGGCGTTCACGGGTCGGGTCGTCGAGTTTGACCCCAAGGGTGGTCGTAGCCATTTTCTTATCCTCATGGGTGCCACTACCGAGTGGCATCAGCTGGCGGCAAGATTAGCTTTGCCCATGAAGAGGTGCAACCGGGTGCAACCCTTTTTATCCATGAAATTTTCAGAGGGGTGCATGAAAAAAACGAAGCCTCAGCAGAATCTGCTTTGCGGTGGTGCGTTTGCTTATGAGTTCGGCTGTTCTTGCTCCGAAAAGGAGCAAAAACGCGGTGTTTTCTGCAATTCACATCAAGGTGCAACTTATTCTCAAGAAACTGGTTGCACCCTATTTGCTTTGTTGAATAGCATTCGCGCCCAAGGTGCAACCACCTCAACGAGTCGGTTCATCGGCTGACGGCTTTCCTGGGGAAACGTCAGTCATAAATGCGCGGCACGCAATTACGTCTACCTACTTCACAGTGGGTGGCCGTATGACAGACCGCTGCTACATAAAAACAAAGCCAGGGCGTCACTCTTATGAGCGTTAGCAATCCAACCCTGATCACGTTTGTGATCTACATCGCAGCAATGGTGCTGATCGGCTTCATGGCCTATCGCTCCACCAACAACCTTTCCGATTACATCCTCGGCGGTCGCAGCCTCGGTAGCGTGGTCACAGCCTTGTCGGCTGGTGCTTCCGACATGAGCGGCTGGTTGTTGATGGGCCTGCCAGGTGCCATCTACATGTCCGGCTTGTCGGAAAGCTGGATCGCCATCGGCCTGATCGTCGGTGCCTACCTCAACTGGCTGTTCGTGGCCGGTCGCCTGCGGGTCCAGACCGAACACAACGGCGATGCCCTGACCCTGCCGGATTACTTCTCCAGCCGTTTCGAAGATAAAAGCGGCCTGCTGCGGATCATCTCCGCCGTCGTGATCCTGGTGTTCTTCACCATCTACTGCGCTTCCGGCATTGTGGCCGGTGCCCGCCTGTTCGAAAGCACCTTCGGCATGTCCTACGAGACTGCGCTGTGGGCCGGTGCTGCGGCGACCATTGCCTACACCTTCGTTGGTGGTTTCCTGGCAGTAAGCTGGACCGATACCGTACAAGCCACCCTGATGATCTTTGCGTTGATCCTCACGCCGATCATCGTGCTGCTGGCCACCGGCGGCGTCGACACCACGTTCCTGGCCATCGAAGCCAAGAACCCCGACAACTTCAACATGCTGAAAAACACCACCTTCATCGGCATCATTTCGCTGATGGGCTGGGGCTTGGGTTACTTCGGCCAGCCGCATATCCTGGCGCGCTTCATGGCGGCGGATTCGGTGAAGTCGATTGCCAACGCGCGTCGCATCTCCATGACCTGGATGATCCTGTGCCTGGGCGGCACCGTGGCGGTGGGCTTTTTCGGTATCGCCTACTTCTCGGCGCACCCGGAAGTCGCGGGCCCTGTCAACGAGAACCACGAGCGTGTGTTCATCGAACTGGCCAAGCTGCTGTTCAACCCGTGGATCGCTGGCGTGCTGCTGTCGGCCATCCTGGCGGCGGTGATGAGCACCCTGAGCTGCCAATTGCTGGTGTGCTCCAGCGCCCTGACCGAAGACTTCTACAAGACCTTCCTGCGCAAAAACGCCTCCCAGCTTGAACTGGTGTGGGTCGGCCGCGCCATGGTGCTGGTGGTTGCCCTGATCGCCATCGCCATGGCCGCCAACCCGAACAACCGCGTGTTGGGCCTGGTGAGCTACGCCTGGGCTGGTTTCGGTGCTGCATTTGGGCCTGTGGTGCTGATCTCGGTGATCTGGAAAGGCATGACCCGTAACGGCGCACTGGCCGGCATCCTGGTGGGTGCGATCACGGTGATCGTGTGGAAACACTTCGAACTGCTGGGTCTGTACGAAATCATCCCGGGCTTTATCTTCGCCAGCCTGGCGATCTACTTCGTGAGCAAGATGGGCGCACCGACTGCGGGTATGGTCGAGCGCTTTGATGCAGCGGAGAAGGACTACAACCTCAACAAGTAATTCGCCGGGCGTTTGGCGCTCAATGAATTGAAAAAGAGGCCCGCATCCTACGGATTGCGGGCCTTTTTTTGTGTTTGATTTGAGCCGCTTCGAAGAAGATTCAGACGCCACGGCGTAGGGCTTTACTGATTTGTCTGGGGTGTGTTCAGCAGGGGGTAGCCGTGATGCAGAATCCCTCACCCACCCCTCGCAGAGAAACACCGGATGTTCGCTCCTGCCAATCAAAGTGCTTTCAACCTGACCCTGGATGGGGTTGCCAGTGATCTCAAGGTCTACAGCTTCAAGGGGGCCGAGGCGCTCAGCCAGCCTTACTGCTTCGACCTTGAACTGGTCGGCGAACAGCCCGATCTTGACTTGGAAAGCCTGCTGCACCGCCCGGTGTATTTAGGCTTCGATGATCAGGATCGGGGCGTGCACGGCCTGGTTCATCGTGTGGCGCAAGGTGATTCCGGGCGGCGCCTGACGCGCTACCAGATCAGCCTTGTGCCGCAGTTGGCCTATCTGAAGCACAGCAGCCACCAGCGTATTTTTCAGCATCTGACGGTGTCGCAGATCGTTGCGCAGGTATTGGTGGGGCAGGGTATCCAGAGCGATTGCTTTGAGTTCCGCCTCAGTGGCGCTTATCCCGAGCGCGAGTATTGCGTGCAATTTGGTGAGACCGACCTGGCGTTCATTCAGCGGCTGTGTGCCGAGTTGGGGATCCACTATCACTTCCAGCACTCGACCGAGCGGCACCTGCTGGTGTTTGGGGATGACCAGACGGTGTTCGCTCAGGCGGAGCAGCCCACCCCTTACTCGCCGGGTTCCGGAATGGTTGCGGACACGCCTGCGATCAAGCGCTTTACGGTGCAACTGGAAACCCGCACGACAGCCGTGAACTTGCGCGATTACGACTTGCGCAAGCCGCGCTTGGCACTGGAAAGTACGGTGTCTGACGAGCATGTGCCACGTCTGGAAGAGCAGGGTTACCCGGGTTGTTTCAGCGACCGGGCCCATGGCAAATACCTTGCGCAGCGGGGGTTGGAGCGCCATCGCAGCGATTATCGAATCGCCCATGGCAGCGGTGACGAGACGGCTTTGCTCAGTGGTCGCTTTCTTCAATTGTCGGGTCATCCTCGTGAAGACTGGAATGACTTGTGGCTGGTGACGCACATCACTCATGAGGGCCAGCAACCCCAGGTGTTGGAAGAGGCCGTGACCGAGTCCGCCGGAGGGGATTTGCGCCAGGGTTACCGCAACGAATTCCGTGCTGCACCGTGGGATGTGATTTTCCGCCCGGCCATGCCGCCACCGTCACGGCGGAGCATTGCGGGCTATCAGAATGCAGTGGTCACCGGCCCCGAAGGCAGTGAAATTCACTGTGATGAGTACGGCCGGGTCAAGGTGCAAATGGCCTGGGACCGCAACGGCGCACACAACGACCATTCCAGTTGTTGGCTGCGGGTGACGAGCGGGTGGGCCCACGACCGCTATGGCGCGGTGCTGATCCCGCGTGTCGGCATGGAAGTGTTAGTGGGCTTCGTCAACGGCGATATGGACATGCCGGTGGTGGTGGGCTGTCTGCCCAACGCGGCAACGCCCGTGCCGCTGGACCTACCGGCAGACAAGACCCGCAGTATCTTCCGCAGCCAGAGCAGCCCCGGCGGCGGTGGCTACAACGAGCTGCGTATCGAAGACCGCCAGGGTGCCGAGGAGATCTACCTGCGCGCTCAGCGGGATTGGACCCAGGAGGTGTTGCATGACCATCGGGTGAACGCCGGGCGAGCCATTCAGATGGGGGCGGGACAAAGCGTGGTGATCGACGCTGGCGCCAGCGTAACGATCCAGGCCGGAGGCCACTCGATTTCCATTTCTGCGGCCGGCATTTTCAGCAGCACACCGATCAAACTCGCCGGCGCAGCTGTGCCCTTGATGGCTGGACCGTCGCAGACGTTGCTTGCACCGTTGAGTCGCGTGCAAGTGAGTTCTTTCAAACGCAGTGCACCGTTTTGCGAAGAGTGCGAACGCTGCAGGAATGGCCAGTGCGAGATCGCCTGATCTTTTTACTTTAAAAGGACGTTATGTCGATGCTGCAACCTTTGATTGCTGGTGAACAGATCTTTGCTGTGCTGGGCGCCGCCAGTGACGCTAAGCCATTGGAGGCTTGGCAGGCGATGGCGGCCGGCGCGCCGCTGCATCCTCTGTGGGCGGGCACGGCTTACGCGGCGTGGGATGAGGTGATGCCCTATGTGGGCATCGTCGAACCGGGAAGCCCCTTCCTGGATTGGGCGCTGTCCACGCAAGCGTTGGATTGGGGTTGGCTGGCCGTCTCTTCCTGCCCGCTGGAAACCGTGGTTGGGCATCTGCAAGGCCTGACCAAGGTGTACCTGCCCGATGGCAAGCAGGTGTTCCTGCGCTTCTGGGACGGTGCGCAGTTTCTACCGATCCTTCAGCAGGCGGGGGGTGAGGTATTGCCGGTGTTCCGGCACTACCTGATCAATGGCCAGCCGTTGAGCGTTACGAGCGGCCCAGTCACCGCCGCCAAAGCCAGCCTCTGGTGGCGAGTCCCTGCAGCGTTACTGGAGCACCTGGCCGGGCAATCCCCACACACGCTCATCGACAACCTGATGCAAGGGCTGGAAGAACAACGCCCCGACCTGCACGCTGCCTTCACGCCGACGACCTTGCAGCACAAGGTCGCCTACTTCGTGCGCAACTCGGCTATCAGCCATGAAGCGCTGGCTGATTACCTGGCCTCAGAGTTGAGTTGAACCCAACGCCTGCTGCAGGTCTTCGATCAGGTCTTCAATCGCCTCGATGCCCACTGACAGGCGGATCATTTCCGGCTTCACGCCGGCCTTGGCTTGTTCCTGCTCGTTCATCTGCCGATGGGTGGTAGATGCCGGGTGGCAGGCCAGGGACTTGGCGTCGCCGATGTTCACCAGGCGCTTGAAGATTTGTAGCGCGTCATAGAAACGCACACCGGCTTCGTAGCCGCCCTTCAAGCCGAACGACAGGATCGCTGATGGCTTGCCTTGCAGGTACTTCTGCGCCAGTTCGTGGTGCGGGTGATCCGGCAGACCGGCATAGCTGACCCACTCCACATCGGCATGGCCTTGCAGGAATTGCGCAACGTTCAAGGCGTTCTCGGTATGGCGCTCCATGCGCAGCGCCAGGGTTTCCAGGCCTTGCAGCAGCAGGAACGCGTTCATCGGTGCCAGTGCCGCGCCGGTATTGCGCAATGGTACGGTGCGGGCGCGGGCAATGAAGGCGGCAGGGCCGAATTTTTCGGTGTAGACCACGCCGTGATAGGCAGGCTCAGGATTATTGAGACCGGGGAATTTCTCCGGGTAATCGGTCCATGGGAAGGTGCCGCTGTCGACGATCACACCGCCCAGAGAGTTGCCGTGGCCGCCGATGTATTTGGTCACCGAATGCACCACGATATCGGCCCCGAACTGGATCGGCTTGCACAGGATCGGGGTAGCCACGGTGTTGTCCACCATCAATGGCACGCCACGGGCATGCGCAACGTTGGCCAACGCCTCCAGGTCGACGATATTGCCCGCCGGGTTGCCGATGCTTTCGCAGTACACCAGCTTGGTGTTGTCGTCGATCAATTCGGCGATGGCCTCGGCGCTATCGTCGCGGGCAAAGCGCACATCTACACCGAAGCTCGGCAGCAAATGGGCGAACAGGGTGTAGGTGCCGCCGTAAAGCTGCGGCGTGGTGACGATATTGTCACCGGCTCGGGTGAGGGTCTGGATCGCGTAATGGATCGCTGCGCTGCCCGCCGAGACGGCAAGCGCCGCGATACCGCCTTCAAGGGCGGCTATGCGCTGCTCCAGCACGTCGTTGGTGGGGTTCATGATGCGCGTGTAGATATTGCCGGGCACGTCCAGGTTGAACAGGTCGGCACCGTGCTGGGCGTTATCGAATTCGAAGGCGACGTTCTGATAGATCGGCACGGCGACGGCTTTTGTAGTCGGGTCCGACTTGAAGCCGTGGTGCAATGCGATGGTGGCGTCTTTCATGATTGTTGTAGACCTCCCTGGATAGTGGATCGCCACAATAAATCTGCTCCAACCCCGGCATTTAGATTTTTTTCAGCCTTCATCCGACATTTTCGACATAAGCACCGCCCGGCACGCCGCACTGCACCTAAGCCTGCGTAAAAGGTAAACTTCGCCCCCTGCGCAGGAGCAACCATGAATTATCGTCACGCCTTTCACGCCGGCAACCACGCCGATGTCTTCAAACACCTGACCTTGACCCGCCTCATCGCCCTGATGTCGCGCAAGGAGCAGCCGTTCGCCTACCTCGACACCCACGCCGGTATCGGTCTGTACGACCTGCAGGGCGACCAGGCCAACCGCACCGGTGAATACCTGGAAGGCATCGCCCGCCTGTGGGGCGAGAACGACCTGCCGCCATTGACCGCCGACTACATGCGCGTGCTGCACGAGATGAACCCGGACGGCCAGTTGCGTTACTACCCTGGCTCGCCGGAGCTGGCGCGACGTCTCACTCGGCCTCAGGATCGTGTGCTGCTCAATGAAAAACACCCGGAAGACGGCGTGCTACTCAAGGACAACATGAAAGGTGATCGCCGCGTCAAAGTGCACCTGGGCGAAGGCTGGCATGTGCCGCGTGCCTTGCTGCCGGTGCCGGAGAAGCGCGCGCTGATGTTGATCGACCCGCCGTTCGAGAAGCTCGACGAGATGCAGCGCTGCGCCGCGTCCCTCAAAGAGGCTGTCAGCCGCATGCGTCAGACGGTCGCCGCCATCTGGTACCCGGTGAAGGACCAGCGCATGTTGCGCCGCTTCTACCAGGACCTGGCCGGCACCGGCGCGCCGAAGCTGTTGCGGGTGGAATTGCTGGTGCATCCGCTGGACACGCCGAACACATTGACCGGCTCGGGCCTGGCGATTGCCAACCCGCCATGGGGCCTGGAAGAGGAATTGCGTGAGCTGCTGCCGTGGTTGTCCAAGAAGCTTGGGCAAACCCAGGGTGGGTGGCAGATGGATTGGCTCATCGCCGAGTAATCAGCTCGACGGGAAATGGTGTAGTGAGCGGGCTTGCCCCGCGCTGGGTGGCGAAGCCGCCCTAAACTCAGGCACCGCGGTTTTACTGAAATACCGTAGGGACCTTATTGGGGCGGTTTCGCCACCCAGCGCGGGGCAAGCCCGCTCACTACAAGCGGGTTAGATCGGGCAGGTCACGCCCGTGCCGCCGATACCGCAGTAGCCCTGCGGATTCTTCGCCAGGTACTGCTGGTGATACGCCTCGGCAAAGAACACCGTTGGTGCTTCGTCGATTTCCGTTGTGATCGTGCCCAGGCCCGCCTTGGTCAACTCGCCCTGATAGGCATCGGCACTGGCCTGCGCCGCGGCCAATTGCTCCGGCGTGGTTGCATAGATTACCGAACGGTACTGGCTGCCGATGTCATTGCCCTGGCGCATGCCCTGGGTTGGGTTGTGCAGCTCCCAGAACATCTTCAGCAGGTCTTCGTATTTCACCTTGGCTTGGTCGTACACCACCAGCACCACTTCGCTGTGGCCGGTCAGGCCCGAGCAGACTTCTTCATAGGTCGGGTTCGGCGTGAAGCCGCCGGCGTAGCCGACCACGGTGCTGACCACGCCATCACGCTGCCAGAATTTGCGCTCGGCGCCCCAGAAGCAACCCAGGCCAAAGATCGCAAAGCCGACGTCATCGAGGAAGGGGCCCAGCAGCGGGTTGCCGTTGACGAAGTGAGTCTCCGGCAGCGCCATCGGGGTTTCACGGCCAGGCAAAGCTTGTTCTTGAGTAGGCAGCACGTTTTTGTTCACCAGAATTTCCGAGCGCAAGACCATGATCAGTCCTCTCGTCAGGTTGAGTTAGCGGTAAAGATTCAGACAGCCAGTGTGCCCGAGTGTTACAGCGCTGTCAGGCGATTGGCCCGCGCGGATAACGTTTGAGCATCGCCAGCAGCTCTGCTCCGGGGATTGGCCGGTCAAACAGGTAACCCTGGCCCACATCGCAACGGTGCCGGCGCAGGAACGCCAGTTGCTCGGCGGTCTCAATGCCTTCGGCGACCACCTTGAGCTTGAGGTTGTGAGCCATCGCGATCACCGCCGAGGTGATTTCCATGTCGTCCTGGTTATCCGGGATTTCGTGGATAAAGCTGCGATCGATCTTAATGATGTCGATGGGGAATTTTTTCAAGTAGCTCAGCGACGAGTAGCCGGTGCCGAAGTCGTCCATGGCCAGGGTCAGGCCAAAGCTTTTCAGTTGATCCAGTTGCAGGCGGGTGTCTTCGGTGGCTTCCAGCAGCAAGCCCTCGGTCAGCTCCAGTTCCAGCAGGTTGGCCGGTAGGTCTTCTTCCTTGAGGATGGTGGCAATCGAGGCCACCAGGTCCGGGTCGGAGAACTGCTTGGGTGACAAGTTGATCGCCACCTGCAGGTTGCCCATGCCGCCGGCGCTCAATTGCTTGCTCATGCGGCACGCCTGGCGTGCGATCCACTTGCCGATGGGGATGATCAGCCCGGTCTCTTCAGCCACGCTGATGAACTGGTCGGGACGGATCATGCCCTTTTCCGGGTGGTTCCAGCGCAACAGCGCTTCCATGCCCAGCAGGCGACCGCTGCGCAGGCAGAGCTTGGGCTGGTAGAACACGTCCAGCTCATTTTGGGTGAGGGCGCGGCGCAGGTTGTTTTCCACGAACAGCTTGTAGCTGGCTTCGGCGTTCAGCGCTTCGGTAAACACCTGCACCTGGTGTTTGCCGTTGGCCTTGGCCTTGTGCAGCGCCAAACCGGCATTGCGCATCAGCGTCTGCGGGTCACGCCCATGCAGTGGCGCACAGGCCAGGCCGACCGAGCCGGTGACGCTGATCAATTGGTTGTCGACGAACATCGGCTTGTCGAGGGTCGCCAACAGCTGGCTGGCGACCTGTTGGCCGCTTTCCAGGTCGGTGTCGTCGAGCAGCACCGCAAATTCGTTACTGGCAAACCGCGCCAGGCTCCCGCCGGCACTCAAGCTGTTGCGCAGGCGCCGCGCCAGGCTGATCAGCAACTTGTCGCCGGTCTGGTGGCCGAGGCTGTCGTTGATCCGCTTGAAGTTGTCGATGTCCACCAGCAGCAGGCTGATCGGGCTGTCGCTGTCGCGGGCAAAGCGTTCGTCGAGGTTGCGGATGAACGCCGGACGGTTGCCCAGGTTGGTCAGGTTGTCGGTGTACGCCAAACGCTCGATGCGTTGCTGAGCCAGTTTGGTCTGGGTGATGTCTTCGTAGATACCGATGTAGTGGGTCAACTCGCGGTTGTCGCCATACACCTTGGAAATCGACAGCTGGCCCCAGTAGGGTTCCAGGTTCTTGCGGCGACTCTTGAATTCACCCTGCCAGCTGTTGCTCTTGGCTAGGCTCGATGGCGCATCGAACAGCAACTCGCTGAGGTTCTCAAGGGCCGGTAGTTGGGCCAGGCGATGGCCGTGGACTTCCTCGGCGCTGTACTGGGTGATCGCGGTAAAGCTGGGGTTGACGTACTCCACCACGCCGTCGCAATTGACCAGCAGAAAGGCGTTGGCACTTTGCTCCACGGCACGTTGGAACAGGTGCAAGGCGCTGGTCGCCGTGCGGCGGTTGTGGTTGTTGATGACCTGCGCAAACTGGTCCGCCAGTTCACCGGCAAAGGCGATCTCGTCAGCCTGCCATGCCCGTGAGCTGCCGCCCTGTTCCAGGCACAGTACGCCCACTACCTGGCCATCGACGCGGATGCTGGCGTCCAGCATGGCGTGGATGTCTTTGGCGCGCAGGTTGTCGGCCATTTCCCGGGTGCGCGGGTCGCGCATGGCGTTGGTGGCGTCGATGGCCCGACTGCTGTGCAAGGCTTCCAGGTAGTCCGGGAAGCAACTGGCATCGATGGGCTCGGGCAAGTGGTGCTGCTGGTCGTCGCGGTGGTAGGCCGAGATCGGCACCAGGCGCTGGCCTTCGAGGTTCCAGATGCTGGCGCAGTCGATCTGGTAGATATCGCACGCGCTACGGGTGATCAGCTCGGCGGCTTCTTGCAGCGAGTTGTGGGTGGTGTAGCGCTGGCGGGCCAGGAGCAGGATCAGCTCTTGCTGGGCGCGCACCCGTTCCAGGTGCTGCAGCTGTTCCTGTTGTGCGCGCTGGTTGAGCTCCAGGGCGATCTGCAGGCGGCTGTTCTGGCTCTCCAGGTCCGCCGTCGGGGCGGGTGCGGGAATTTCGCTGAACAGGCCGTCGACCACCATGAGGTAGCCGCGCAGCAGGTGACGATTGTGTTGTTTGTAGGCTTCGCCCATTTCCAGCAGGCTCAGCGGGCCGTCGCTGGTGTGCAGGGTGTAGCGCACCAGGTAGTGAGGGCTCTGCGTCAGTTGCTGCTGGATGGTGTCGTGCAATTGATAGCGCGCCTGGGGCTCCATCAGGCTAGCGTAGGGAGTGCCGAGCAGGGCACACAGCTCGACCGCCGGCAGGCCGAATTGGCGCTCGCAATTGGGGTCGAGGTAGAGCAGGGCCCAGCTCGCCTCATTAAGCCGCTCGAAACGCAGCATACCGAGGCGCGAAGGCACCGGTAATTGCGTCACTACCTCGGCCGCCATACGGGCGACATCGGGTTGGCTTTTCATGGGGGGAACTCACTTGAAATAACGCGCACGGCGCCGGGCTCACGCCCTCTTTTCTGTTGCCTGCGGCAAGGTTGCATCATGCGGCGCGGGCTGACAAGAGAGGATGAAGGCTAAGTGCTATAAGGGTGTTATCGGCTGCGCGAGGGATTTCTACAGTCGAGGTGATGGAAGGTGTACAAACCTGTTTTACCTGTCCAATTTCCTGTCCGAAAAGCGCGCAAAAAAAGCCCCGCCAAGTGGCGGGGTTGAGGTACGAGCGTGGCGCTCGGAAATCGGTGCAACAGGGCCGCCTCGGTGAAAAGGCGGCCCGTGAGACTTACAGCAAGATGGTGCGGATGTCGTTCAGCAGTTGGCTCAGACGCTGCGTGAAGCGTGCAGCGGCAGCGCCGTTGATCACACGGTGATCGTAGGACAACGACAGCGGCAGCATCAGCTTCGGCTGGAACGCTTTACCGTCCCACACTGGCTGGATAGTGGCCTTGGACACACCCAGGATCGCCACTTCCGGCGCGTTGACGATTGGCGTGAAGCCAGTGCCGCCAATGTGACCGAGGCTGGAGATGGTGAAGCACGCGCCCTGCATGTCGTCCGGGGTGAGCTTCTTGTCGCGGGCCTTGGCAGCCAGCGCAGCGGCTTCGGCAGCCAGTTGCAGCAGGCTCTTCTGGTCGACGTTCTTGATGACCGGTACCAGCAGGCCGTCAGGGGTGTCTACCGCGAAGCCGACGTTCACGTACTTCTTGCGAATGATCGCCTTGCCGCTGGGTGCCAGCGAACTGTTGAAGTCCGGCAGTTCCTTGAGCAGGTGAGCACAGGCTTTAAGCAGCAGTGGCAGCACGGTCAGTTTCACGCCGGCTTTCTCGGCCACGGCTTTCTGCGCAACGCGGAAAGCTTCCAGGTCGGTGATGTCGGCCTGGTCGAACTGGGTCACGTGCGGGATGTTCAGCCAGCTGGCGTGCAGACCTGCCGCGCCGATTTGCATCAGGCGGGTCATCGGCACTTCTTCGGTCTCGCCGAAGCGGCTGAAGTCCACGGTGCGGATCGGCGGAATGCCCGAACCACCGGTAGCGCCGCCGGCAGCCGGAGCTTCCTTGGCCTTCTGCATCATGTTCTTGACGTAAACCTGCACGTCTTCCTTCAGCACACGGCCGTGAGGACCGCTGGCTGCGACGGCGCTCAGCTCAACGCCGAACTCACGGGCCAACTGACGCACGGCAGGGCCGGCATGAACCTTGGCACCGCTTGGCGCTGGTGCGGCAGCGGCAGGGGCCGGAGCGGCCTCAGCTTTAGCAGGCGCAGGAGCGGCAGCAGGAGCAGCTTCAGCCTTGGCAGCCGGAGCAGCAGCCGGAGCTTGCGCAGCAGCAGGCGCAGCGCCTTGTACTTTCAGCTTGAGGATGAAATCGCCAGTGCCGACTTCGTCTTCCAGCTTGACCGCGATGCTTTCCACCACGCCGGCAGCCGGCGAAGGGATTTCCATGGAGGCCTTGTCGGACTCCAGGGTGATCAGCGACTGGTCGGCTTCGACGGTGTCGCCGACTTTAACCAGCAGCTCGATGATCTTGGCCTTGCCCGACGAGCCGATATCCGGGACGTGAATGTCCTGAACAGAGGCCGCAGCAGGAGCAGCAGCCGGGGCCGCAGGGGCCTCGGCTGGCTTCTCGGCAGCAGCGGGTGCAGCAGCGGCAGCCGGAGCAGCCGCTGGCGCAGGGGCCGCATCAGCGGCACCTTCGATTTCCAGTTCCAGCAGTTCGTCGCCTTCTTTCAGGCGGTCGCCCAGCTTCACTTTCAGGCTCTTGACCACGCCGGCCTTGGGAGCAGGAATTTCCATGCTCGCCTTGTCCGATTCCAGGGTCAGGATGCTCTGGTCGGCTTCGACTTTGTCGCCGACCTTCACAAACAGCTCGATTACTTCACCTTCACCGCTGCCGATGTCAGGTACGCGAATGAGTTCGCTCACAAAAAATCTCCTCA
>NZ_NKIG01000100.1:0-742 GCF_002255865.1 Pseudomonas sp. PGPPP1 | reverse complement strand
ATCAGTTCTTCGAGGGGCAGGTCGATGGAGCCGGAAACCTGGCTACGCAGACCCATTTCGGCATATTCCGGGTTGAAGCGGATGCCAGGGCGACTTGCACGCAGGTTAGCGGTGACGGTCTCTTTGTCATTGCCCAGGCAAGAAACGATGCCCAGACCAGTGATAACGACGCGGCGCATGCGGATAACCCTTAAAAGTTGTCAGTGGAAGTGAATACGCCGACCCGAAGGCCTTCGGCAGTATAGATCTCGCGACCGTCGACGCTCACCGAACCATCGGCGATGGCCAGGTTCAACTTGCCCTTGAGGACGCGCTTGATCTGAATGTTGTAGGTGACTTTCTTGGCGGTCGGCAGGACCTGGCCAAAGAACTTCACTTCGCCCGAACCCAGGGCGCGGCCGCGGCCCGGCAGGCCTTGCCAGCCGAGGAAGAAACCGACCAGCTGCCACATGGCGTCAAGGCCCAGGCAACCTGGCATAACAGGGTCGCCTTCGAAATGGCAGGCGAAGAACCACAGGTCCGGGGTGATATCCAGCTCGGCGACCAATTCACCTTTGCCGTACTTGCCACCCTCTTCGCTGATATGGGTGATGCGATCCACCATCAGCATATTTGGGGCGGGCAGTTGCGCGTTACCTGGGCCGAACAGCTCACCGCGACTGCAGCGCAGCAGGTCTTCCCGAGTAAAGGCGTTTTGTTTGGTCATGCGAGCTCCTCAATAATCCCATGCGGCAGGGTAGGG
>NZ_NKIG01000022.1:0-114530 GCF_002255865.1 Pseudomonas sp. PGPPP1 | reverse complement strand
GGGCGGGCAGTTGCGCGTTACCTGGGCCGAACAGCTCACCGCGACTGCAGCGCAGCAGGTCTTCCCGAGTAAAGGCGTTTTGTTTGGTCATGCGAGCTCCTCAATAATCCCATGCGGCAGGGTAGGGTAAATCTTCCCGAACCGACTGAAGCGTTACGCCTCATACCGGCAGCCTACACATAGACTATTGCGTTGTAGTGAAAGTCACAGCGGCAAGGCACTGAATGTACACTTGTTCACTGAAATTTTAAACCGGGCCTGTTTATCGGCCCGTTCGGGTGCCTAAGACTGCCGCACTTTCGTCTTTCACGCCAGTCGCAGTTGGCTGATGGCGCGGCGCTACTGTACCCAGCGCTGCAGGATTTTCTGCAAATCGGTGCGTTTGAACGGCTTGGCCAGGTAATCGTTCATTCCCGCTGCGATACAAGCCTCACGGTCGCCCTGCAAGGCATTGGCGGTCAGCGCGATGATCGGCAGGTCGGAGCAGCCCGGCAACTGGCGGATCTGCCGGGTGGCTTCGTAGCCGTCGATCAGCGGCAGGCGGCAGTCCATCAGGATTGCCGTGAAAATCAGGCTCTCGGCGCTGCGAATCGCTTCGGCACCGTCAGTGGCCAGGCTCACTTCGAAGCCCAGGCTGCGCAGCATCGCTTCGACCACAGTACGGTTGACGGGATTGTCTTCCACCAACAACACATGGCGCCCATCGCCCGCACCGTTTTTGCCTTCCGCATCCAGTGCAATCACCGGCGAACTTTGTTGATCGATGGCCAATGGAATTTCCAGGGTAAACACCGAACCACGGCCTTCTTCGCTCTGTGCGCGAAGCGTGCCGCCCATGCGTTCGGCCAGGGTGCGGGCAATGGGCAGGCCCAGGCCGGTACCGCCGTAACGTCTTGAAATGGAACTGTCGGCCTGCTGGAACGCATCGAACATCAGCTCCAGGCGCTCGGCGGAAATGCCAATGCCGCTGTCGCGCACGGTGCAGGTGAACCACACCAGCTCGTGGTCCAGGGTCTGCCACTGCGGTTCGACCGTGACGCTGCCGTGTTCGGTGAATTTGAGCGCATTGCCGATCAGGTTCACCAGGATCTGGCGGATACGTGTCGGATCACCCTGCACGCGCAGCGTGGCCAGCCCGGGTGGGATCGGCAGGTTGAGCGCCAAGCCACGCTGTTGGGCGCTGTGCTGGAAGGCCTGGGCGCAGCTGTTGATCAGGTCCGCGAGGTTGAACGGAATGTGTTCCAGCTCCAGGGCTGCGCGTTCGATGCGCGAGAAGTCGAGAATGTCGTTGATCACTTTGAGCAAATGCTCGGTGGACTCGGAGGCCAGCGCCGCGTATTCGGTCTGCTCCTCAGTCATCTCGGTGGTTTCGAGCAGCTGCAGCATGCCCAGTACGCCGTTCATCGGTGTACGCAGCTCATGGCTCATCATCGCCAGGAAATCCGACTTGGCGTTGTTCGCGCGCTCGGCTTCTTCGCGGGTCTGGATCAACTGGGCCATGGCCTGTTGTTGTTCTCGGCTGGCGTGGTTGAGGCCTTCGGCGAGGTTGTTGATATGCCGCGCCAGGTCGCCTAGTTCCGAGTCGTCCACGATCGGCAGTGGCGTGGTGTAGTCGCCCTGTTGGATCGCCTTCACCGCATTGCCCATGGCGCTGATCGGCTGCGACAGGCTGGCTGCCAGGCGCCGAGCCAGCAAAAAAGTGAACAGCAGGGCGAACAGCGCGAGGATACCGGCCTTGAACAGGATTTCCTGCTGGCGCTGGCTGAACGCATCGTTGGACATGCCGACGATCACGCGGCCCAAATAGTCCGCACGGGGCGCCTTGGGTTCGTTGAGGTTGTCCTGGAAAAAGTCATTGCCCAGCTGGATATGTTGCAGGCGAATTGGCGCCTGGAACACTTTTACCGAGAGCGAACGATCGTGTTTTTCCGACGGCTGCTCGACGTACACCAGGATGTTTTCGCTGCTGTCCTGGATCTCCAGGAAACGCACGTGAGGTGTGGCCAAGGTGGCACGCAGCAGGCTGTCGAGCACATCGTTGTTGCCGGAGATCACCCCGTATTCAGTGGCGGGGGCCAGTTGGTTGGCGATCAGTTGGCCGGTGTGGTCCAGCTCCTGACGCAAATCCTGGATGCGCACGAAGGTGAAGAAGCTGATCAACAGCAACGTCAGCAACAGCGCCGGGCCCAAGGTGATGAGCTGGGTGCGGGTGTTGATATCCCAACGTCGACGCAAGGTCATGGGCGTTTCTCTCCTTCGTCCAATCGGGCGGCGACGCTGGACTCGTCTACCTGTTCGATCCCCAGTGAGCGTGCGACTTGCGGGTTGCCCACGACTTTGAAGTGATCCGGGTACAGCGAGCGTGGCCAAGTTGCTGGTGGGTGGTCCAGCAAACGATTGAGCACGGCCAGCCAGTCGCTCTGGTCGCTGTAGGTGCTGGCCAGGCTACCGGCACGCACAAAGCCCGCATTCGGCCCCACCAGCGGCAGTTGCTGGGCGTAGCTGCTCAATAGCAGGTTCTTTGCGGTCTTCGGGTTGTACAGTTGGGGGTCGTCGAGGCCGAGCAGCACGTCACTGTTCCTGAACAGGGTTTGCAGCGGGCGACTGTCACTGATGTTGTCCCAACGCTGGGGCACGATCTCCAAGGCCATGGGCGTGGCGTACTGGCGCAGTTCGGGCAACAGGAACTCACTCTCGGCCCCGTAAAGCACGCCGATGCGCCGCGCCTGGGGCAGCACGTTGGCGATCAGCCGCAGTTGGCGGTCCAGCGGTGGGTCGCTCCATAGCAAGCTGATGCGCGGGGGCTGTGTGGTGCCCAAGCGTTGGTGGGCTTGTAGCCGGCTGATGCGCAGCACCAGCGTCGGCGGCCCCTGGGTTTCTTGCAAGCGCCAGTCAAGGCCGGGCAGGTCCAGCAGGATCAGCCGCGTGTTGGCCGGTAGCCGACTGGGGGCCGGCAAGTCTTTGAGGGGCTTGAAGGTAACGCGGTCTTCGGGACGTTGCTGGGCAAGGGCTTGTGCAAAGGCTTGCACCCCGTCACCGTCTTCGGCGGCGGTCAGCAGGATCTCGGCGCTCCACGCCGGCGTCGCCAGCAGCAGGCAGGCAAGCAACAGCCCGCGCCGCAACAGCGTGTAGATAAAGAAGAAGGTCATCCGTGACGAGTTGCCCATGTCAGAACTCTAACTCCGCGCTGAAGTAGAGTACGTGGCGGTGGTCATAAACGTTGTCGGCCCAGGTGGTGGGCTGGTTATCGAGGCGTTGTTGCAACATGCCGGCCAGCTCCACGTTGGCGTTGCCCAAGGCAATGCGCTTGGCCACCCGCAGGTCGACCCGTTCGAAGCGATATCTGTTGAGTGCGTCGTCGCCATAGTAGAACAGCGCGCTGGACCAGCCTTGCCCCCATTCACGCAGCCAGCCGGCCGAGCCACTGTTGCGCGCGGTCTGCATTTTGTCCAGCGGATTGCTGGTGGTGGCATCGACGTAAGCATAGGTCAGTCGGAGGCGGTCGGCGTTGCTCAGGCGCCAGTCGAACTGCGACTCGGCCCCGGTAAACCGCGAGCTATTTGCATTGCTGGCGATGTATTGGTTGTTGCGCAAAGGTGAGCTGATCATTTCGGTGATTTCGTCATAGAACAGTTTCACGTCCATGCTCAGCCCAATGTCGGCAAAGAAACCGTTGTAACCCAATTCTCGCGAGCGCATCAGTTCTTTATCGAGGTTGCCAGGGCCCCGCGTCTTTACGAAGTATTGCCCGCTGCTCTGGCCAAAGGCCGGAGAGCTGAGATTGGTGACGCGATAGCTCCAGTTGACGTTGTTCTCGAACATGTCCGGCGAACGGATCGCTTCGGAGTACACCGCACGCAGGCCGTGGCGCGGGTTGATCAAGTAATTGACCGCTACCCGTGGTGTCAGCGAGCTGCCACTCAGGTGCGTGTCTTCAAACATGGCGCCGCCTTGCAGCAGCCAGTGTTCGCTGGCACGCCATTCCAGCTGCCCGAACAGGCGCCAGGTGGTGTCGTCCAGGGTGCCATTGAAATAGGTGTCGGAGTCGGCGCGGTCGTAGCGGTAATTCACACCACTGACCAGCCGCAAGCTGTCGGACAGGCTGAGGGTGTCCTGAACCTCCAGGTCGTAGCGGCTTTCACGGGTGCTTTGGTCGATGTCACCGCAGACGCTCTGGCTGGCGCCATCACGCCATTGATCCAGCACGGTATTGGCCAGCGCTTGCTCAGCCGCGCCGCCGGGTGGTGCGCTGCCTTGGCTGTAGATGTCCATATGCCGGGCCAATCGTTCGGCGTAGTTGGGGTTCAGTTGCCACAATTGGGTCAACTGCGGGCTGAACGAGATCTTGGCGTCGCAGGCTTTCCAGATTTGTCGACGGTCCCACTGTTGGGCGGAACCCTGGATATAGAGGCTGTGATCGGGGTTGAAATCGAAGTTCCAGCGCAGGGAGCCCGCATAGTCCTTGGCAGTGACGTCGGAATTATTACCACCTTCGGTAATCCCGGCGAATACCGGCATGTAGGTATAAGGCCGTTGGTTGGTGCCTTCCTTGGCATCCAGCTGCCAATCGATGCTTTGCTGCGCATTCAGGGTTTGGCTCACTGCCAGGCTGAAGCGGTTGAGGCGGCGGCTGTCACGACGGTCGGCACCGGCGGCGTCGCTGTCGAAGCCATCGTCTTGCTGGCCTGAGAGAGACAAACGCAGATCGCCGGTTTCCCAGCCTACGCCCTGGCTGGCATAGAAGTCGTTGATGCCACGTTCGCCACGCACCACCTTCACCCGCGTACCGTGGCTGTTGGCTGGCGAGCGTGTAAGGATGTTGACCACCGCCATCAAGGCATTCGCGCCGTAGCTAACGGTGTTGGGGCCGCGGAACACCTCGATGCGCTCGATATCTTCCATGGCGACCGGGATGTCGCTCCAGTCCACGGTGGCCAGGCCAGCGCGGTACACCGAGCGGCCGTCGATCAACACCTGCATGCGTCGTGCATCGCTGGCGCTGGTGCCGTGGTAGTTCACCGCCGCCTGGTTGCCGGTGGTGTAGCCGACCATCATGCCGGGCACCAGGCGCAGCAGTTCACTGATGTCTCGCGCGCCGCTGGCCTTGATCAGTTCGCTGTCGATCACGGTCATGCTGCCAGGGACAGCGGCGGCCGATTGCTTGAGGCGCGTGGCGGTCAAAACCTGGGGCAGCGGCTGGTTGTCGAGAAACAGATCGTCGGCCAGCGCGGGTGCGCTGCACATCAACATCAACCACAGGGATGAACGGGGAGGAGGGCCCAAATACACGGCACGGCCTTGATAATTGCGGATAGCCGCCCATGTTAACTGAGGTGGTGTCTTTTGCCAGTCGCAGGACTTGCATTTACATCACACAAATGTGGCATTTTCCGACAAGCGTGTGAATTGACACGGGGGCTGGCCGCAAGCGGGTCGCCCCGTATAATGCCGCCATCGCCACTGGTATGGATTAACGGATTGCATATGACTGAACAGCGCCCTATTGCGGTCCTGGGAGGCGGAAGTTTTGGTACCGCCGTGGCTAACCTGCTGGCCGAAAACGGCCATTCAGTGCGCCAGTGGATGCGTGATCCCGAGCAGGCCGAGGCCATTCGCGTGCACCGCGAGAATCCGCGTTACCTCAAAGGCATCAAGATTCACCCGGCGGTCGAACCCGTGACGGACCTGCTGGCCACCCTGAACGACTGCGACCTGAGTTTTGTCGCGTTGCCCTCCAGTGCCTTGCGCTCGGTGCTGGCACCCCATGCCGACCTTTTGGCCGGCAAGCTGCTGGTCAGCCTGACCAAGGGCATCGAGGCGCAGACCTTCAAGTTGATGAGTGAAATCCTTGAAGAGATCGCTCCACAAGCGCGGATTGGCGTGTTGTCCGGGCCGAACCTGGCGCGGGAAGTCGCCGAGCACGCATTGACCGCCACCGTGGTCGCCAGTGAAGACGAAGCGCTGTGTGAGCGTGTGCAAGCGGTGCTGCATGGCCGCACGTTCCGCGTGTATGCCAGCAACGATCGCTTCGGCGTCGAACTGGGCGGCGCATTGAAAAACGTCTACGCCATCATCGCTGGCATGGCAGTCGCGCTGGGCATGGGCGAAAACACCAAAAGCATGTTGATCACCCGCGCCTTGGCCGAGATGACGCGTTTTGCGGTGAACCAGGGTGCCAACCCGATGACCTTCCTCGGCCTCGCGGGCGTGGGCGATTTGATCGTGACGTGCTCGTCGCCGAAAAGCCGCAATTACCAGGTCGGTTTTGCACTGGGCCAGGGCTTGAGCCTGGAAGACGCCGTCACGCGGCTGGGCGAAGTGGCCGAAGGGGTCAACACCCTAAAGGTGCTGAAAGCCAAGGCCCAAGAGGTCGGTGTGTATATGCCGCTGGTCGCTGGGCTGCACGCGATCCTGTTTGAAGGGCGCACCTTGAACCAGGTCATCGAGTTGTTGATGCGGGCCGAGCCGAAAACCGATGTCGACTTTATTTCCACCAGTGGTTTCAACTGAGGAACGCGCCATGAATGATCCAAAAGCAGCCCCCAAGTACGAATCCATTGTCTTGCGCATCCTCTGGATGCTGGTCTTTGCCCTGGTGTGGCAGGTGGCGCAGTTCCTGCTCGGCGCCTTGGTGATCGTGCAATTGATCTACCGCCTGGTGTACAGCGCGCCGAACCTGGGCCTGATGAACTTTGGCGACAGCCTCAGCCAGTTCCTTGCGCAGATCGGTCGCTTTGGCAGCTTCCACACCGAACAAAAGCCGTGGCCATTCGCTGATTGGCCAACCCCCCGTGCGCCGGAGGGCGAGGCCGCCCACAGCGTGCCGCCAGCGCCGCACCCAGCGCGTGATGAAGAGCCGAAACTGTGAAGCTTTGGATTTTGCGCCACGGTGAGGCCGAAGGGCATGCGCGCACTGATGCCGAGCGCAACCTTACCGAACATGGCCGTGGCGAAGTGTTGCGCAGTGCTGCGCACCTGATCGGCCAGCCCCTCAGTGCAATCATCGCCAGCCCGTATGTGCGTGCGCAGCAAACCGCACACTTGGTGCGCGATGCACTGGGTTTCGAGCCGCAGATTCGCACCGTGCCGTGGCTGACGCCTGAGGGCAACCCGTCGCAGGTGCTTGATAAGCTCGACACGGATGACAATGTGCTGCTGGTCAGCCATCAACCGTTGGTCGGCAGCCTGATCAGCTTTTTGCAACACGGTCACCCGCGTCAGCCGCAGCCGATGCACACCGCCAGCCTGGCGGAACTGGAAGGGGATTTCCCGCTGGCGGGGCTGATGAGCCTGGTCAGTGTGAAGCATCCGTAGGCTTTATCGCTGCTTTGTGTGTGCTATATAGTCAGCCAAGCAAGTGCTTGGTTGGCTATTGTCGGACCACAAAGGAGCGTGTCCCATGCCCGTTGCTTTTCGTTTGCCGTTGCAGGTCTTCTTCGAACGTGAAGCGCGACATCCGCGCCAAACCTTTCTGGTCCAGCCCGTGGGCGATGGCGAGGTGCAAACCCTAACTTGGGGCGAAGTGGGCCATCAGGCCCGATGCGCAGCGCATTGGCTACGCGCCCGGGAGCTGCCCCAGGGTTCGCATATTGCGTTGATTTCAAAGAATTGCGCGCACTGGATCATTGCCGACCTGGCGATCTGGATGGCCGGGCATGTGTCCGTACCGCTGTACCCCAACCTCACCGCCGACTCCGTCGCCCATGTGCTCAGCCATTCCGAGGCTGCGCTGGCGTTTATCGGCAAGCTCGACGACTGGCCCGCCATGGCACCTGGCGTGCCGGTGGGGGTGCCGACCATCAGCCTGCCGCTGTGCCCGCTCGGCGACTTCGACTTCCGCTGGGCCGACCTGCAGGCGTGCTCGCCGATCCAGGACGAACCCACGCCTGCACCGTCGGACCTTGCCACCATTATCTACACCTCCGGTACTACCGGCCTGCCCAAGGGCGTGATGCATAGCTTCGGCGCGCTGGGCTTTGCCGCCACCCGTGGCACCGAGTTGTTTGGGCTGGGGGAGGGGGACCGGCTGCTGTCGTACCTGCCGTTGTGTCATGTGGCGGAGCGGATGTTTGTGGAAATGGCCTCGATCTACACCGGGCAAACGGTGTTTTTCGCGCAAAGCCTCGATACCTTTCTGGCAGACCTGCGTAGGGCGCGTCCCACCGCATTGTTTGGCGTGCCGCGAATCTGGACCAAGTTCCAGATGGGCGTCTACGCCAAGATCCCGGAAAAACGCTTGGACACCCTGTTGCGCCTACCCTTCATCGGCAAGCGTGTGGGCCACAAGGTGCTTGCCGGGCTGGGCCTGGACGCGCTACGTATCGCGTTGTCTGGTGCTGCGCCCGTGCCTGAGGCTTTACTGCGCTGGTATCAACGCCTGGGCCTGGATGTGCTGGAGGTGTATGGCATGACCGAGAGCTGTGGCTACTCCCATGTGTGTCGCCCCGGCCAGCAGACCCTAGGCTGGATAGGCTTGCCATGCCCCGGCGTTGAAGTGCGTATCGACCCCTTGGGCGAGGTGCAGGTACGCAGCGGTGCGACCATGCTCGGCTACTTCAAGGACCCGCAAAAAACCGCCGAAACCATCACCGCCGATGGCTTCCTGCGTACCGGTGACAAGGGCGAACAGGACGCAGACGGTCGCTTGCGCCTGACCGGTCGACTCAAGGAAATCTTCAAGACCAGCAAGGGCAAGTACGTGGCCCCCGCGCCGATTGAAAATCGCCTGGCCGAACATGCGCGCATCGAGCAGGTGTGCGTAGTGGGTGATGGCCTCAGCGCGCCGATCGGTTTGTGTGTGTTGTCGGCGGCAGACGAAGCCCCGCAAGCGCTGCGCGCCAGCCTTGAACGCTGGCTGGAGCAGGTCAACCAAGCGCTGGATAAACATGAGCGCTTGCGCCAACTGGTGGTGGTCAAGGATAGCTGGGCGGTGGAAAACGGTTTCCTGACGCCGACCTTGAAGATCAAGCGCAACGTGATCGAGTCGACTTACGGCGCACACTTTCAAGCCTGGAGTGAACGCTCTGAATCTGTTCTGTGGCAGGATTAATCTCATCATAAAACCAACAAGGACACCTTCATGGGCCTGTGGCGCACGCAACCTAATATCGAACAGCTCAATGCGATCCAGAAAAACACCATCGGTGAGCTGCTGGACATTCGCTTTGAAAGCTTTGACGAAGAGTCCCTGACCGCCAGCATCGTGGTCGACCATCGCACCCATCAACCCTACGGCCTGTTGCACGGCGGCGCGTCGGTGGTGCTGGCCGAGAGTGTGGGCTCGATGGCGGCGTATCTGTGCATCGACCCCAGCAAGTTCTATTGCGTGGGCCTGGAGGTCAACGCCAACCACCTGCGCGGTGTGCGCAGCGGGCGGGTGACAGCGGTGGCGCGGGCGATCCATATCGGCCGCACCACCCAAGTCTGGGATATCCGCCTGACCACGGAAGATGGCAAGGCCAGCTGCGTTTCGCGCCTGACCATGGCCGTGGTGCCGCTGGGCGAGAACCCGCCGGCGCGATAGGCGTGGCGTGAGTGTCATCATTCCTGGCAGTTACAGTCATTGCTGTGCTGCCCAGGCATAGGGACAATCGATGTCTGTTCTTGTAGATAGGTCCGGTATGTCGCAGCACGTGTTTTTCGCCCATGCCAATGGGTTTCCCTCGGCCACCTACGGCAAGCTGTTTGCCGCACTGTCCCCTGAGTACGCGGTGGCGCATTTGCCACAGCACGGTCACGACCCCAGGTTTCCGGTGGACGATAACTGGCAGAACCTGGTGGATGAACTGATCCACCATTTGGAACTGCAACCGGAACCGGTGTGGGGCGTGGGCCATTCCCTGGGCGGGGTGTTGCATCTGCACGCGGCCATGCGCTGCCCGCAGTTGTATCGCGGGGTGGTGATGCTCGACTCGCCGGTGCTGACCCGCGCCGATCGCTGGGTGATCCGTGCAGCCAAGCGTTTTGGTTTTATCGACCGGCTGACACCTGCTGGGCGTACTTTGGGCCGTCGTGAAGAGTTCAGCGACCTGGAAGCAGCGCGCAGCTACTTCGCTGGCAAGACGCTGTTTCGTGGTTTTGACCCCGAATGCTTCGACGCTTACCTGCAACATGGCCTGCTGCAAGTCGGCGACCGCCTGCGCCTGCGCTTCGACCCGGCCACCGAAATCAGCATCTACCGTGGCGTGCCCCACACCAGCCCTGGCCAGGTGCGCCAATTGAAGGTGCCGCTGGCGGTGGTGCGCGGTCGCCAGAGCCGCGTAGTGATGCGTCACCATGCCAGCGGTGTGGACCGCCTGCCCATGGGCGAGATGCTGACCATGCCCGGCGGGCATATGTTTCCGCTTGAACGCCCCCAGGACACCGCGACCTTGATCAAGCACCTGTTCGCCCGCTGGGAAGCCCGCGAGCGCAACTGCGCATGAGCACGCCGGTCGAGGAAGTGCGCCTGAGCCTGCCGCACATTGAGTTGGCAGCTCACTTGTTTGGCCCCGAGGACGGTTTGCCCGTGATCGCCCTGCATGGCTGGCTCGACAACGCCAACAGCTTTGCGCGGCTGGCGCCTAGGCTGGCGGGTTTGCGTATTGTAGCCTTGGACATGGCGGGGCATGGGCATTCGGCGCATCGTCCTACAGGCGCCGGTTATGCCTTGTGGGATTACGTCTATGACGTGTTGCAGGTCGCCGAACAACTGGGCTGGAAACGTTTTGCATTACTTGGCCATTCCCTCGGCGCCATCGTGTCCCTGGTGTTGGCCGGCGCGTTACCGGAGCGAGTCACGCACCTGGGTTTGATCGACGGCGTTATCCCACCGACCGCCAGTGGCGAGAACGCTGCCGAGCGGTTGGGCATGGCGCTGCAGGCGCAATTGAACCTGCAGGACAAGCGCAAACCCGTCTACAGCACCCTGGATCGTGCCGTCGAGGCACGGATGAAAGGCGTGGTGGCGGTCAGTCGTGAAGCTGCCGAACTGCTGGCCCAGCGCGGTTTGATGCCTGTACCGGGCGGTTACACCTGGCGTACCGACAGCCGGCTGACCCTGGCTTCGCCGATGCGTCTGACAGACGAACAGGCCATGGCTTTCGTGCGGCGAGTGGCTTGCCCTACGCAGTTGGTGGTTGCTGCTGACGGCATGTTGGCGAAACATCCCGAATTGCTTTCCCAGCTACCCTTTACCGTGACCACGTTACCTGGCGGCCATCATTTACACCTGAATGACGAGCCCGGTGCGCTCCTTGTTGCAGACTGTTTCAATCGGTTCTTCTCCGTGCCTTGACTTGGGGCGGTCAACTGCCGAGGCTGGGCGGATTGAAAGGGAGTCAACCATGAATAAAGTCAGTACCGCTGCGACCTCCGATGGCCAGGGCGCGTTGATCCGATGAGCGTGCCTAACGGATGTTTCCGTATCCTGGGCTTGAGCCTTCTCAGCCCATTGGTGTTCGCCGCCGACGTGCCGGGCAGCCAGGACCTGCCCACCGTGACCCGCCAGGTCGACGCACAAATTGTCGATTACCGCCCCGCCGAAGAAAAAGAACGCATCTACCCCATGGGCGCGATTCGCAAGATCAGCGGCCAGTTGCGCTACGAAGGTCAAGCCACTGCACGTGGCCAAGCCACGGCGATCACCTATGAACTCCCTCCCGAACACAGCTCCAGCGCAGCCTTCACTGCGACGCGTGAAGCGTTGCAGGCCAAGGGCGCACAATTGCTGTTCTGGTGCCAGGCACGTGACTGCGGGGAAAGCAGCCTGTGGGCCAATGAGGTGTTCGGCAACGCCAAGCTGGTGGGTGCCGATGGCCAGCAGGAATACCTGCTGTTACGCCTGGCCGCTCCGCAGGACAACTCCTTGGTGGCGCTGTACGGCATCACCCGTGGCAACCGTCGCGCCTATTTGCATGTAGAACAACTGGATGCCAGCGCTCCGCTGGGCGATCTGCTGCCCACCTCCGCGACCTTGCTGCGCGAACTGAAAAGCACGGGCGAGCTGGATTTCCCGACGTTAGGCACCGAGCCTGATGCCACCTGGCTGACCCTGATATCACGCGGGCTGAACCTCGACGCCACCTTGCGCGTCAGTTTGACCGGGCCGACCGCCGAAGCGTGGCGCCAGGGCCTGATCGACAGCGGTGTGCGCGCTGCACGGATGGAAACCGGCACAGGTGATGCAAAGGGCCTGCACCTGCATCTGATACGCTAAGCATCACAAGGCGAACGGACCCGCGCCGTTCGCCTAAGCTGTCTTCCTACCGTCTTCTTCTAGAGAAACCCCATGCTCAATAACGATCGCCTGCTGGTGCAAATCCTGCTGCTGGTGCTGTTTGGTGCCAGCTTCTGGGTGATGGCGCCGTTCTGGTCGGCGCTGTTCTGGGGCGCGGTGCTGGCGTTTGCCAGTTGGCCGCTGATGCGCCTGCTCACTCGCTGGCTGGGTGGCCGTGAATCCCTGGCGGCCGGCATCCTCACGTTAGGTTGGATGTTGTTGGTGGCGGTGCCTTTGGTGTGGCTGGGGTTCAACCTGGCGGACCATGTGCGTGACGCCGTCGGCCTGATCAAGGATATCCAGGTTGATGGCTTGCCCGAGGCGCCCACGTGGTTGGGCTCCATTCCATTTGTCGGCGAGCGCCTGGTCGGGATGTGGAACAGCATCGACCAACAGGGCGCGGCCCTGATGGTCACGCTCAAACCCTACCTGGGCCAGGTGGGCAACTGGCTGCTGGCCCGGAGCGCGCAGATCGGCGGCGGCATCCTTGAATTGACCTTGAGCCTGGTGTTCGTGTTCTTTTTCTACCGCGATGGGCCACGCCTGGCGATGTTTGTACACCGATTGCTGGAGCGTCTGATCGGTGAGCGTGCCGGCTATTACATCGAGCTGGTGGCGGGCACCGTGCAACGCGTGGTCAACGGCGTGATCGGTACCGCCGCCGCCCAGGCGCTGTTGGCGTTGATCGGCTTCCTGATCGCCGGCGTGCCGGGCGCGCTGGTGTTGGGCATCGTGACCTTCCTGCTCAGCCTGATTCCCATGGGCCCGCCGCTGGTGTGGATCCCGGCCACGGCCTGGCTGGCGTGGAAGGGCGACTACACCTATGCAGTGTTCCTTGGCATATGGGGCACGTTCATCATCAGTGGCGTGGACAACGTGCTCAAGCCGTACTTGATCAGCCGTGGCGGTAACTTGCCGCTGGTGATTGTGTTGCTCGGGGTGTTTGGTGGGTTGATCGCCTTCGGCTTTATCGGCCTGTTTATCGGCCCGACGTTGTTGGCGGTGGCGTACAGCCTGCTGATGGACTGGAGCGCGACCCAAGCCCAAGGCCGCCGGGAAGATAAATCGATCTAACTGATTGATGGAGACCATTAGGCCCTGGGCAGCCACATCACTGCAGTCAAACCGCCGCCTGGGGTTTCCTCCAGGCTCAGGCGACCGCCAAGGCGCTCCACCGCCTCCTTGGAAATCGTCATGCCCAGCCCCACGCCGCCGGAATTACGGTTGCGTGAGCCTTCCAACCGATAGAACGGCTCGAACACCGCCTCGCGTTTGTCGGCAGCAATGCCTGGCCCGTGGTCGATCACACGAATCACCAGCGCTTCGCGGCTGTCTTCCAATTCCACCTGCGCCGTACCGGCATAGCGCAACGCGTTGTCGATCAGGTTGTTGAGGCACGAACGCAAGGCCATCGGTTGCACCTGCAGCGGTGCGCAGGTGCCGGAAAATTGCACGTCGGAGCCTTGGTCCTGGGCGTTTTCACTCATGGACTCCACCAAGGCCTGCACGTCCAACAAATGCCGGGTTTCGCTGGTGCGCTGTTCATGCAGGTAGCTCAGGGTGGCGTCGAGCATGCCGATCATGTCGTTCAGGTCCTGACGCATCTGCCCCTGCAACTTGGTGTCTTCGATCTGTTCCAGGCGCAGCTTGAGGCGTGACAGCGGGGTGCGCAGGTCGTGGGAGACGGCGCCCAACATGCGCGCACGTTGGCTGACTTGCTCACGGATTCGGCGCTGCATCAGGTTGAAGGTATACGCCGCCTGGCGTGCCTCGCGGGGGCCGGTTTCTTCCAGCGGCGAGCTGTCGAGGTCCAGGCTGAGGCGTTCTGCAGCATCGCTCAGGCGCTGGATCGGCCGGCTCAACAGCTTGGCGCCATACCAGGCAGCGATGATCAGCGAGATGAACTGGAATGTCAGCGGCACCACCGGGCCACCAAACCAGGGCCGATGGTGCTCCTTGTTCAGCGGCTTCATGGTGCCGTCAGGTTGCTCGACAAACGTTTCCTGAGGCGGCGGTGGCGGGGGGCCGTAATGGCGGAACCACGCGATGGCCAGCACATGGGCCAGGATGATCGCCACCAGCAACACACCGAACAGCCGACCGAACAGCGTGTTGAAGGGGGCTCGCATCAACCGATATCTCGGGCGTCGAACAAGTAGCCTTCACCGCGCACGGTCTTGATCAACTGCGGTGCCTTGGGGTCATCCCCCAGTTTTTGCCGCAGGCGCGAGACCAGCAAGTCGATGCTGCGGTCGAACGCTTCGATGGAGCGCCCGCGGGCCGCATCCAGCAGTTGTTCACGGCTCAATACCCGGCGAGGGCGTTCGATAAACACCCACAACAGGCGGAATTCGGCGTTGGACAGCGGCACTACCAGGCCATCATCGGCCACCAGTTGGCGCAGGACGCTGTTCAGACGCCAGTTATCGAAGCGAATATTGGCGCGTTGTTCGGTGCGATCATCACGCACACGACGCAGGATGGTCTGGATCCGCGCGACCAGCTCTCGCGGTTCGAAGGGCTTGGACATGTAGTCGTCGGCACCCAATTCCAGCCCGATGATGCGGTCGGTGGGTTCGCAGCGGGCGGTGAGCATCAGGATCGGGATGTCCGACTCCGCGCGCAGCCAGCGGCACAGTGACAAGCCGTCTTCGCCCGGCAGCATCAGGTCGAGCACCACCACGTCGAAGGTCTCGGCTTGCATGGCCTGGCGCATTGCGGCACCGTCGGTCACGCCGGTGGCGAGAATATTGAACCGTGCCAGGTAGTCGATCAGCAGTTCGCGGATCGGCACATCGTCATCGACGATCAACGCACGGGTATTCCAGCGCTTTTCGTCGGCGATCACTGCGCCTTTTTGCTCTTCGTGTACAGAGACGGTAGGGGTATGCATAGTGCGATCTTCTGCCCTGTTGTTGCGGTCAGCATAGACGGCCAGCCCCATGGCTGGTAGTGCTGGACGGTGGGTCGTGCGAGCGAGGCTAGCCGTGGGGCGTGTTGGGGGCATGTCGTGAATGTATCAGCTTTGAAATAATTGGCTGAAATGCCCGCCCAAAGGCGCTTGGTCAGTATTTACCGATCATCGGATCCCGCAACGGCGCCGCTTGCGCTACAATCCGCGCCGATTTCGACTTGCCTGAGAGCCCATTCCAATGTCCGTCTGCCAGACTCCTATCATCGTCGCCCTGGATTACCCCACTCGTGACGCCGCACTGAAGCTGGCTGACCAGTTGGACCCGAAGCTGTGTCGGGTCAAGGTCGGCAAAGAACTCTTCACCAGTTGCGCTGCAGAAATTGTCGGCACTTTGCGTGACAAAGGTTTCGAAGTGTTCCTCGACCTTAAATTCCACGATATTCCCAACACCACCGCCATGGCGGTGAAGGCCGCCGCCGAAATGGGCGTGTGGATGGTCAACGTGCACTGCTCCGGCGGTCTGCGCATGATGAGCGCCTGCCGCGAAGTGCTGGAACAGCGTAGCGGCCCCAAGCCCCTGTTGATCGGCGTGACCGTGTTGACCAGCATGGAGCGTGAAGACCTGGCCGGTATCGGCCTGGACATCGAGCCACAGGAGCAAGTGCTGCGCCTGGCGGCCCTGGCGCAGAAAGCCGGCCTCGATGGCCTGGTGTGTTCGGCGCTGGAAGCCCAGGCCTTGAAGGCGGCCCACCCGTCGCTGCAACTGGTGACTCCCGGCATTCGCCCTGCTGGCAGCGCCCAGGATGACCAGCGCCGTATCCTGACCCCGCGTCAGGCATTGGATGCGGGCTCGGACTACCTGGTGATTGGCCGTCCGATCAGCCAGGCGGCAGATCCGGCGAAGGCGTTGGCGGCAGTGGTTGCCGAGATAGCCTAACTTTCAGCGGTCTAAAATGTGGGGGCGGGCTTGCTCCCACATTTTTGTCCAAGGTGTGTCAGCTGATTTTCAACACCAACTTCCCAAAGTTCTCCCCGTTGAACAGCTTCATCAACGTCTCCGGGAACGTCTCCAGCCCCTCCACGATATCTTCCTTGCTCTTGAGCTTGCCCTGCGCCATCCAGCCGCCCATCTCCTGCCCGGCAGCGGCGAAGTTGGCGGCGTGATCCATCACCACAAAACCTTCCATGCGCGCGCGGTTGACCAGCAGTGACAAGTAGTTGGCCGGGCCTTTCACCGCTTCCTTGTTGTTGTACTGGCTGATGGCTCCGCAAATCACCACCCGTGCTTTCAGTGCCAGGCGGCTGAGTACGGCGTCGAGAATATCGCCGCCGACGTTATCGAAATACACATCCACCCCTTTAGGGCACTCGCGCTTGAGGGCGGCGGGCACGTCTTCGTTTTTGTAGTCGATGGCCGCGTCAAAGCCCAGTTCATCGACCAGGAACTTGCACTTGTCGGCGCCGCCCGCGATGCCCACCACGCGACAGCCTTTGATCTTGGCGATTTGCCCGGCAATGCTGCCCACCGCACCGGCCGCGCCGGAGATCACCACGGTCTCACCGGCCTTCGGTGCACCGGTGTCCAGCAGGGCAAAGTAGGCCGTCATGCCGGTCATGCCCAGGGCGGACAAATAACGTGGCAGCGGCGCCAGTTTCGGATCGACTTTATAGAAACCTCGCGGCTCGCCAAGGAAGTAATCCTGCACGCCCAGTGCGCCATTCACGTAGTCGCCGACAGCGAATTTCGGGTTGTTCGAGGCAATCACCTGGCCTACACCGAGTGCGCGCATCACTTCGCCGATACCGACCGGGGGAATGTAGGATTTGCCCTCATTCATCCAGCCACGCATGGCGGGGTCGAGGGACAGGTATTCGTTGCGCACCAGCACCTGCCCGTCCTGGGCTGTGCCGACCGGCACTTCCTGGTAGGTGAAGGTTTCCCGCGTGGCCGCGCCGACCGGGCGTTTGGCAAGCAGAAATTGGCGGTTGGTCTGGGCGGTCATGGCAGGGACTCTTCTGGAAATGAACCTAGAGTGATAGACCCTGAACGGCCTGGGAGCAAGGTCTACCGGGGGGCGCGAATGCTCCTCGATAGGTGTTGTTGATAGTCGGTCAGTCAGCTTTATCACTGTGACTCATGCAGTGAAAACCGGCCCTCTGATAGTGCTGACGTGCCAGTGGAGGCGTTGGCTAAACTCGGTACACCGTAACTTTTCCCACAGGATATCCCTCCATGAGCATGACGTTTTCCGGCCAGGTCGCCCTGGTGACTGGCGCCGCCGCCGGTATTGGCCGCGCCACCGCGTTGGCGTTCGCCGCCGAAGGCTTGAAGGTAGTGGTCGCCGACCTGGATGCGGCGGGCGGTGAGGGTACCGTAGCGCTGATCCAGCAGGCCGGAGGTGAAGCCCTGTTTGTACGCTGCAACGTCACCCTGGAAGCGGATGTGCAGCAACTGATGGCGCAGACCCTCAGCGCGTACGGTCGCCTCGATTATGCCTTCAACAACGCCGGGATCGAGATTGAGAAGGGCAAGCTGGCGGACGGCAGCCTCGACGAGTTCGACGCCATCATGGGCGTCAATGTCAAAGGTGTTTGGCTGTGTATGAAGCACCAATTGCCGCTGCTGCTGGCCCAGGGCGGTGGGGCGATCGTCAATACCGCCTCGGTAGCAGGGCTGGGGGCGGCGCCGAAGATGAGCATTTACGCAGCGTCCAAGCATGCGGTGATCGGCTTGACCAAGTCGGCAGCCATCGAGTACGCGAAGAAGAAAATCCGCGTCAACGCTGTGTGCCCGGCAGTGATCGATACCGATATGTTCCGGCGTGCCTATGAAGCCGACCCGCGCAAGGCGGAATTTGCCGCTGCCATGCACCCGGTGGGGCGCATTGGCAAAGTCGAGGAAATCGCCAGCGCGGTGCTGTACCTGTGCAGCGACGGGGCGGCGTTCACCACTGGCCAGGCGTTGGCTGTGGACGGCGGCGCCACGGCTATCTAGGATCTCGCGTCGCCCCCTATTCGAAAAGGATTAGGGGGCTGTGGGGTTTTTCCATGGCTGGCAAAGTGCCTTGTTCGAATGTGTATCATTAGGTAAATAATCTAATAAAATCAATGATTTAATGATTTTTAACGACCGGTAATCCTGGCCTTCTGTGCTTAACTGCTTCGGGTTGAATAACAGACAGTTGAAGTGAGTGGCTCATGGATTTAGGGATCGATCGACAAGCCCTTGTACCGGTGGTGCAGCAAATCGTCAGTGCGGTGGCGGAGTGGATCCGCAAGAGCGGGGTGAGCCCCGGTACGCGACTGCCGTCCATTCGGCAAGTGGCCCTGGATAACCTGCTCAGCCAGTCCAGTGTGATCGAAGCTTTTGAGCGCATGGTCGCCCAAGGCTTGTTGGCTGCCAGGCAAGGCTCCGGGTTTGTGGTGGCTCAGCCCTCAGCCGAACATCAAGGTCATTGGTATGAAGGCGCGGAGCAGCAGTGGGGCGACTTCACCGATAGCCCGCTAGGTGAGTTGAAGCTGGGTTGCGGTTGGTTGCCGGACGCCTGGCGCGAAAGCGATGACATCAGCTATGCGATTCGCGAAGTGACCCGCACCGACACCGCCGGCCTGTTCAACTACAGCACTCCGTTGGGCCTGCCCTCGTTGCGCGAGCAACTGCTCAAACGCTTGAACCGGCTGCATATCGCCTCCAGCATTGACTGTATCCTCACTACGGCAGGTGCCGGCCATGCTCAGGACTTGCTGATACGTACGTTGCTTCGGGCCGGTGATTGTGTAGTGGTGGAAACCCCCGGCTACGGCAACCTCTACCAGCAGTTGGCATTTCAGGGCGTCACGTTGCTGGAAGTGCCACGCACCCGTGGCGGCCCAGACATTCCGAAGCTCGAAGCGCTGTTGCTGCTGCATCGTCCCAAGTGCCTGTTTATCAACAGCCTCTATCACAACCCCACTGGTTCCAGCCTGTGCCGCGCAGTCGCCGAGCGCTTGCTGGAGCTGGCGCGCCGCGAGAACTTCCTGATCATCGAAGAAGACGTGCTCGGCGACCTGCAGCACGCCAGTTGTACACGACTCGCCGCGTTGCCCCACGATGACCGGGTGATCTATATCGCGAGTTTTTCCAAGACCTTGAGCAGTGCGTTGCGCGTGGGGTACCTCAGCGCCAGTACGGCGATCATCGCGCAATTGGCCAGCCTCAAGACCCTGACCGGTTTCGGCACATCACGGTTTGCCGAAGCGGTGGTCGCGACCTTGTTGGCCAATGGCACGTATCGCAAGTGGGTCCAGCGCTTGCGCAAGCGCTTGAACACTGAAATGGCGGCCACCCTGCAGGTCTTGGAAGATGAGGAGTGGGAGGTGTTCACAGTGCCAGCCGGTGGCATGTTCCTGTGGGTGCGTCCGGCAGAGGCTCACCGTTCGCGGTTGCAGGCGTGTGCCCGGCGGCTGGGGGTGTTGTTGTCGCCGGGTGCGTTGTTCAGTCCGACCGGGGAGCACAGTGAATGGATGCGCATCAATGTGGCTTACGCGGGGGATCAAAGGGCGCTCGCGTTGTTTCGTGGCGTGGGCCTGCCAGATCGACCTCGACCATCCTGAAAACGACGAGTATGTAGCTTTTTGCCATTATTCCGGCGCCAGCGTCTTGTGCTCAGTGCCTTGGGGTTGCCAATCTCGCTTCTGGTTAACCGGGCTTGATGGCTTCTGCCATTGCAAGAGGATGCAAGTGCAATGATTTCGGCCGTGCAACGACGTTTCGCCAACCTGGGTATGGCAAAAAAACTGGGCTTGGGTTTTACCTTGGTGCTGCTGCTGACTGCCCTCGTGGCGGCTATCGGCGTGTGGTCCCTGCAAACCGTTGGCCAGCGTTTCGAAGGCCTCAAGGCCATGTCGTCGCTCAACAGCGGTTTGCTCAAGGTGCGCCTGATCGAGCAGGACTATGCGCTGCATGCCGACCCCAAGGCCGTCGACGCCTTGCATGAAAGCGTCGATGCCCTGGCGGCCCTGGCGGCGAGTCTCAAATCCCAGTCGGCGGCCAACGTGCCCGTGATGACCGATGTCGAGCAAGCCTTGGCTGCCTATCGCAAGGCGTTCGATGAGTTTGTCGAGCTGACCCAGACCAAGGACCTGGCACTGGAAATGGCCAGTTGGTCAGTGTCCAGCGTGGCCAATAACCTTGACGTGTTGCAGGCCGGGCTGGCGGATGACGGCGCCTATGGTCTCAAGGAAAGCCAAGGCAAGGAGGGCGCCGAGTTTATCGAGCAGGCGGGCCAGGTCAGCCAGGTTTCGCGCTTGATGCTGCAAGCAATGAACGAAGCGCGGGTGCGCCTGGACCAGAGCCGCAAGGTGAGTGAAGACGACACCGAGCAAGGCAAGATCGAGCAGGCCGACCAGGCGCTGGCCCAGGTCGAGCAGTTGAAAACGTCGGTCAAGGACTCCGGCTATCAGACGGTGCTCAATGAAGTCTCCGGCCATATCGCGGCATTCAGCGAAAAACTCGGCGAATACACCGGGCTGTTGGCCCAGGAAAAGGTGGTCTACAAACAACTGAATGATCGGGCGGCCCAAGTGGTCAGCCGGGTCAACCAGGCCTACGAGGCCGAAGACCAGTCGATGCAGGCGCAGTTGAAGAAAAGCGCGGTCCTCATCATCGGCTCGTCGGCCCTGGCCTTATTGGTGGGCTTGATTGCAGCGTGGGTGATTACTCGGTTGATCGTCGCACCGCTGCGCAGTGTGATTGCGGTGGCACAGCAGATTGCAGCGGGTGATTTGAGCGGGCGCATGGAGGTCAGCCGCCGCGATGAAATCGGCCAGTTGATGCAAGCGATGCAGCAGATGGGCAATGGCCTGAGCCATATGGTCAGTGGCCTGCAAGCCGGTATCGAGCAACTGGCCAATTCGGCGCATTCACTGTCCAGTGTCACCGAGCAGACCAATGTCGAGGTCAGCAGTCAGAAGGAAGAAACCGAACAGGTGGCCACGGCGATGAACCAGATGACCGCCACCGTTCATGACGTGGCGCGCAATGCCGAAGAGGCCGCCCAAGCCGCGCAGACCGCTGACGATAAGGTCGACAGCGGCCAGCAGGTCGTGCGTCAGAGTTTGCAGCGCATTGAGTTGCTGGCCACGTCCAGCACCCGTGCCAGCGCCAGCATCGAAAGCCTGAGTGCAGAAATCCAGAACATCGGCACGGTGTTGAGTGTAATCAAGAGCGTCGCCGAGCAGACCAACTTGCTGGCCCTTAACGCTGCCATCGAAGCCGCTCGTGCCGGTGAGCAAGGTCGCGGCTTTGCCGTGGTGGCCGATGAGGTGCGGGCACTGGCCAAGCGCACTCAGCAGTCCACCGAGGAGATCGAGCGTCTGGTCAGCACCTTGCGCGGCGCCGCGCAGTCTTCTGTGCAGCAGATTCAACAGAGTGGCGAGTTGGTCAAGCTGGCGGTCAGTGATGCCCTGGAAACTGAAAGCGCCCTGGGCAGCATCGCGGTGGCTGTGTCGTTGATCCAGCAGATGAACCAGCAGATTGCCGCAGCGGCTGAGCAGCAAAGTTCGGTGGCCGAAGAAATCAACCGCAGCGTCACCAGCATCCGTGCCAGCGCCGATCAGTCGGCGTTGAGCATGCAAGGCAATGCCGCATCGAGCATCCAACTGGCGCAGTTGGGCGCGGAACTGAAAGGCATGGTGGGCCATTTCCGCCTTTGATCGCCGCCAGCACGCGACGATCAAAGGGCAGGGCGGTCAGGCGTTATTGGCCAGGAAGGTCAGCAGCGCTTCGTTGACGTATTCCGGGTTTTCCCGGGCGCTGATATGGCCTGCTTCCGGGATCAGGATCAGGCTGCAGCCGATCAGCTCTGCCATTTCCTCGGCTTCGGTGGGTGGCCGGGGCTTGTCATGCTCGCCGCACATCACTTGAGTGGTGTCGGCATCCAGGTGCGAAAGCTGTTCCAGCACATCCTCACGGCTGAAAATCAGCCGGCCCAATGGCACGATGCTGTCCAGCAGGCGCTCGCGGGAGTGCGCCTGCAACGACGCGCGAAAGTCTTGATACAACGCAGATTCACGGTCGATACCTGGGCGGAAAAAGATCGGTGCGATCACATCCAAAAGCGGTTCGGGGATGGCGCCTGCGTCCTCGATCATCTTGAACAGCGAGAAGTAGTACTGACGCGTGGCCTCGGGTTCGGCCCCGAGGTAGGTGTCCATCAGTACCAGGCTGTTTACCCGCTTTGGAGCAAGCAGCGCGAGGCGTGCGCCCCACATGCCGCCGACCGAAAGGCCCACCAGGTTGATCTGCGCGATATCCAGCTGGTCCAGCAGGGCCAAGGCCTGGCGTGCCAAATCGTCTAGGGAACGGGTGTGTGCTGGCAAGGGGCCGGATTCGCCATGGCCCCATAGTTCGGGGACGATCACGCGGTACTGTTGCGAGAGGGCTTCGATCTGCGGCGTCCACATGTCATGGCCCCACAGGTAGCTTGAACCCAGCAGGACGACAGGGCCGGTGCCCTGGTCGATGTAGTGCAGCGGTTGTCCATCAATGACGGCGACAGGCATAGCGAGCCTCTGACTTCACGGAGTGAGGGGCATTTTTTACGCTAGAAGGAGGCGGGGGGATAGATGCAAAGTGATGGCCTATGGCGAACAATGTTCGCCATAGGCGACACGGACGATCAATCGTAGATGACTTTCTTTTTCCACTCGGCGTCGGTTTCGACCACTTTCATGCCTTCGGTCAATTCGTTGACCTCGTCTTCGGCAGGCTTGCTGTTGGTCAGCACGGTGGAGTTGGCGCGCGCCAGTTGTGCCTCCAACTGTTGCAGTTGTGCGCTGTAGATCACCGGCTCCGGTTGTTTGCGCAGGTACTGCACGCCACGTTCGAAGGCCAGTCGGGCCTGGCCCGGTTGGCCTTGCTGCAAGGCATGCTGGCCGAGATTGTTGAAGAACTCGATGTGCAACAGCACGAGGATATGGCGAATTTCCTTGATCCAGTGCTTGGCCTCGTTGGTCGGCAGGAAGCCGTCCTGGGCGGCGCGGGTCACTTGGCCGTGCAGGGCTTCGAGCAGGAAGCGTACGTCCTTGGCCTTGGCTTCGGTCTGGATTGGGGCGGGCGGGTTGTTGACCGGGATCGACTCACCCTGGGCGACCAGTGCATTCAACTCGGTGATGCGCGCCTTGACCGGTGCACTGCTCTTGTTGAGGTGGAGCAGGCGTTGGTTGACGTTGAGCTCCAGGCGGGTCAGCAACAATTTGAGCGACGGGGTCATCAACTGGCCAGGGAAGGTCTCGGTGATTTCACCGCAACGGCGCAGGCGATCGTTGAGCTCGATCTCGGTGCGCTTCTTCTCCAGCTTGTTGTTTTCCACCACATGGTTCATGTAGCCAATGGCGATCAGTATTACGATCCCGGCTATTACCAGCAGGGTGATCATGAGTGGTGTCACCGGTGTGACCTCTTTATAGGGTTTGCTGTGGAGTGTAGTGATTGGGCCATCCGGCGGATAGGACTGATCGACCAGTTGCCCAGGTAGATTCTTCTATATAGGTAAGCTTTTAACGCGGGGCTCCCTGCGTAGATGCACATTGCCATCATTTGCTAAGGCGAACTATAGCGCCTTGTCGCGCGTCAGAATATAGGCGTCAAGGTCCAGACGGGTACAATCCCTGTAGAGGCTCGGAAAGCAGGTCGAAGTCATTGATTTTAATAAATTTATCCTTGGGGGTTGACGACCTTTCAATCCATCCATAGAATGCGCGCCACTTAAAGCGTAAAGCACACAGCGAAACGCGGCGAGTAGTGAATGTTGTACGTGTGTCCCCTTCGTCTAGTGGCCTAGGACACCGCCCTTTCACGGCGGTAACAGGGGTTCGAGTCCCCTAGGGGACGCCATATGCGGGAATAGCTCAGTTGGTAGAGCACGACCTTGCCAAGGTCGGGGTCGCGAGTTCGAGTCTCGTTTCCCGCTCCAATTTAAGCAGTGTGGCTCTCGGGCGGCACTGAGTGAAACCAGGGCATAATCTTCGGATTTAACCTCTGGGCACTGGAATACACACCATGTGTTTCAGTAGCGTGTCCCCTTCGTCTAGTGGCCTAGGACACCGCCCTTTCACGGCGGTAACAGGGGTTCGAGTCCCCTAGGGGACGCCATTTGCGGGAATAGCTCAGTTGGTAGAGCACGACCTTGCCAAGGTCGGGGTCGCGAGTTCGAGTCTCGTTTCCCGCTCCATATTCAACAAAAACGCCGATCAGAGATGATCGGCGTTTTTGTTTGTGCGCGAAAATCCATGCTTATCCGTCGCTATCACGATGGCTGCAGTCCCATCCAAAGCCAGACGACGCTCTCGCCATCCACAGTCGGCATCAAAACGCCGTGCTCAATGACTTGCTTACTCTCCAACTTATATTCACACACCCAGGTACCCGGATACGGGCAGGGTTGACCGCTGTTCGCGCGCATGCCGCTGACCGTCCAGTGCCAGCGCACAACCCGGCCTTCATGGGCGGGGAGCCGTTCGTTCAACTGAACATCGCGTGCGACGAATCGGTTGTTTTCAACTTCCCAGCGTCCCGCGCGAGGCGCCGGTTCATGGGTATTGGCATAGCGGGCCGGCGCTGGTGCTGTTTGATCAAGATCACGCTGCCATGTCACCAGATCGTCTGTGGACGCCGCATCGAGGCCTGGCATGATCTCGCCGTGTTTGAAGGCTCGCCGGGTTTGCGCCTGCCCTGGAACCAGCCACCATCCGGCTTGAATGCAAGCGGTTCCCGCCGCCATGCGTATAGGCATCGGTGTAGAGGCTTTTGCAGAAGGCATGGGCAATGGAGCGATGAAGCGCGTTGCTGGCGTAGGCCAATCGCTGTCAGTGTCAAAGCGGGCCATCCAGCGCCGACTGTCAGCATCGGTAAAACGCTCGTTGGGGTCGCCATCCCATTGGCCGAAGCCCAGCAATCCCAAGTCGTCATTGCGGATCGGCTTGAGCAGTTTGTTCAAGAGCATGGGCAGTTCGGGCACGCCTTGTTCGACCGGATACAACTCTGGCTGATCGCCCAGTTCGATCCATTGGCCGCTCTGTAATTCGGTGATGCTGATGCGTGGGTGAGACAGCGCCGTACGTATTTGCTCGCGGGTCAGGTCAAGTTTTTCGCGCCAGTGGTCGGCGAGCAGGAAGGCCCAGGTGGGGGGGCGGATGCCGTGGACCAGTTCACTATTCATACAGAAGGTGTAGTCGATATCCAGGCCGTAGAAACTCGGGGTGAGTGCCCGCTCCCAAGTGGTGATGGCTGATCGCGTACCAAATTCAAGCGGGTTGGCCATGGCGAAGCCGCTGTAGACCTGATGCGCCTTGAGCAGGTCAATGGTCTTAAGCACAAAGCGGCGCCATGCTTCGCGGTTGCCCAGCCACCATTGCCAGCGGTAATAGAACGTGATTGAGGAATAAGGGTTATAACTACCTTCGTATTCTAAAAATGATGTTCGCCAGAAGTAACCTGCCGTTGTGGGGGACGTGGCATGGTTTTTTTCATCAGTGAAGTTAAAGACAAAAGTTTTATAGCGAGAAATTTTCCTGGCCTGTTCACGAAGATCTGGCAGGCGTGTGGAGCCATATGGGTGTGGACGCTCCGACATTGGATGGGTGCCAACGGTGTAAGGCTTGCCAAGAAGTTGTTCGAAGGCTTCATGGATATCCACCATCATCAGCGCTGCTTCTTGGTGGTTGTCTGGGCCAGGGGGGAAGTAGAAGCTGATGAAAGGGCTGACGCTGTGTCGAGCATCGTCAGTACCCCAATCAGTGTTTGGCCACTCCTTGAGCTCTGCAATAAATTCATCACGCTCATCTTCATCAAACAAATTATGGGTAGTACTCACGTTCACCTCCTGTTTTTGGCGCCCTTGGATGTAGGGGGCTGTCTGTTATCCGTTTCAGAGCCAGTGCAATCTTCCGGAACACGTAGCAAGGCCACTTTCTCCCGCCCAATCTTTTCTCGGTTGGCGCCTGTTTTGGGTCTCATCAGTCGTGCGTAATCGTTTATTTGTGTTTGCTTTACCCAATCCCCCGGAAATTTGATCTCGACCGCCGCAAATACGTTTTCGATCTCAAAGGGCTCCTGACGGTATTCCACTACCACCAAATCCGGTGCCAGAGAGCTCGGGCGAGGCCAGAATGGCTGTATCGCGCTGCCAAACCGTTTGGGGCGAGTTGTTGGATCGCCAAGCAACGCTTTTTGGCTGCTGCGGTTGTAGTTCGGCTCGGCCTTGAGTGGGCTTCTCCATTCCAGCGCCTCGTCCACGGACTCAAAGAACAACGAGGCCGTGAACTGCTTGAGTGCAACCTCAATCGTGGTTTCCACTCTGTCGCCCGCGATCTTCTTGCGAATGCGGCGTGGCACCTTGATCGGCACCTGCAGGGCGACTGTGCAGACTTGGCTGATAGCTGGGCGAAAAGGTACTTTACGTTCGATGTATTCCTTGAAATTCACGTTCTCCTTGCCTCTTCGAGAAACCGTGCTGTTGCCACCCCGGTCTACTGCGGCAAACGTGGAACTTTTGCGGTCGATTTCACGCGTCATTGCTTCGATGGTGTCTTGAAGAACTTTTTTAATCTGCTTTCTTCGCTCGTTAATCTCTACGGCAAGCTGGGCCAGTTCGGCGGCAGTTTTGGCGTTTTCATAAGCCTGGTTTGCTCGGTAGGCCCGATAGGCTTTGTCGATAACGTGAGCGAGAGTTCGGGCAATGGGGATTACTGGCATCAGTCGAGGCCTTCGCTGTAATGGGCAAGAAAGTCATCAGGAAAAATGACCTTGGTCTCTACAGGTGGGGTCTCATCATCGAAAGCCATCAGATAGGGCTGCCAGGTTTCGGTGATTCGCTGATCGTCGCGCATGATTGCCTTGTGGGCCTGCACGGGTCTGGATGCCTCGGTAACAGTCCAGTCAGTTGCCCCTTGGGGGCAGGTGAGGCCTTCGCTGAGTAGGGTGGCGCCATCAGTGATGCGATATCGATAGCCCGCGAAAGCACGTTGATCGTTCTTCAGCAACGTGTAACGTCCCAGGAATGCTCCAAGTGGTGCGGCGGGGGATGGTGGGCTGCCGAGCGGGTTGCCCATACCGATTGCATCTGTGGTGACGGGGCCTTTGATCTTGATGGTCAGCCCATCAAGGGTAATGCCATCGCTATCAATCGTGATGCTGCCACCGGGGGCCCTCAGGACAATGCGTTCGCCCGATGAAACATCGAACACTGTCGTTTTTTGCTCAATGCGTTGCCCTGCGCACAGGGAGTAGCGGTTTTGGACTGATTGCTCGGCACTGCCTCCAATCTGGATATTATGGTCAGCGGCAATTTTATCATGCCGGTTGTTGGCAATTTCCTCGACGCGGTCCCCGCCGATGCTGGTGCGATGATTACGTCCCAGCGTCTCAATTCGGTCACGGCCCAGTTGCAGATGCTGATCCTGCACAATAGCAATGTGCTCATCGTTACCTACTCGCTTGCTGCGGTTGCGGCCGATTTCTACCTGCTCGTCGTGTTCGACCTTCTCGCTTCGGTCGTTACCCACGTAGTGAGTGTTGTTGTTCTTGATATGAACGTTCTTGTCTTTCTCGGCATGGATAAACACCTCCTGGTGGCCCAACTCATCCTCAAAACGCAGTTCATTGAAGCCATCACCCTTATGAGTGCGGCTTTTGATGGTCATCCGTGTCTTGTGCTTGGGCAGCTCATACGGCGGCAGATTGGTCTGGCGGTAGGTGCGGCCCGTGGCGATAGGCTGGTCAGGGTCGCCATCCAAAAAGCTGATGATCAGTTCCTGATTCACGCGCGGCACGGCCATGGCCCCCCACGTCGCGCCTGCCCAGCCTTGAGCGACACGGATCCAGCACGAACTCTGGTCGTTGTTTTTGTCCGAACGGTCCCACGGAAACTGCACCTTGACCCGGCCCCATTCATCGCAATAAATCTCCTCGCCGGGAGGCCCGACCACCGTGGCCATTTGCGGGCCGTCGATGCACGGTTTGTCACGCAGTGGCGCTTTCCAATCCGAGGTCCAGCGGATGGCGCTGGCTTTCAACGAGTAAGACGTACCAAGGCCACTGCCGAACGACTCTTCCTGCAAGCTGGTGTGCTGCTTGCCTTCGTGTCTGATGGCGATGGTTCGCCAGCGGTCATTGAAGTCTTCACGCGGATGCTCGTTGAGGTCGAACGCCAACCCGGGTTGCAGGCGCTCATCGTCGCCTTCCAGGTGCGCCAACTTGGCGTCGTTGCGCAGCGCGGCCAGGCGGGTTTTGGTGAAGGGCTTGCCGGCGATATCGCGCTTGTAACGGCCTGGGTAGTCGTAGCGTTCGTAGTCTTTGTGCTGGTTGTTCAGGTCCTGATCGCCAGTGGCAGTGTGCTGCTGGCTATAGCGCGGATGGGTGAAGGTGTAGTCGCGCTGCACCTGCACGGCGGTGCGCACTTGTTCGGTGTAGTGGAAGCGGTTCAGCGCCGGTTCCTTGGAGTCGCCGCCACCCATGGGCTGGTAGATCACCGGGCAATCGGTGTGGGTGCCGATGGTGCCGAGGCCGCCGACGCGGTCGGTGAGGATGAGGGTGTGGCCGTCGACGCGGTGTTCGAAGGTGTAGAGCAGGCCTTCCTCGGCGGCGAGGCGGGCGATGAAGTCGAGGTCGGTTTCGCCGGCCTGTACGCAGTATTCGCGAGGCTGATGCTCGAAGCAGATCTCGCTGCGGATGTCAGTCAGCTTTTGCTCGGCCAGCATGCTGGTGATGATGTCGGGCACGGTCTGGCCCTGGAAGATGCGCCAGTTGGAGCGCAGGTCGAAACGTTTCAGAGTCGGTTCAACTATGGCGGTGTAGCGAGTGCGGCGAAAGCCGGTGTCACCTTGCTGGAACAGGCTGACCAAACCGTGGACGTAGCGTACCGGGGTGTCGTCGCGCCAGATGGTGAACACTGCCGACAGGTCGAGCATGCGGTAGAAGTCGATCGCCGGGTGATGGCTGACGAGTTCGAGTTCCAGTTTGAACGGTTGGGATAGGCCTTCCTGAAGGGTAAATGAGACCACTTCGAAGGGATCGCCCCGTAGCGGTTCGAAGGTGTAACGCAGGTCGCTTTGACGGGGCATGAAACCTCCTTGTGGTGAGTCTGGATCAGTTGATCAGCCAGCTGGCGTCGCCGTTTTCCAGGACGCCGCCGTGATCGGTGGTGTCCCCGATCCTTGCTACAGGTTGGCCTTCGATAATCATCAACGCTGAACCGCTGGAAATTACGGCTCCGCAACCGAGCGTGTCGCCAACACGGGCGACGGCTCGTCCGTTGACAGTGAAACTTCCTGATCCACTGGTGACAGTGACCGGTCCACACGATGGACAAGCATGGTCGTGACCGACCAATACGACGGCAGGCATATGGCCTCCTGATAGTTTTTTACGTAGGGGTCAGAGCTTTAGAATTTTGTCCAGCGAGGCAAGCACCTCTTGGGTGATAGCGTTCAGGCGCAGGGTGTAGATCGTGTAAGCCGTGGCCAGTACGACGGCGGCCAGGGCCCACGGCGTCCACAGCGGCCACGTGCGTTTGATGCGGTAATTGCGCGGGGCGACGTTGGCCAGTGGGTTGGTCAGGCGCTTGGGTGTTTCGCCGCGCAGGGGACGCAGCAGGCCGTGCAGTTGGGTGATGATTTTTTGTACTTCGTCGTCGCCGTTGGTATGGGCGCCATATTTGCCCTTGAGACCGGAGACCAGGCACTGGTACATGAACTCCAGTACATGCTGGTACCGGGCCGCTTCGGGGATCATGTTGTTCATGACGGTAAAGAATTTTTCGCCACCCCACGTCTCTGCATGAAACTGACTGAGCAGTGAGCGTGCACTCCACGTGGAGGACTTGCCCCAGGCGGTGTTCATGACAACTTCATCCAATAACAGGCACAGGCTGTAGGAATAGGCCTTGAGCATGCCGTCGTCGTAGTCGAGTAGGCTGACTTCTTCCATGATTGTGGTGATCTGGTTGCTGACGCTGCGGTACAACGCAGGCACGTCCGCATGCTGGTCCAGGCGCCGTATTCGGATCACCAGGCCGATCAAGGGCGTGGCGGCATCGCACAGCGGGTTCCACGCCACACCGCGCATGACGAACTCGGGATCTGCGAGCAGCAGTTCAGGCTTGGTGTCAGTAGATGTCGGTTCAGGGGTGTTGTCGGGTAAAGCGGCAGGTGTTGGTTGTGTGTGGGTGGTTCCGTTCGATAGGGCGTCACTCATCGCGTGCACTCATCTGTTTATGCCTGTCCTGCAGGGAAATTCGCTGCTGGCGTCACTCTAGGCAAACAAGATTTGGCACTTCAATAGAGGGTGGGTGATCAAGAGTCGTCCTACAATTGCTGGTGCAATAGGCTGTCAGTTTTGACTGTCTTCGGCGGGCGTTTCGTTTTCCTCCCCACATGCTCGGGCCAGACGCAACGTCGCCTCGCGGATTTCATCCTGGTTGAGTGAGGCGAATCCCAGGCGCAGCGCATTTTCCGGCTGATCCATCGGTGAGAATTGCCGACCGCTGCGCACGACCAACCCGTGCCCAACGGCCGCGCTCACCATTGAATCAACATTGATTTCGTCGTCGAAGCGTACCCACAGCGCCAGGCCGCCTTCCGGTTCCCGCACCTTGATCCGATCGCCAAATGCCTCATGCAAGCAACCCTGCAAGGTTTCGCGACGGGCGCGGTATTCCTTCGAGACTCGGCGCAGATGTTTCTTGAGTTCGCCGTCGTTGATCAGGTCGGCGAGCATCTTCTGCGCCACTGCATCGGCATCGCCCAGCATCAGCGCGGCGTTGCTGTGCAGGGCCTCAACCACCTGCGCGGGGGCAACCACATAACTGCAGCGAAACGTTGAGCCGAGCGCCTTGGATAATGAACCCACATAGATCACATGGCGCTGCGCGCGGTCGCTGGCCAGGGGCAGGTAGGGCCGCCCGTTGAAGTGATATTCGTGGTCGTAATCTTCTTCGATGATGCAGAAGTCATGCAGCGCCGCCAATGCCAACAGTTGTTGCCGTCGCGCCGCGTGCAGGCTCACGGTGGTGGGGAACTGGTGGTGTGGCGTGAGATAGATCATGCGCACTTTATGCGTGCGGCACAGGCGATCGATCTGGTCGGTGCGACAGCCTTCTTCGTCTACGTCCACCGTGACCAGTTGCGCGCCCAGCTTTCGGAAAATCTCCCAGGCCGGCGGGTAACTCAGGCGCTCCACCAGCACCACGTCGCCGGGTTTCAGCAAGAGGCTGGCGGTCAGGTACAGCGACATTTGGGTGCCTTGGGTCAGGCAGATGTTCTCGGCGCCTACCGTCAGCCCGCGGTTATTGCGCAACATTTCGGCCAGTGCGCAGCGTAGATGGTAACCAGTGCCCTCGCTGCCGTAGCGCACGGTGTTGGATGTAAAGCTGTTGCGCAGGGCATTGCGGTAATAGCGATGCAGCACGGCTTGGGGCAGCAAGCGGTGGTCGCTGGTGCCGTTATCGAAAAACAGTGCGTTTTGCTGGTGTTGCAGCGCCGTCACCTGGGCGTTCTGGGTGAAATACGGCACGACCGGCTGGGCCAGGATAGGCGGTGCAAAGGACTGCTGCACGCGACTCGGCAGGTGCTTGGGCGCCAGTTGCGCATTGACGAAGGTCCCGCGTCGCGGCTCGCTGACCAGCCAACCCTTGGTCATGGCCTCTTCGTAGGCCAGGATCACGGTCTTGCGGTTGACGTCGAGTAATTGCGCCATTTCCCGCGTGCCCGGCAACAACGTACCGGGCGGCAATCGCCCCTCGACGATGGCGGTCACGAGGCCTTCGGCAATCGTGCGATAGGACGCTTGGCCGGCACGTTCGTCCAGCTTGAGCAGCGGCCGCCATTTTCGCATCTGGACCATCTGAAGTATCCAAAACTGGAGGTTTTAATGGGCCTAGTCTAGCGCAACAATCAGGCCTCACTCACCCCGAGGTTGTTATGAATACACGTCATGTCATCGAACTGTCCCCCTCGGGGAAGACCTTTGAAACCGGTGACGAGTTGTTGCTCGACGCGATGCTCGCCAATGGCCTGTCCGTGCCGTTCTCGTGCCGACGCGGCGCGTGCGGGTCATGCAAGGTGCTGGTGGCGCAAGGCGAGTACCGGGCCAAGCACCTGGCGCCGGACGCTCCCGCGCCATGCTATCCGCTCGCGGCCAATGAAATGCTGCTGTGCCAGAGCCACGCGTGCGGCGACATGCGCCTGGAAATTCCCGGTTGGTGCCTGGACACGCCGGTATTGATGGTTGAGGCGCAGGTCGTGAGCAAACGCGCATTGAGCCCCGACATCGTTGAGTTGGTCGTGATGCCGGACAGACCGTTGGCGGTGCGAGCGGGGCAGTACCTCAAGTTCCGCCTGGTCGACGGCGATTCGCGGTGTTTCTCGATCGCCAACCTCCCGGGCGAGGACGATGGGCGCCTCGTTTTCCAGATTCGCCAAGTGAGCGGCGGGCTTTTTTCCGAGGTCATCCTGGGCGACCTTGATGCCGGCGATCTGTTGCAGTTGGAAGGGCCTTTTGGTGCCTGTACCTGGCAGGACAATGACGATGCACCTGTGGTCCTGTTCGCCACGGGCACCGGTTACGCGGGTATCAAACCGATTCTTCTGACCGCGTTGGCGCGTGATGTCGACGTGACGTTGTACTGGGGTGGCACGCAGCCGACAGATTTTTACGACGGCGTGTTCCTGGATAGAGCCGTCATCGACCATCCGCGTTTTCACTGGCACCCGGTGCTGGCTTCGCAGGGGCGGGTGCAGGAGGTTGCGCTGAGCCATGGGCATCCCTGGGAAACGGCCCACGTGTACGCGTGCGGAAATAGTTCGATGATCAGTCAGGTGCGTACTCACTGCCTTGACGCGGGTTTGCCCAGCCACCGGTTTGTCGCGGAAGCCTTTGTGCCCAGCGGCCAGTCGAGTGCTGGCAACGCGCCAATGTCACTGCATCCGATTTGGGAAAAGGTCGGCCCGCGCTACTCTCTTGACGGCATGCTGGCGGCGCGCGCGCAGTCCATTCGCGCCCTGGCGGCAATCGCCAGTCAATTGAGGGTTGGCATGACGACCGGCGAGGCCCTCGATATGGCCGCTGAACAGTTGCAGTCCATGGGCGCGTCCCACACCTGGCACCCGACCTATATCCGCTTTGGCGACGACACCATCCGCCCATCCCGCGAAGGGATTGACCGCCAGCGCAGGCTGCGCGCCAGCGATATCGTCGTGGTTGACCTGGGGCCGGTGTGGGACGGCTACGAGGGCGACTACGGCGATACCTTTGTGTTCGGTGACTCGCCGCTGCACCTGGCGTGCAAAACCGCGCTTCACGAAGTGTTCGACGAGACCCGCGAAGCCTGGTTGCGTGGCCTGACCGGCCGCGAACTCTATGACTATGCCGATCAAAGCGCCGTGTCAAAAGGCTGGAGGCTGGCGCGCAACCTTGCGGGCCATCGCCTTGCGGATTTCCCTCACGCGTTGTTCGAAAACAAAGAGCTGGCGGACCTGGAAATTCCCCCGAGTGAAATGGCCTGGGTCCTGGAGATCCAGCTGTGCCATCCCACGGAACCTGTCGGTGGATTTTTTGAGGATATGTTGATGCTGCACGCCTGAAGAGCCCGCCATTGCGGCGGGCTCCTTTACATCACGGCGTGGATCAGAGCTTTGGCAACTGCCCCACACGGCCCATCATTTCAGTGACGATCTGCAAGTCCAGCAGGAACTGGTCCACCGTCTTGAACTCATTGTCGGTGTGCCCGGTATATTTTACTTCCGGGCGCGCCAGGCCGAACTGCACGCCATTGGGCAGTTCATGCACTGAGGTTGCGCCGGCTGAAGTACCGAACTTATGTTCCATGCCCAGGTTTTCACTGGCCACTGCCAACAGCGCCTTCACCCATTCGCCTTCCGGGTTGCGGTACATCGGTTCTGCGACCGAGTATGTGAAGTCCACCTTGACCTTGGATTTCTTGTCCCAGGCGCTCAGTTTTTCGGCAATCTCGGCTTTGAGTTTTTCCGGGGACTTGCCCTTCGGCACCCGCAGGTTCACGGCCAGCTTGAAGGCCTTGTCATCCAGCCCGACAAACGTCAGCGACGTGGTCAGCGGCCCCATGAACGCATCGGAGAAGCCCACGCCCAATTTGCCGCCCAGGTAATCCAGGCCCCAGTTGTCGGAGGCGTAACGTGCCGCATCGGTGATGTGGTTGTGCTTGAGGGCGATCTTGCCATCAACGCTGTGGATCAACTCCAGCATGCGCGAGACCGGGTTCACCCCGGACTCCGGTTCGGAGGAGTGCGCCGACACCCCGGTCACCGTCAGCTTGACCTCTTTGCCGACCACCTTGGCGGCCACTTCGAAATCAGCGCCGTTCGCCTTGACGTACTCCGCGCCGGCTTTTTGCAGGCTGGCGGCCAATTCTGCAGGCTTGTCGCTCACGAACGTCGCCACCGACGCCGACGGAATCTGGTTGGTCGCCATGCCGCCGGTCATCGAAATGATTTCTGCGCCTTTGCCTTCACCTTTGCGGCGCGGGAAGGTGGCCATGACGGTGCCGTAGCCTTTTTCGGCAATCACCACCGGGTAGCCGCCATCCAGCGCCAGGTTGTACTGCGGCGTCGGGTTGTGTTCGAAGTAGTAAGGGATCGCGTCGCCGGAGGTTTCCTCGGTGGTGTCCACCAGCAACTTGAACGTGCGCGCCAGCGGTAACTTCTCTTCCTTGATGACCTTCATGGCATACATCGCCACGACGATGCCGTTCTTGTCATCCTCAGTGCCACGGCCGTACATGCGGTCGCCAATCAGCGTGACCTTGAACGGGTCGAGTTTGGTGCCATCCTTCAGCACCCAGTTTTCCGGTGTCACCGGCACAACGTCGGCGTGGGCGTGGATGCCGACGACTTCATCGCCGTTGCCTTCCAGGGAGATTTCGTACACGCGGTTATCGATATTGCGGAAGTTCAGGTTGAAGGCTTTGGCCAGGTCCTGGATCTTGCCGGCGATCTTGAGGAATTCCGGGTTCTTGTACTGGGGCAGGCCGTCGACGTTGAACGTCGGGATTTCCACCAGCTCACGCAGGGTTTCGGTGGCGGCCTTGCCGTACTTGACCCGCGTGTAAATGCCCAGCAGTCGATTGATTTCGTTTTGCTGGTCGGCGCTCAAGGTTTTGTTGTCGAGAAAGGCGCTGATCGCCGGGCCCACGTCGCTTGTTTTGCCCAGGTCGCCCTTGGCCAGGGTGCCTAGGAAACCACGGAAATCCGTGACAGAAGTTTCGTTGAAACTCTTGAGAATCGCCGCACTTTGATCTGGGGTGATAGTGGCGAAGGCGGGCGTGGTGACAGCCGAAAGGCCGACGGCGAACAGGGTGGCCGCAGCCAATTGCTTGAGTGGAAAGTGCATTGCTAGAGGCATTCCTTTGCAGGTAGTGAGTAAGAAGTTTCTGACCGAAACGTCAGAAACATTTCCACACACTACCATTACTCAGGTGCAAAGCGTCAAGGCTGTCCGGGGTGAGGTGCGGGGTATTCATCTATGGCATTCAAGGCTTTGGCGTAGGGCCCATCCCACAGTTGCTCGTGCAATTCCCCCACACGTTTGGCCATCGGTTCGTTGTGCATCACCACCTCAAGGTTGCGTGAGTTATCCAGGTAACCGCCCAGCCAGTTGCTGGTGCCGATCCACGCCACTTGCCCATCAACTTCCATCGTCTTGCTGTGGATCACCCGCGCGTACGGGATAAACCCTTGCTTGGCTTCGGGCAGCGTGACGATTTTGACCTGCACGTTGGGCAGTACGGCCAAGCTCTTGAGGTAGGGCAGTTCGAGTTTGTCAGTGTTCCAGTTGGACACCATCAGCTTGATCGACACGCCACGCGCTGCGGCTGCGCGCACGGCATTATCGATCACCGCGTAGTACGGACGCGTTCGGTCTGGCCCGTAGGACAGCGGTGCATAGTCCAGCAATTGCACGCGCACTTCCTTTTTCGCCTCGCCGAGAAGGCGTGGCAGTTCCAGCTGTGAATCACCGACGCCCGGCGGGTTGTAGCGTTGCGGGCTGGCGACCAGGTAATTGCCGGTGCGTGGCGGTTCCGTGCCAGCGACGGGCAGCGGCACGGGTTTGTTCTCGGCAAGGGCGGCCTGGGCTTGCCAGTCTTGATTGAAGATGGCCTGCACCTGGCCAACCACGGTTGGGTCGCTGATGCGCAGCCCGGTTTCGTGGATGTGTTCCAGCGAACGCCAATCAAAATTCTGGCTGCCGACAAACGCCTGCTTGCCGTCGACCACCATGTATTTGGCATGGATGATCCCACCGCTCAGTTGCCCATAGGCGAGCACACGGAAGGTGAGGTTGGGGATCGCACGCAAGCGTTCCAGGGTGGACGCTTCCGACAGCTTGATGCCTTTTTCTTCGAGCAAAAAGCGAATCTTCACACCGCGTTTACCGGCGGCTTCAAGGTGCTCAATCACGGTGTCCATCACCGAGCCGGGGTGATCGGCCGCGTAGAACTGGCCGATATCAATACTGCTTTTGGCCGCGTCAAACAGTTCGATCCACACCGGGCCTGGCTGGCGTAGATCGGAGGTACCCAGGGCGGTGTCGACCGGCACGGTGTGTACCAGTTCAAACCCCGCAATTGAAAAGTCCGCCTGGGCAAGCGGACTGAGGAGCAAGCCGGCGAGGCCTGCGATACGCAACTTCAAGGAGATGGGCATAGGGATCTCTTTGTAGAAAAAAGGCGGGCGCATTGCGCGCCCGCCTGAACGATTACGCGGTGCGGCTGTGCAGCGGTGTCGGTACCAGGTGTGGCACTTCGCTTTGTACGCGGGCGCCGGTGGCAGCGCGGATCAGCAGGATCTTCAACTGATCGTTGATGCGCTCCAGGCTGTCCTGGAAGAAGTTGTGGAACACCACGCAGAACAGCGCGATGGCGATCCCCAGGCCGGTTGCGAACAAGGCCGTACCGATACCACCGGAAATCTGGCCTGGGTCGGACACACCGGCCGAGGCCAGCGCCTTGAAGGTGTCGATGATGCCGAGGATGGTCCCCAGCAAGCCCAGCAATGGCGCTGCAGTGGTGATGGTTTCGATGATCCACAGGCTGCGGGCCAGTGGGGCACGGGTGGTCAGGTACTGGGTTTCGATCACGTCATCCAGGTCCTTGCGCGAACCGTGGGTGGCTTTCTGTGCCAATACCGGCAGCACCATGCTCAACGGCAGGCTGTCGCGACGGGTCAGGCTTTCTGGCAGGTCACGCTCGCTGTGCACATTGGCGCCCAGCACTTCGGTCAGGGCGCGCGCTTGGCGGCGCACATAGGCGAAGAAGATCCCACGTTCGATGGTGATAAAGATGGCGATGGCCATCGCGGCGTACATCACATAGAAGGTGATGTCGTGGAGCACATTCATGTCCATGTTCACTTACCTCGCAGTTAGAAATTGGCTTCCAGGGAAACCGTCACGGTGCGTTCCAGGCCAACGATGTACGCCGGGTCGCCGTCGCGGAAACCGCTGTAGGTGGCCGAGTTGGTCTTGGTGGTGTACACGCCATCCAGGTACTTCTTGTCGAACAGGTTGTCGACGTTCAGGCGCAGGGTCGCGTCTTTCACGACTTTCTTGTCCACCGGCAGGTAGATACCGGCGCCGGCGTTGAAGACGGTGCGCCCGGAGATCGCTTCGTCGTTGGTCAGGTCGCCGTAGAGCTTGCTGGTGTACTTGCCGCCGAAGGTGCCGTAGAAGCGCCCGTCGTCATACCCGATGTTGGCCGCCAGCATGTTTTTCGGCACGTTGGCGAACTGCTTGCCACTGGTCGGCAACAGGATCGCTTTTCCTGCGTTGTAGACGGTCAGGTCGTCTTGCTGCTCGGCCTTGGTGTAGGTGTAGGAGGTGTAGTAGTTGAAGTGATTGGGCAGCAGGCCGCTCCACTCCAGTTCCAGACCGCTGTTGTTGACGGAGCCGGCGTTGATGTCGGCGAAGTCGCCGTTGATATCCTTTGACGAGACCTGGCGATCCTTGAACTGCATGTAGAACAAGGTTGCGGCGACGGTCATGTCGTCACCGGTGAAGCGCCAGCCCAACTCGTGGTTCCAGCTGGTTTCGGGCTTGGAGTTGATCGAGTCCAGGCCCTTGTCGTACAGCACGTAGTTCTGCGGGATACGCATGTTGCGCGACAGGCTGTAGAACAACTGGTCACGCTCATCCAGTTGGTACTTGAGGCCGACGTTGGGCAGCAGCTTGTTGTAGGTCTGGTTACGTTTTTCGGCTTGCTCGGTGAGGCTGCCGTGGTTGGTGCCGTCACGCTCGACGTTCATGTAGGCGAGGCCCGCCACCAGGGTCCAGTCCGGGTTGATGTACCAAGTGTCCTGGGCCCAGACTTTTTGCGCCGGGGTCACGGTGAAGCGGTCGCGACCTTGTACGGTGTTGCCGTTGGCGTCGACCACGGCGTTGCCATCCGGCCAGGTGTCGCTAGGCTTGCCGCTGTTCTTGAGCGCAATGAACGGTTGGGTCTGGCTTTGGCGTGCGCGCTCATACCAGTAGCCGAATTGCAGGCTGTGTTCGTCCAGGTCCCAGTTCAGCTTGGTGGTGATACCTGGGCGCCAGGTCTGGGTGCGGGAAGGGCGGTAGTACACGCCGGTCGTGGAAGAACCGTCGGCGTTGTACTGCGCGGCGGTCGGCAGGTTGCTCAGGTCGAATACACCGCCCGCGTTCGAGCCGCGGTTGAGTGCGTAGCTGGAGGAGCCCACGCCGCTGCCGTTGCCCCAGTAGTAATACGGGATGACCGAGAGGGCCAGGTTATCGGCCAGCTTGAACTGGGTGTTGAGTACGCCGGTAAAGGTCTGGAACGGGTTCTGCGCCAGGGCGTAGTAGCTGTTGACCTTGCCGTTGCTGCCCACGGTCGGGGTGGCCGGGTAGGGGTCGTACTTGCGGCCATTCTGCTGGTACTGGGCCTTGGTCAGTTGGCTGTAACTGTTGTTGTCCTGCTCGTGGTACTTGAGGATCAGGTTGGCAGTGTTGCCGTTGCCGGCATCGAAGAAGCTGTTCCACTCCACCTTGTCTGCACGCACGGCACCCGAGCCGCGCCACATGTCACCTTCGGTATGGGACACCGACAGCCAGTTGCTCAGGCCGTTGACTTCACCGGTGTTCAGGCGCGCAAAGGTCTTGCGGGTAGCGTTGCTGCCCATCACTTGTTTGACGAACGCACCGGTTTCCTTGGTCGGGCGAATGGTCACGATACCGATGTTGCCGCCGCTGGAACCGATGTGCGGGCCGTCGGCTTCGGATGAGCCCTGGGTGACGAAGATCTGGTCGATGTTTTCCGGGTCGCCCAGCAGGTTTGAATACAACGCGTAGTTGCCGGAGTCGTTGATCGGCATACCGTCTACCGACATGCCCACTTGGTCGGAGTTGAGGCCGCGCATGGTGAAACGGAAGCCCGACAGACCGGTGTTGTCTTCGCTGGAGATGTTCAGGCCCGGGGTGTACTTGAGCTTGTCGATCGCGTTACCGGTGGCGGTTTGTTTATCCAGCGCTTCCTTGGTCACGGTGGAGCGGCTCTTGATGCTTTCTTCTTGCACCATGTAGCCGCCACCTGCCGTGGCCTTGCCCTGAACCCCAATCGTGCCGACGTCGCTGTCGCTGGTGTCTGCCATGACCATTCCATGGCCCATGCTTGCGGCAACGAGTGCCAGATGAATCCGTGTGAACCTCATCACTGTCGTCCTGGTGTCGGGTGCTTATTGCACGCTGTAGTTGAAGGTGGCGGTGAAGCGCTGCTCATTGCGCCCCCCGAAGGCTTGCTCGGGGAACGGCTTGACTTGCTTGATACGACGCAAGCTGTTGGTGGCTGCCCGGTTGAGCAACATGCTTGACGCCTGGGTTTGTAAGCCGGAGTCCAGAACGCGACCCTGGCGGTCTACCAGTAACCAGACCACGACCTCGCCGCTTGGGCGTTCGAGGGAGGCTTGGCGTCCGGTGGGGTATTGCTTGTAGGTGTCCAACTCGTTGCGCAAACCCTTGAGGTAACCGCCTTCCAGCGCCTGGCCGTCGACCTTTGGCGGCGCGGGCGGTGCAGGTGTCGGGGCGGTCTGGGCCACGGCGGCAGGTGCCGGTTTGGCAGCCACAGGTGGCGGTGTCGGCGTCGGTGTCGGCTTGGCCACCACCGGCTTGGGCACAGGTTTTGGCTTGGGCTCGGGTTTGGGTTTTGGCAGTGGCTTGGGCGGCGGCGGAGGCGGGGCTGGCTCGGCCTCTTCATCCTCGATCACCGGCGGTGGCGGCTCTTGTTCAACCACCGGCTCCGGGATCACTTCCGGCTCGGGTTCGACCAACGCCAACTCGACCGCCGACTCGTCATACACCGGCTCGACTTTGAGGGTTTGGGAATGGATACCCAGTGCAATCAGCACCAGGGCGATCAGGGCCGGGACACTGCCCAGCAGCCGACGCGCACGAAACAGGACGTACATGATCAGGACTTACGCGTGGCAATGGACACGGAGGTGAAGCCACCCAGGCGCAGGGTGTCCATCACTTCCACCAGGCGCGAAACTTCTACGCCCTTGTCGCTGTTGACGATGATCGTCGACTTGGTATCGGGCTTCTCTGCTGCCTTCAGCGCCGGTACCAGGGCGTCGACCGTAAGGTCTTTGCCATCCAGTTGCAGTTGGCCTTCCAGGCCCAGGGTCAGGATGAATTTGTTCTGCGGCTTGAGTTGTTGTGAGCTGCTGGCGCTAGGCAATTGGGTCTTCATGCCGAGCGCGGGAATCACGTTCAGGCTCACGAGTACGAAAAACACCAGGAGGAACATCATCACGTCGATCATTGGGATCAGTTCGATGTGTGCCTTGCGTTTCTTGGGTTCATCCCAGGTTCTCATTCCGCTACCCCGTCGTTGAATTAGGGGCGACACGCTAACAACCAAAAATGACCGATTGGTTAACAATAATTGACGTTTTTAGGGCTCTAGGACGCGTCTTTCAGGAGATTTACCTTGCAGTTTTATGACGTAATGAAATTGAAACACCCACGGTACATTCTCGAAAACTTTACATCGAGGGCCCCTGGGAATGAGTCATTCACTGCCGCATTTATCGACTGCGCGACTACTATTGCGCGCGCTGGAAATGGGCCAGGCCGAGGCACTTTCCGGCCTCGCCAACGGGCCAAAAATCGCCGACAACACGGCGAATATTCCATCGCCCTACACGCTGGAAACCGCACAGGTTTTTATTGATGCGATGGAGGCGAAATATCGTGCGGGTGAATTGCTCAGCCTGGGCATGCATGAGCATGCGAGTGGCGAGTTGGTCGGCATCGTCAGCCTGCGGCTCAACCCTCGGCATCGCTATGGCCACTTGGGTGGCTGGGTGGCAGCGCACTGCCGTAACCAGGGCTACGCTGCCGAGGCGGCCAGTGCCGTGACGGACTTCGGCTTCACCGAGTTGGGCCTGCAACGCATCGGCAGCCAATGCTTCGGGCGTAACAAGGAGTCGGCGCGGGTGATGGAGAAAATCGGCCTGCGCTTTGAGGGCTGCATGCGCGAAGCGTTTCTCAAGAACGGGGTATTCGAAGACCTGTTGGGGTTCGCCGTGGTGCGTAAAGACTGGGAACGCCGCGTATGAGCGGCGCGGTGGACCATGACCGCCGACGGATCCTCACGGGGCTGGCGGTGGCTGGCGCGTTCTCGATCCTCAGCCCGTTTGCGCGCAGTGCCGGGGTGGATTATCCGTTCACGCTCGGCGTGGCTTCCGGAGATCCACTGCCCGATGGTTTTGTGATCTGGACCCGACTGGCGCCGTTGTTCAATGACGCCGATGGCCGTGGCGGCTTGCGTCGCGCGGTGCCGGTACGTTGGCGAGTGGCCAGCGATGCAGCGATGACGCGCATCGTCAGGCAGGGCGAGGTGATGGCGACGGAGCGCTTTGCGCATTCCGTGCATGTCGAAGTGGCGGGGCTGGATGCCGGTCGGCCGTACTGGTACCAGTTCGACGGCCTCGGCGCGCAAAGCCCTGTGGGCCAGGCACGCACGACGCCGCCGGTGCAGGCCATGGCGTCGGCGCGGGTGGGGTTTGTGTCGTGCTCGCACTGGGAGCGCGGTTACTTCAGTGCCTATCGCCACCTGGCGGCCGAGCAGCCCGACCTGGTGTTTTTCCTCGGTGACTATATCTACGACAGCTCCTTTGCGCCGGAGTCTGGCAAGGTGTTTCGTTCCCATGGCAGTGGTAATGCGGTGAGCCTGAGGGACTACCGCAACCGCTACGCGCTGTACAAAACCGATCCGGATTTGCAGGCGTTGCACGCGGCTGCGCCCAGTGTGGCCACCTGGGACGATCACGAGGTGCAAAACGACTATGCCAACCAGTGGTCCCAGGATCCGAAGATTCCGGTGGCACAGTTTCTCCAGCAGCGGGCGGCGGCCTACCAGGCGTTTTACGAACACATGCCACTGCGAGCCAGCAGCGTGCCCAAGGGGCCGGACATGCGTATTTATCGGCGTTTGGACTACGGCCGACTCGCACGTTTTCATGTGCTCGACGGTCGGCAATATCGCTCCGAACAACCGTGCATCCTGGCCAATGGTAGCCACCAGGGGTATATCGCCGACAACACCTGCAGCGACTTGCGCGACCCTCGCCGCACCATGCTCGGTTGGGAGCAGGAGGCCTGGCTGGATCGCGGGTTTGCCGAGTCAAAGGCGCAATGGAACGTGATTGCCCAGGACTTGTTGGTGGCGCCGCTGAACCAGCGTGACCTGACCAATCACAAGCCCGGGCGCTGGACCGATGGTTGGGATGGCTACATGGCCAACCGTGAACGGATGCTGGCGTCCATTCAGCGCCGGCAGCTGAAGAATCCGGTGTTCTGGGGCGGCGATATCCATTCGTTCTGGACCACGGACTTGCACGCTGACGCCAATGACCTGGACTCGCCGATTGTCGCTACCGAGTTTGTAGGGTCGTCTGTCACGTCCGATGGTCCACCCTTCGAGGCATTCAAGGCGCTGCTGCCGCTCAACCCCCATGTGCAGTTTTTCGACAGCCGTAAGCGTGGGTACGTGTCGGTGGAGATCGCAGAGCAGAAGATGCTGACGCACTTTCGGGTGATCACCGATCCGCGTGATCCTACCGCCACGGTGTCGACCCTCAAGTCATTTGCCGTAGAGCCCGGAAGGCCCGGAGCAATTGCCATGTAGTGAGCGGGCTCAAGTGATTTCGTAGCGCACCGACAGTGCGCCTTTTTTCTCCGACAGGGCCAGGATCGTCACCTGGCCCAATTCGCTCAGCGCCTGCACATGCGTACCGCCACACGCATACGCGGGCAACTCGCCGAAACCTACCTCGCGGGTGCCGTCTTCCAAGGTCATGTGGCGAGGGTGATCGGCAGCGATCCACTGGTTGATTTGCTGCTGGATCGCCTCGGCATCGATCGCTTGCGCCGCTTCACCGCGAATAAACGTGATCTTGCCCTCACCCGGCCAGTGGTGCGCCTTGATCGGCATCCACCCCAGGGTTTCGCCGGCGTTGCCAATCAAGTGCCCAGCCGAATGCAGCCGTGTGTGCAGGGTGCGGCGCGGCTCATCGACCCGCGCCGTGATCGGGCCTGGTGCCACCGGTTGGTCGACGTAGTGCACCACGCGGTCGGCTTCCTGGGTGACCCGCACGACCTGGCTGTCGCCCAGCCAGCCGGTGTCGAAGGGCTGCCCGCCACCTTGGGGATGGAAGATCGTCGATTGCAAGACGACTGCAAAAAGACCCTCGTGGGCTGTGCAACTGAGCACTTCCAACTCGGCCGTCAGGTGGTCATGGGTGAAAAACAGGCGCTCGGTCATCATTTACATCCGCATCAGGGTTCTGTGGGCAGTATAAATAGTGCTCGGATAGGTGATAATCCGCTCAATTATCAATGGACCTGTGCGTCATGAGCATCAATCTCCCTTTGCCGCTGCTGGCTGAAATGGCGATTTTCGTCAAAGTCGTGGAAACCGGCAGTTTCTCCGAAGCCGCCCGGCAGATGGGCGCTTCGCCTTCATCGGTGAGCCGCAGTATTTCGCGCCTGGAAAAGGCCTTGGCGACGCGGTTATTGCAACGTACCACGCGCAAGCTGCGCCTGAGTGAGGGCGGTGAAGAGGTGTTCAAGCGCTGCCAGGAGATGGTCAACGCGGCGCGTTCGGTGATGGAGATCAGTGGCCAATACACCCATGAAGCCGAAGGTTTGGTGCGCGTCAGCGTGCCCAAGGCGGTGGGACGGTTTGTGATTCACCCGCATATGCCGGCGTTTCTGCAGCGCTATCCCAAGGTGGACGTGCAGTTGATTCTTGAAGACCGGCCGGTGGATTTGATCGATGACAACCTGGATCTGATCCTGCGCATTTCCGAAAGTCCACCACCGGGTTTGGTGGGGCGGCCATTGTTCCCCATCGAGCACTTGCTGTGTGCCACGCCTCAGTACTTGGCCGAGCACGGCACGCCGCAGCACCCGCATGATTTGCAGGAACACAGCTGCATTTATTTGGGGGAAACACCAGCGGATGCCCGTTGGAGATTTCGCCAGGCCGGCAAGACGGTGACGGTGGGGGTACGCGGGCGTTATGCGGCGAACCACACCGGCGTGCGCCTGGATGCGGTGTTACAGCATGTGGGGATAGGCAGCTTGCCGTACTTTACGGCGCGGCATGCGCTGGAGGCGGGGACGGTGGTGCAGGTGTTGGCGCAGTGGGATTTTATTGCGTCGTACCACGGCGAAGTGTGGTTGTTGCATTCGCCGACGCGGTATCTGCCACCCAAGTTGCGGGTGTTTATAGATTATCTGGTGGAGTCCATGGCCAAGGAGCCGACCCTTCGCCACCGGTAGAAACACGCTCTAAATGTGGGAGCTGGCTTGCCTGCGATAGCGGCCTGCCAGTCGCTAATGTGCAAGCTGACCCACCGCCATCGCAGGCAAGCCAGCTCCCACAGAAAAGCAATTTGCGCTGGATCAGTGCTTGCTTTGGTCGTCTGGCATGGCCAGCAGCTGCTTTTCCTGGTTCCAGTCGAACGGTTCGTCGTTCTGTTCGGCTTCGAAGCGACGCTCTTCCAGGGCCTGGTACAGGTCCAGTTCTTCATCGGGCATGAAGTGCAGGCAGTCACCGCCAAAGAACCACAGCAGGTCGCGCGGTACCAGGTGGGCAATTTGTGGGTAGCGCAGGATGACCTGGCTCATCAGGTCCTGGCCCAGATACTGGCTTTCGATCGGGTCGATCGGCAGCAGGGCGCGCAATTCGTCGAAACGCTCCAGGAACAGCGAGTGGCTTTCCTCGGGAACCTGTTCGGCTTCGCCGACGGCTACCAGGATGCTGCGCAGGTGGTCGAGCAAGACGAGATGATCGGCAACGACGTTGGACACGAGATAAGTCCTCTAAAGCAAAAACGGGCGCGAGAGTATATAGCTCACGCGCCCGTTTTTATATGACCGCTCGACTCAGCGGATTTTACCCTCGGTGTGGGTCAGCTCTTCCTTGCTGAAATCATCCACGTCGATCACCTTGCGTCGCGCCGCTTCGGCGTCACGCAGGGTTTGTGCTTCGCCCGGTTGCAGCACGCCGGCTTCCAGTGCCGCGTCGATGGCGTGCTCGCCGGCCCTCGGTTTGACCTGGCCGTTTTTAAGCGCCGTGTGCAGTTTTTTCTGCAACGGATGGCTGGCGCCGAGCAGGTCGTAGGCGTGTTGCAGGGCGCCCACTGGATCTTCCGCCGATTGCGGGCGGTAGCAGCCTGCCAGCAATTCTTCCAGGGTCGGGTCGCCTTTGGCACGGCCAATCACTGCCGCGACTTCGGCATCCAGTGCGTCGGACGGGCCGGTATGGCGGCGTCCGAACGGGAACACGATCACCCGCAGCAGGCAGCCCAGCACTTTGTTCGGGAAGTTGCTCAGCAGCTCATCCAGCGCCTGCTCCGATTTGCCGAGGCTTTCTTCCATGGCCCAGGCGAACAGCGGCTCCAGATGGTCTGGCGAATCCAGGTCGTGATAGCGCTTGAGCGCCGCCGAGGCCAGGTACATGTGGCTCAGCACATCGCCTAGGCGGGCGGACAGGCGTTCGCGGCGCTTCAATTCGCCACCCAGCAACATCATGCTCAAGTCGGCAAGCAGGGCGAACGCTGCGGCTTGGCGGTTGAGTGCGCGGAAGTAGCCTTGGCTCAAACGGTTGCCCGGTGCTTTTTCGAAGTGGCCGATCCCGAGGTTCAGCACCAGGGTGCTGGCGGCGTTGCTCACGGCAAAACCGATGTGTTGCATCAGCAGGCCATCGAACTCCTTCAACGCCTGGTCATGGTCTTCACGACCGGCCAGTGCCATTTCCTTGAGTACGAACGGGTGGCAACGGATGGCGCCCTGGCCAAAGATCATCAGGTTGCGCGACAGGATATTTGCGCCTTCCACGGTGATGAAGATCGGCGCACCCTGCCAACTGCGGCCAAGGTAGTTGTTCGGGCCCATGATGATGCCCTTGCCGCCGTGCACATCCATAGCGTGGCTGATGCATTCACGGCCGCGCTCGGTGAGGTGGTACTTGAGGATCGCCGACAGCACCGAGGGTTTTTCCCCCAGGTCGACTGCGTTGGCGGTGAGCATGCGCGCACTGTCCATCAGCCAGGCGTTGCCGCCGATACGTGCCAAGGCTTCCTGAATACCTTCGAAGGCCGACAGCGGCACGTTGAATTGCTCTCGCACCTGTGCGTACTGGCCGGTTACCAGGCTGGTGAACTTGGCCGCGCCGGTGCCCACAGCGGGCAGGGAGATCGAACGGCCTACCGACAGGCAGTTCATCAACATCATCCAACCCTTGCCGAGCATTTCCTGGCCGCCGATGAGAAATTCCAGCGGGATGAAAACGTCCTTGCCGGAATTGGGGCCGTTCATAAAGGCGGCGCCGAGGGGTAAGTGGCGACGGCCGATTTCCACGCCGGGGGTGTCGGTAGGGATCAATGCCAGGCTGATGCCTAGGTCTTCCACGTCGCCCAGCAGGTGGTCCGGGTCATGAGCCTTGAAGGCCAGGCCCAGCAAGGTCGCGACCGGGCCGAGGGTGATGTAGCGTTTTTCCCAGTTCAGGCGCAGGCCGAGGGTTTCCTTGCCTTCCCATTCACCCTTGCAGATCACCCCAGTGTCCGGCATGGCGCCGGCATCGGAGCCGGCCAGTGGGCCGGTGAGGGCAAAGCAGGGGATGTCATCGCCACGGGCCAGGCGTGGCAGGTAATGGTTGCGTTGTTCGTCTGTGCCGTAGTGCAGCAGCAGTTCGGCGGGGCCGAGGGAGTTGGGCACCATGACGGTAGACGCCAGGTCGCCGCTGCGGGTAGCGAGCTTCATCGCCACCTGGGAGTGGGCGTAGGCCGAGAAACCCTTGCCACCGTATTCCTTGGGAATGATAAGGGCGAAGAACCCGTGGGTCTTGATGTGTTCCCAGGCGGCGGGCGGCAGGTCCATGGCCTGGCCGATTTCCCAATCACTGACCATGGCGCAGAGTTCTTCGGTGGGGCCGTCGATAAACGCCTGTTCTTCTTCGGTCAGTTGGGCCTTGGGGTAGGCCAGCAACTTGTCCCAGTCAGGGCGGCCGCTAAACAGCTCGCCATCCCACCACACCGTGCCAGCATCGATGGCATCGCGCTCGGTTTCGGACATCGGCGGCAGGACTTTCTGGAACCAGCTAAATAGCGGTTTGGTGAAGTATTGGCGGCGCAGGTCAGGCAGCAGCAAAGGCGCGGCGACAGCAGCGATCAGCACCCAGAAGATCAGCAGCAGCCAACCTGGCGCATGACTCCACGCGCCCATCGCCAAGAGGTAGACGGCGACCACGCCCAGGGCGGGCAGGGGCGCAGTACGGCGGTGTGCCAGGTAGGCAATGCCGACCACCAGAACCAGTATCCACAACAACAGCATATTCAATCCTCCGTGAAACCAGGGGCGAAACCACCAAGGAGCTTAGTCGGCATCCGAGCAAGCGGGTGATCAGGGTGTAACGAGAATTGGCCGAATCGTCGTTATCTCCCCGGCAGGCCTGTGGTTAGACTCCAGGCTTCCTTCGGAGATAACGCGCATGGATACGTACTTGAGTCCCAGCCGCTTCATCGATAGTGACCACCCTGCGGTGGTGGAGTTCGCCGAAAAACACCGCGGGCCCAGCGCAGATTTATGTGACCAGGCAGTCAGTCTTTATTACGCGGTGCGTGAGGCGATTCGCTATAACCCTTACACCTTTAGCCGCGACCCAGAGACCTTGAGCGCCAGCTACGCCCTGAGCGTTCGCGAAAGCTACTGCGTGCCCAAGGCCACGCTGCTCGCCGCTTGTGCACGCCATTGCGGCATCCCTGCGCGCATCGGCCTGGCAGATGTGCGTAACCATTTGTCGACGCCGCGCTTGATCGCGTTGCTCAAAAGCGATGTGTTCGCCATGCATGGTTACACCGAGCTGTATCTGCACGGGCGTTGGGTCAAGGCCACGCCGGCGTTCAACCAGCAACTGTGCGACCTGTTTGATGTTCCGCCGTTGGAATTTGATGGGATCAACGACAGCGTCTTCCACGCCTTCAACCGCCAGGGCCAGCGCTCGATGGAGTACGTGGTGGACCACGGTCAGTTCCATGACGTGCCCGAGGCGTTTTTCTTCGCGCATATTCGCCAGTGTTACCCGCATTTGTTTGGCGAGGACATGCCCGAGTTGCTGGGGGACATGCAGACCGATTTAAGCCGCGCGTGATCCGGCGTATGCTGCTGCGCTCACCAAACGATAAGGCACGGTCATGCTGAAAATCTGGGGTCGTAAAAATTCATCAAACGTCAGGAAAGCACTGTGGTGCGCCGAGGAACTCGGCCTGGACTATGAAGCAATTGATGCGGGCGGGGCGTTTGGCGTGGTGGACACGCCGCAGTACCGAGCGTTGAACCCCAACGGTCGGGTGCCGATGATCGAGGACGGCGACTTCGTGCTGTGGGAGTCCAACACCATCGTGCGTTATCTGTGCGCCAAGCAGGGCTCCACGTGGTACCCGACAGACCTGAAAGCCCGGGCCAGTGCGGAGAAGTGGATGGATTGGACCACCTCGACCCTGGCCGAACCGTTCAAGATCGTGTTCTGGGGCATCTTGCGCACCCCGGCGGAAAAGCAGAACTGGGACAACATCCATGCCGGGCGCAAAGCCTGCATCGAAGCACTGAGTACGGTGGAAAAAGCCCTCGCCGAACAGCCGTATCTGTCGGGCAACGAGATCGGCATGGGCGATATCCCCCTGGGCTGTTTTGCCTACGCTTGGTTTGAAATGCCGATAGAACGGCCTGCGATGCCCCATCTAGAAGCCTGGTACGCACGCCTGCAACAGCGTCCGGCCTACCGCAAAGCGGTCATGACTGCGTTGACTTAATACTGACTATTAATACAGGTGACTGTACTTGTGCGGCGCGGGCAAGCACCATGCTTGTCATGCGCCGCCGTTGAACTACGTGGGCTGCGCCCTCATCTATTCTTTCTATTCCCTTCTTTGGTGCGTAATCCGATATGAGTTCCGCTCTGTCCATCCGGCAGCTAACCAAAACCTACGGCAACGGTTTCCAGGCCCTGAGTGGTATCGATCTGGACGTTGCCGAAGGTGACTTCTTCGCCTTGCTTGGCCCTAACGGCGCCGGCAAATCCACCACCATCGGTATCCTCTCGACCCTGGTCAACAAAACCAGCGGCACGGTGAATATCTTCGGCCATGACCTGGACAAATCCCCGGCGGCGCTCAAGCGCTCCATTGGCGTGGTGCCCCAGGAATTCAACTTCAACCAGTTTGAAAAGACCTTCGACATCGTCGTGACCCAGGCCGGTTACTACGGCATCCCGGCGAAAATCGCCAAGGAACGCGCCGAGCAGTACCTGACCCAGTTGGGCCTGTGGGACAAGCGCGACGTGCCTTCGCGTTCGCTGTCCGGCGGGATGAAGCGGCGCCTGATGATTGCCCGCGCACTGGTGCACGAACCGCGCCTGCTGATCCTCGATGAGCCCACCGCTGGCGTGGACATCGAGCTGCGTCGTTCGATGTGGACCTTCCTCACCGAGCTGAACGAGAAGGGCATCACCATCATCCTCACCACCCACTACCTGGAAGAGGCTGAGCAGCTGTGCCGCAACATCGGCATCATCGACCACGGCACCATCGTCGAGAACACCAGCATGCGTAACCTGCTGGGCCAGTTGCATGTGGAAACCTTCGTGCTCGACCTGAAAAACAACCTGTCGGTAGCGCCGCAGCTGCTCGGCTACCCGAGCCGCCTGGTCGACAGCCACACGCTGGAAGTGCAGGTGGACAAGGCCATGGGTATTACCGCGCTGTTCACGCAGTTGGCGACCCAGAACATCGAAGTGTTGAGCCTGCGTAACAAAACCAATCGCCTCGAGGAGTTGTTCGTGTCCCTGGTGGAGAAAAATCTGGCGAAGGTGGCGGTATGAGTTCCGAACTGCAACCCAACCTCGTCGCGCTGCAAACCATTGTCTATCGCGAAGTGAAGCGCTTTACCCGGATCTGGCCGCAGACATTGCTGCCGCCGGCGATCACCATGGTCTTGTACTTCGTGATCTTCGGTAACCTGATCGGTCGCCAGATCGGCGACATGGGTGGCTTCACCTACATGGAGTACATCGTGCCGGGGCTGATCATGATGTCGGTGATCACCAACTCCTACGGCAACGTGGTGTCGAGTTTCTTCGGCAGCAAGTTCCAGCGTTCCATCGAAGAACTGATGGTGTCGCCGGTGTCGCCGCACACCATCCTGATCGGCTACACCCTGGGCGGCGTGCTGCGCGGGTTGATGGTGGGCGTGATCGTGACGTTGCTGTCGCTGTTCTTCACCCACCTGCAGGTGCATCACCTGGGGGTCACCTTGTTGGTGGTGGTACTGACGGCGACGATCTTCTCGCTGCTGGGGTTTATCAACGCCGTGTTTGCGCGCAACTTCGATGATATTTCGATCATCCCAACGTTCGTGCTGACGCCGCTGACCTACCTGGGCGGTGTGTTCTATTCCATCACCCTGTTGCCGCCGTTCTGGCAGACCGTGTCGCTGGCCAACCCGGTGTTGCACATGGTCAACGCCTTCCGCTACGGCATTCTGGGGGTGTCGGATATCAAGATCAGCGTTGCAATCACGTTCATGCTGGTGGCGACGGTGGTGCTGTATGTGGGCTGCGCAAAGCTGCTGGTGAGTGGGCGCGGGATGCGTACGTAAGCGACAGTTCACAATAAAAAACGGCCTCAATTGAGGCCGTTTTTTTGGAGTGTATTCAGGACAATGTGGGAGCAGGCAAGCCAGCTCCCACATTAGGTTTTGTGTTCGGGCTTTAGCCTTTCAGCGCCAATTCGATCAGTTCGTGCAGTTCTTCAACCTGCAGTGGCGCACTCCCAAACAAAATCCTGAACACTGTCGGCGCTGCTAGCAGATTGATCAAACGGTCCACGTGGGGTGCTGTGCTATCGGGATAGCGGTCGACAATCGTCTGCAATTGCCCGCCAATCAGGGTTACGCAATATCCCGGTGTCTGGCTGCTTTGCACGTCGCGCATCATGTTGCGCCCCGGCTCCGAACTCATCTCGTCCAGGTACTGCTCGGCCCAGGCTTGCAGGTCGCCGCGCAGGCTGCCGGTGTTGGCCGGCTCGCTGTCGGGGCGCATGCGCTCCAGCGCCACGTCGGCGAGCAGGGCAGAGAGGTCGCCCCAGCGCCGATAGATGGTGGAGGGCGTGACACCCGCGCGCGCAGCAATCATCGGCACGGTAACGCTGGAACGCTCATGGGCTTCCAGCAATTCGCGCGTGGCGTTGTGCACTGATTCTTGGACCCGGGCACTGCGGCCCCCCGGGCGAAGGCCTTCTTTAATTGCCATGCGTAAAACCTTAACACAAAGAATTTGCTTTAAGCGCACGCTGGTAGCACACTCCACAAAAGCAAAATATTAGCTTTAGCGGAGCGTGCCCATGTCCCTACCTTCTTCCAACCGTTCGAGCCTGACGTTCCTGGTCGTCACGGTGTTGACCTTTCTCGCCGCCTCCAGCGCGCCGACGCCGCTGTATCAGGTGTATCAGGACAACCTGCACTTTTCCGCAGCCATGCTCACAGTCATCTTCGGCGTATACGCCGTCAGCCTGCTGGCGGCGTTGCTGACCGTGGGGTCGCTGTCGGATTACTTGGGGCGCAAGCCGGTCATTTTTGTGGCCCTGCTACTGAATATCGTGGCGATGCTGCTGTTTATCAACGCCGACAGCACCGCTTACCTGATTGCCGCCCGTGCGCTACAAGGTTTTGCCACCGGCATGGCGACGGCGGTATTGAGTGCGACGTTACTGGACACCGACCGTGTACGCGGCCCGATTCTCAATAGCTTGGCGCCGCTGCTGGGCATGGCCAGCGGTGGCCTGGGCAGTGGCCTGCTGGTGGAGTTTGCGCCTCGGCCGACCCAACTGATTTATGTGGTGATGCTCGGTTTGATGGTGCTGCAAGCCCTGTACGTATGGCGCCTGCCGGAAACCGTCAGCCGCATACCGGGTGCCTTGAAGTCGCTGGCGCCGACCCTGCATGTGCCGGAACAAGCACGCCGGGCATTATGGCTGGCCATGCCATTGAATGTGGCGGTGTGGGCGTTGGGCGGGTTCTTTTCTTCGCTGGCGCCGTCGCTGGTGCGGGCTGCGACCGGCTCCACCTCCCATCTGATCGGCGGGGGATTAGTGGCGGTCGTAACCTTGAGCGGTGCGGTGATGATCTACAGCCTGCGGGAGCGCCCGGCGGATAAGGTCATGCGCCTGTCGGCGGTGTTGCTGGCGGTGGGTGTGGCCTTGCTGCTGGTGGCGGTTCAAACCGCCAGCTTAGGGCTGTTTTTTATCGCCAGTGTAATCGCCGGCTTCGGCTTTGGCGGCGGTTTTATGGGCAGCGTGCGCAGTATTGTCGGGCTGGCATTGCCCCATGAGCGGGCCGGCTTGATGTCGGCGTTCTATGTGCTGAGCTACCTGGCGTTTTGCCTACCGGCGTTGCTGGCGGGAAATCTGAGTCGTGTGTATGGCTTGATCGCAACCACCGACGGTTATGGCGCCGTGCTGATCGTACTGGCGCTGGGTGCCTTGGCGGGGCTGTTGACAAGGGATTCGTCCAGTCGCAACGTTCGCATATAGGTAAAATAGATAACAGTTAGAGAAATTACCCGTTATATAGATATTCGATAAGGTTCTACCATGATCTCAACCTCATGCGAGGAGGAGGAATTTCCACATGACCTGTTCGAATACCATCAGCTACAAGCCATTCAGTCACCTGACCCGTCCACGGGAAGTGATTCGCCAGTTCACTCCCAACTGGTTCGCTGCGACCATGGGCACAGGCGTGCTCGCGCTGGCCCTGGCGCAACTGCCGATCAATCTGCCCGGCGTGCATGCCATTGCCGAAGGGCTGTGGTTGTTTACCATCGGCCTGTTTATGTTGTTCAGCATCCTGTATGCCGCCCGTTGGGTGATGTTTTTCCACGAGGCGCGACGGATCTTCGGGCACTCCACGGTCTCGATGTTCTTCGGCACCATTCCCATGGGGCTCGCGACCATTCTCAACGGCTTGCTGCTGTTTGGCCTGCCGCGCTGGGGCAGTGACGTCATACCGCTGGCCGAAGCTTTGTGGTGGCTGGACGTGGCCATGGCCTTGGCGTGCGGCGTGCTGATCCCGTTCATGATGTTTACGCGCCAGGAACACAGCATCGACCAGATGACCGCCGTATGGCTGCTGCCGGTGGTTGCCGCCGAAGTCGCGGCCGCCAGTGGTGGCCTGTTGGCGCCACACTTGGCCGACGCCCATTCGCAACTGGTGATGCTGGTGACCAGCTACGTGCTGTGGGCGTTTTCCCTGCCAGTGGCATTTAGCATCCTCACCATCTTGATGCTGCGCATGGCCCTGCATAAATTGCCCCACGCCAATATGGCCGCGTCGAGCTGGCTGGCCCTGGGCCCCATCGGCACCGGTGCGTTGGGCATGTTGTTGCTCGGCGGTGATGCGCCGGCGATCTTCGCCGCCAACGGCTTGCCTGGCGTCGGCGAAATGGCCAACGGCCTGGGCCTGGTGGCGGGCATTACGCTGTGGGGCTTTGGCCTGTGGTGGATGTTGATCGCTGTGCTGATCACTCTGCGGTACCTGCGTTCCGGTATCCCGTTCAACCTCGGCTGGTGGGGCTTCACCTTCCCACTGGGGGTGTACGCCCTGGCCACATTGAAGCTGGCGAGCCTGTTACACCTGGGGTTCTTCAGTGTATTTGGCAGCGTACTGGTAGTGGCGCTAGCGTTGATGTGGCTGATTGTTGCCAAGCGCACCGTGCAGGGTGCCTATAAAGGTGAGCTTTTTGTTTCACCCTGTATTGCGGGACTAGGGAATAAGTAAGCGGGATTAGGTAAAGTCGTGGCCTGTTTTTCAATAAAAGCCTAACAGGCCACGCAGGTACACGGACGATGAGCCACCCCTCGCAATTCACCTTGCTGCGCACGCGGCGCTTCCTGCCGTTTTTCATCACCCAGTTACTGGGCGCTTTCAACGACAACATCTTCAAGCAATCGCTGATCCTCGCCATTCTCTACAAGCTGACCATCGACGGTGACCGTTCGATCTGGGTCAACCTGTGCGCGCTGCTGTTTATCCTGCCGTTCTTCCTGTTCTCGGCGCTGGCCGGGCAGTTTGGCGAGAAATTCAACAAGGACGCATTGATCCGCGCGATCAAGATCGGCGAGATTGTGATCATGGCGGTGGGCGCCACCGGGTTCCTGTTCAACCACTTGGAACTGATGCTGCTGGCGCTGTTTGCCATGGGCACACACTCGGCGTTGTTCGGTCCGGTGAAGTACTCGATCATGCCCCAGGCCCTGCACGAAGATGAGTTGGTGGGCGGCAACGGCCTGGTGGAAATGGGCACGTTCCTGGCGATCCTGGCCGGCACCATTGGCGCCGGGATCATGATGTCGTCCACCCATTACGCACCGGTGGTGGCGGTGGCGATTGTCGGCGTGGCAGTGCTCGGCTACCTGGCCAGCCGCAGTATTCCGCGGGCGGCAGCGTCGACCCCCGGGTTGCGTTTGAACTGGAACATTTTCAGCGAATCCTGGGCCACCTTGCGCCTGGGCCTGGGGCAGACGCCTGCGGTGTCGCGCTCCATCGTCGGCAACTCGTGGTTCTGGTTTGTCGGCGCGATCTACCTGACGCAAATCCCCGCCTACGCTAAGGAATGGTTGTATGGCGACGAAACCGTGGTGACGCTGATTCTCACGGTGTTCTCGGTGGGTATCGCACTGGGTTCGATGCTCTGCGAAAAACTCTCGGGGCGTAAGGTGGAAATCGGCCTGGTGCCGTTCGGCTCCTTTGGCCTGACGGTGTTCGGTCTGTTGCTGTGGTGGCACTCCGGCGGCTTCCCGCAGAACGTGCAGCCTAACGACTGGCTGGCGGTGCTCAGCTACGGTCAAGCCTGGTGGGTGCTATTCGATATCCTCGGGTTGGGCGTGTTTGGCGGTTTTTACATCGTGCCGTTGTATGCGCTGATCCAGTCGCGCACTGCCGAGAACGAGCGGGCGCGGGTCATCGCCGCCAACAACATCCTCAATGCGCTGTTCATGGTGGTGTCGGCCATCGTGTCGATCCTGCTGCTCAGCGTGGCCAAGCTGTCGATTCCCGAGCTGTTCCTGGTGGTGTCGCTGCTTAACATCGCAGTGAACACCTACATCTTCAGGATCGTTCCCGAGTTCACCATGCGTTTCATGATCTGGCTGTTGAGCCATTCCATGTACCGCGTGGAGCATCGCAACCTTGAAGTGATCCCGGACGAGGGCGCGGCGTTGCTGGTGTGCAACCACGTTTCGTTTGTCGATGCGCTGCTGATTGGCGGCGCAGTGCGTCGGCCGATTCGCTTTGTCATGTACTACAAGATCTATCGCTTGCCGGTGCTGAATTTTATCTTCCGTACCGCCGGGGCGATTCCGATTGCCGGGCGCCATGAGGATATTCAGATTTACGAAAAGGCCTTCACGCGCATCGCCCAGTATCTGAAGGAAGGGGAGTTGGTGTGCATCTTCCCCGAAGGCAAATTGACCGCCGATGGTGAAATGAATGAGTTTCGCGGTGGGGTGACGCGGATCCTGGAGGAGACGCCGGTGCCGGTGATTCCGCTGGCGTTGCAGGGGCTGTGGGGAAGTTTTTTCAGTCGCGATCCGAACAAGGGGTTCTTTCACCGGATCTGGTCGCGGGTGGTGTTGGTGGCGGGGGAGCCGGTTGAAGGCCCGACGCCTGCCAGGTTGCAAGAGGTGGTGGGTGAGTTGCGGGGAAGTGTCAGGTAGTTTTTGTGTTGGATGTACCGGCCTCTTCGCGAGCAAGCCCGCTCCCACATTCGCCCGCATTCCAAAGGTGGAATTAGGTCGAATGTGGGAGCGGGCTTGCTCGCGAAGGCGGTAGTGGCTTAAGCGCTGATCTTGAGGCCGATGAGCCCGCAAATAATCAGCGCCACACTGGCCAGCCGAAACAACGCCATGGACTCCCCAAACAGGATAATCCCGGCAATCACCGTGCCCACGGCGCCGACTCCGGTCCAGATGGCATAGGCGGTGCCCAGCGGCAGTTCCTTCATGGCCAGTCCCAACAGGCCAAGGCTGATGGCCATGGCGGCAATCGTCAGGGCGGTGGGCAGTGGCTTGCTGAAACCGTCGGTGTACTTCAGGCCGACGGCCCAGCCGACTTCAAACAAACCCGCAAAGAACAGAATGATCCAGGACATGATGACCCTCTCTATAGACGTGGGGTCGTCCCCGGATTAGGCGCTTGAGAGCGTCGCGAGGTCGTCCCCGCGAAGCTCGGTAGAGTGCCGAATATTGATCGGGCGATCAAGTTTGCGGGGTGTTTTCCAGTGCGCGGCGGTCTTCCTTTTCGCTCATGCGGCGGAAGTAAGTCGACAGCAGCGCCCCGGAAATATTGTGCCAGACGCTGAACAGCGCACTCGGCACCGCCGCCAATGGCGAGAAGTGCGCGCTGGCCAAGGCGGCACCCAACCCGGAGTTCTGCATGCCCACTTCCAGTGCCAGCGACTTGCGTTGCGCCAACGGCAACTTGAACACGCGGCCGGTGAAGTAGCCCAGCAAGTAGCCGAAGCTGTTGTGCAGCATCACCACGGCCATGATCAACAGGCCCGACTCGGCGATCTTCGCCTGGCTGGCGGCAACCACCGCCGCAACGATGATCACGATGCTCACCACCGACACCAGTGGCAATACGTCTACCGCATGGCGCACTCGTTCACCGAGCACGCGTTGCGCAACAACGCCCAGGATGATCGGCAACAGCACCACTTGCAGGATCGACCAGAACAACTCCATGAACGACACCGGCAACCAGGCGGAGGCCAGCAGCCAGATCAACGCCGGAGTGAGCAGCGGGGCGAGGAGGGTGGTGACGGCGGCGATGGCCACCGACAACGCCAGGTCGCCACGGGCCAGCCAGGTCATGACATTGGACGAAGTACCGCTTGGGCAGCAACCGACCAGGATCACGCCGACGGCAATTTCCGGCGGCAGGTGGAACGCCTGGCACAGCAACCACGCCACGCCCGGCATGATCACGAAGTGTGCGACCACGCCCAAGGCCACGCGCCACGGATGGCGGGCAACTTCGGCGAAGTCATCAATCTTGAGGGTCAGCCCCATGCCGAACATCACCAGGCCCAATAGCGGCACGATGGCGGTTTTCAGGCCGATGAACCAACCCGGTTCAAGGAACGCGAGCACCGCAAAAATCAGCACCCAGTAGGCGAAGGTATTTCCGACGAAGCGGCTGAGTGCGGCGAGTGCGCGCATGGTAAATGGCCTTTGTTGTTAGATTTTTTGAATTGTAAATGCGATCAAATGTGGGAGCGGGCTTGCTCGCGAAAGCGGTTTATTAGTCGAAAAATTAGGTGACTGATCCACTGCATTCGCGAGCAAGCCCGCTCCCACATTTTGATTTTCACAAGGCTTAGATGCCCTGCGGGGTCTCTTCACCACCGAGGGCTTCAACCAGCGCCGGGATAAAGTCGCCAAACGTCAGCATCATCAGGGTAAAGCTCGCATCCAGTTGGCCTAGGGCTTCGTCGCCGCCGTCCTGTTCTGCCTGGTCTTGCAACAGGTCTTCGAACTTCAGGCGCTTGACGGTCATCTTGTCGTCGAGCATGAAGGACAACTTGTCCTGCCAGGCCAGGGACAGTTGAGTCACGACTTTACCGGTGGTCAGGTGCAGTTGGATCTCTTCGCCGGTCAGGTCCTGGCGCTTGCAACGCACGATGCCGCCGTCTTCGTGGGTGTCGCGCAGTTCGCATTCGTCGAGGACGAAGAAGTCATCGGCCGGCTTCTGGGTGGTGACCCAGTCGGTCATGATTGCAGTCGGAGCTGTTTTTACTGTGAGCGGGCGAACCGGCAGGGTGCCGATCACTTCACGCAGCGTGGACAGCAGGTCTTCGGCGCGTTTCGGGCTGGCCGAGTTCACCAGGATCAGGCCCTGTTTCGGCGCGATGGCAGCGAAGGTCGACGAGCGACGAATAAAGGCGCGCGGCAGGAAGGCCTGGATGATTTCATCCTTGATCTGGTCGCGTTCCTTCTTATAGACCTTGCGCATCTGCTCGGCCTCGATCTCTTCGACTTTCTCTTTAAGGGCATCGCGCACCACGCTACCTGGCAGGATGCGTTCTTCCTTGCGCGCGGCGATCAGCAGGAAGTCACCGCTGACGTGAACCAGGGGAGCGTCTTCACCTTTACCAAAAGGTGCGACGAAACCGTAAGTGGTCAACTCCTGGCTAGCACAAGGGCGCGCCAGTTTGGTGGCCATGGCCGCTTCCAACGCCTCGGCATCAACAGGCAGATCTTGGGTCAGGCGATAGATAAGCAGGTTCTTGAACCACATGGGGTGAGTCTCTCCTTTATACAAAGGGGGGCATTATTGTCTTGATAACGCCTGAGGCCAACCCTGCCTAAGCCATTGGAAGGCCTCAAAAAAAAGATTTAAGAAAGTGCTTGCCAGACCTTGAGTCGCTCCGTAGAATGCGCGCCACACCGAGACGAAGGGTGATTAGCTCAGCTGGGAGAGCATCTGCCTTACAAGCAGAGGGTCGGCGGTTCGATCCCGTCATCACCCACCATTCGCTTCAAGTGTTACGCGCAGCGGTAGTTCAGTCGGTTAGAATACCGGCCTGTCACGCCGGGGGTCGCGGGTTCGAGTCCCGTCCGCTGCGCCATATTCGGTAACCTGGAACACTGAACGCCAGGTCACCACAGGAAGCCCGCTCATTGAGCGGGCTTTTTGCTGTCTGGGCTTTATAAAGGTCCAAAAAAGCCGCCGATCATTTCCTATGATCGGCGGCTTTTTAATGGGCGATCAGAAATCCCAGCGCGTGGTCACCATGAAGTTGCGTGGCTCGCCGTAGGCTGCCGAGTTATAGAAGCCGATGTTGGTGTAGTAGGACTTGTCGAAGAGGTTGTTGACGTTCAACGTTGCCGACAGGTTTTTGCTGATCTGATATTTGCTCATCAGGTCCACCAGCCAGTAGGCATCCTGGGAAAACTCTTCATAGCCACCGCGCGGAGAGTTATAGATGTCCTGCCAGCCCACGCTCTGCCAGCGTACGCCGCCGCCGACGGTCAACTTGTCCAGGTCGCCCTTGAGTTTATAAGTGGTGTACAGCTTGACCTGGTCTTCGGGCTCAAACGTGGAGATCTTCACGCCCTGGTCGTCGCGCACAATCTTGTGGGTGTAGCCGGCCTGCAGTTGCCAGCCCGGGGCGATCTCACCGGACATCTCCACTTCATAACCCTTGGTCACCGCCTTGCTGCTTTTATAAGCGTAATTGTTCGGTGTGGGCTTGAGGTTGTTGTACTCGTCATCGGACAGTGCGCGGTTGGACTCATGGATCTCAAAGTACGCCGCGCTGGCGTTTACCCGGCCGTCGAGGAAGTCAGCCTTGAGGCCCACTTCCCAGTTCTGGCCTTCGTCCGGTTCAAGCAGTTTGTTGTCGCGGTCGCGGTTGTAGTTTTCCTGGGGCATGAAGATGTCGGTGTAGCTGGCGTAGACCGAGTAGGTGTCGTTCAGGTCATACACCGCACCGACGTACGGTACAAAGCGCCCGGACTCTCGATAATTGGGGTTGTAGCCGGTGACCTGGTAGTTGACCACGCGTCCGCCCAGTAACACTTTCAGGTCATCGGCCAGATTCAGGCGAGTGGTCACATAGGCGCCGGTCTGGCGTACGGTGTCGTCAATCAGCGATTGCGCCTTGCCCCAATCCGGCATCGCGCCGTGGCCGTGCCAATTATTGAAGTCGACCAGGTTGGGTTCCAGGTTCCAATAGCCTTTGCCTTTCCATTCCGACGCGCTGATCGAGCCGCCCAGCACCAACTCATGTTCACGCCCGCCAAGGGTGTAGGGGCCGCTCACATACAGGTCGGCAGAGTCGCTGACGGTTTCCCCGGTGTACTTGCCCGAGGTCAGTTGCGCGGTGCCATCCGGCTGCGGTTGGTCGCCTTGGATCGAGCCCATCAAGGCGTGGTAGCCGTTGATCTTGTGGTCCAATTGCAACTTGCTTACCCAGCCATTGCCCATGTCATGTTCGAGCATGGCGAAGACGGTGCGGGTGTATTGCTCCCAACTGCTCCATTCGGCAGCGTCGTTGAACGAGCGCTTCACGCTGTTGCGATTGCCCTGAGAGTTGATCAGCGGGAAGCTGCCCGACCAGGACGAGCCTTTTGGCAGGGTGTCCTGGTAGTCGCCGCCGACGGTCAACAACGTATCGGGCGACAGGTCGAACTCCATGATGCCGTAGTACACCGGGCTCTTGCGCGAATAGTGGTCCATGAACGAATGCTTGTCCTGGTACGCCGCGACCGCCCGGCCGCGCACGTTGCCGCTGTCGGTCATTGGCCCGCTGACGTCCAGTTCGCTGCGGTAGTTATCCCAGGAGCCCGCGCCAAGCGTGGCATGCCCCTGGAAATCCGCCGTGGGTTTCTTGCGCACCAGGTTGATGGTCGCGCCGAGGGAGCCTGCCCCCGTGAGCAGGCCGGTCGCGCCCTTGAGCACTTCGACGCGGTCGTAGATCGCCATGTCGCTCAGGGTGTTGCCGGCTGAATAGGCAACGTTGCGCGCCGTGGACGGGATGCCGTCGTACTGGAAGTTATTGATCGAGAAGCCGCGCGCGTAATAGTTGCTGCGCTCGGTGTCGAAGGCCGAAACGGTGATGCCCGGCGTATGACGCATCACGTCGTCGACGTTGTTCAGGCCGAAGTCGTCCATGTGCTGGCGAGTCACGACCGACACGGATTGCGGTGTCTCTTTGGGTGTCAGCACCAGGCGTGTCGACGTTGCGATGGTGCCGGGCGTGTAGGAACCGGTGCCTTCGGTGACGTTGCCCAATTGATTGGCGCTGACTTGGGTCGGGCTCAGTTCCAGGGTGTCACCGCTGGCGACGGGAACAGGTTGCAACGCGTACACCTGGTCGCCCTTGACCGCGCGATAGCCGCTGCCTTGCAGCAATCTGTCGAATCCGTCCTGGATGGCGTAATTGCCTTTCAGGCCTGGGCCTTTGAGACCTTCCAGCTCGCGGGATTCAAACACGATTGCCACGCCTGCTTGCTGGGCAAACCGATTGAGCGAACTGCCCAGCGGCCCGGCGGGAATGTCGTAGGTGTGGGCGGCAACACTGGCGGTATCTGCCTGCGCGAGTTGGGCAGGCAGCGAGGTGGCGGTCAGGATGGCCAGGGACAGCGGCGCGCTTTTCAGCAGTCGAAAGCGCCCGCGTGGCAAGGAAGGGGAGTGCATGGTGAAGGCGGTCCTTTATGTGTCGAATTACCTTCCTTGACGGGCAGCTCCGAAAAAACCGGAAGCAAATGCGAATAATTATTCATTGGGTGCCGAGGCGGGGTCTACAACGATCAGCCAAGGCGTGAACGTGCGCACGTTGATAGGCAGTGTTCGCGCCAGTAATTGCAGGGCATGATCGCTGTCATCCAGCGGGATTACGGCCGATACCCGAAGGTTTTGCAGCGCGGCGCGGTCGAAATGCAGCATGCCGGAGCGGTGCCGCGAGATTTCATCCAGCACCTCGGACAGCGGCCGGTTTTCTACCACCAGCTGATGGCGGCGCCAGGCTTCGTTGATGCTGGCCGGGTCGACGCGGCCAGCCAGGCGCACATCCTGGTCGCGGAGCAGGGCTTGGGAGCCGGCATCGACTTCCAGCACTTGCCCGGAGTTCGCGCTTTGCGCTGCCACCCGCGACTGGAGCATGGTCAGTACGGTGGTCTCACCCTCGCGCTTGACCACAAATCGTGTGCCCAATGCCCGCAAAGTGCCTTGCGGTGTCTGCACGATAAACGGCCGCGTGCTGTCATGGGCGACTTCCACCAGGATCTCCCCTTGCAGCAGTGTGATGCGCCGCTGTTGCCCATCGAACTGCAGGTTGGCCGCACTGATGCCATTCAAGGTCAGCGTCGATCCGTCGGCCAGGCGTAGGGTTTGCCACTGGCCAGGACCGTTGCGTACATCGGCCATCCATTGCTGCGGATAGGGGCTGACCAATAGCGCCGTTGCCGGAATCGCCAGGCTGCACGCCAGCAGTAGCGCGCGTATCGCGTTCTTGTGGCGATGGGATTTCTGATGGGCAAACGCTGCATTCAGTGCGGCCCGCGCCGGCGACTTTTTACCGCGCAGGGCCTGCATCCGTGCAATCACTTCTTCCATGCGGGCAGCAGCAGCGGCGTAGTGGGGGCCCTGTTGCTTCCAGCATTCGAACGCCAGGCGCTGGGCTTCGCTCAGTTCACCTTCGTGCAGGCGCAGCATCCATTCGGCGGCTTGTTCTTCGATATGTTGGCGGGCGTCGGACATGGGTAATCACGTATCCACACTGTGGCCGCAATGCATAAGTGCCTGGATCAGATACTTGCGCACGGTGCGCTCCGACAGCTTGAGCTGTCGAGCGATTTGCTGCTGCGTCATGTCTTCGAGGTAATACAGCACGAACGCCTGGCGCGAATACGCGTGCATGCCCTCCAGGATAAAGGCGATCTGCTCCAGCGCTTCCAGGGTGGTGTGGATCTGTTCCGGGGATTGGAACCCTTCAAGTGCATCGACCGTCAGCGCCAACTCGTGCAGGTAAGCCTGTTCGATCTGCTTGCGCCGAGCCTGGTCGATAAGCAAGCGCCGGGCGGTGGTGCTCAGGTACGCCCGGGGCTCACGAATGGTGGCCACCGACTCACGTGCATTGAGGATGCGCGCGAACGTGTCCTGCGCCAGATCGGCTGCGTTTTGTCGGCAGCCCAGTTTGCGCCGCAGCCAAGTGAGCAGCCAGCCGTGATGCTCGCTGTAGAGCAGGGCTATTTCCCGTTGGAATGGAGGTTCACCCACTGACATAGGCGTGGCTCAGGCGTTATTGAGAATGGTTTTTAATTGTGAGGCCAAGTGTCAGGTAAACGCAATAGACTCGCGTTTGCGGGGGTAGAAGCCCGTGTTTACGGGGTTTGCGCGGCTTAAGAGAAATTATTTTAAATAAATTGCATTTAAATCAAGACATTGCAGATTTTTGGTGTATGATGCCGCCCACACCGAAACGAAGGGTGATTAGCTCAGCTGGGAGAGCATCTGCCTTACAAGCAGAGGGTCGGCGGTTCGATCCCGTCATCACCCACCATTCGCTTCAAGTGTTACGCGCAGCGGTAGTTCAGTCGGTTAGAATACCGGCCTGTCACGCCGGGGGTCGCGGGTTCGAGTCCCGTCCGCTGCGCCATATTCGGTAACCTGGAACACTGAACGCCAGGTCACCACAAGAAGCCCGCTCATTGAGCGGGCTTTTTTTCGTCTGCGATTTATCCTCTTTACGCGTTGCCGTCGTGCACTGCATGTTCGCCCTGAACTGTGCTGGTGCGTCATGACGTGGCGGAATACCCCCATGCTCATTGGTCGATTGCGCCCCTTGCCGCTTAAACGGTTATCTATAGCCACGCGAAGACTTCCAGGCGAGCGACCGGCAGCAGGACGCTGCGGTGCCCGCTTTCTAACAATGGCCTTTAGGGCCGATAAAAAAATAGTCTGCAAGGGGAACGGCTCTACATGAAATATCCATTGCGTCCGTTGGTGTTCTGGCCAACTTTCCTGATTCTGCTGGCAGCGGTGATCGCCAGCTACGTCGACCTGAATGCATTCCTGACGGTCAGCAAACAGCTCAACAGCGTGATCCTCAAAAATTTCTCGTGGCTGTTCAGCGCCGGCTCGTTTGCCATGGTGGTGCTGACCGCGATCGTCTATTTCTCCGCGCTGGGCAAGGTGCGTATTGGCGGCGAAGACGCCCAGCCGTTACTGAGCAAATGGCGCTGGTTCATGGTGGCGCTGTGCACCACGCTGGCCGTCGGTGTGTTGTTCTGGACCACCGCCGAACCGCTCTATCACCTGTATGGCCCACCCTCCAGCCTGCCCATCGAAGCGGGCAGCTCGGCCGCTAAAAGTTTTGCGATGTCGACCATGTTCCTGCACTGGACCATCACCCCCTACGCGATCTACCTGGTCCCGTCCCTGGTCTTTGCGCTGGTGTTCTATAACCGTCGCAGCAACTTCTCGATTGGTGCCATGCTGGAGCCGCTGCTCGGCGAAGCACGGGTCAAGCGTTATGCCGGGCTGATCGACACACTGGCGATGTTCGCCCTGGTGGCCGGCATGGCCTCGTCCCTGGGCACTGGCGCGCTGACCCTTTCCGGTGGTCTTAGCCAATACATCGGCGGCGAGACCACACCGTTCCGATTGGCGATCATCATCGCGATCATCGTCATTACCTTTGTTGCCTCGGCTGCCAGCGGCTTACAGCGCGGCATTGTGATGCTGTCGTCGTTCAACACCTGGATCATGCTGGCCCTGGGATTGTTCGTGCTGTTGTGTGGGCCGACGCTGTACATGTTCAGCCTTGGCGTTGAATCCCTCGGGGTTTATCTCGACACCTTCTTCAGTCGCAGCCTGTCTACTGGCGCTGCCAGTGGCGATACCTGGCCCCATAGCTGGACGGTGTTCTACTGGTCGGTGTGGTTTGCCTGGGCACCGGTCAGTGCGCTGTTTCTCGGCAAGATTGGCCGTGGCTACACCGTGCGCGAATTCATTCACATCAACATGCTCTACCCAGCGCTGTTCACGGCGGTGTGGATCTGCATTTTCTCCGGCACCAGCCTGTACTTCGATGCGCTGGGCGATGGCAGCCTCAACCGCGTGTTGAATGAGCAGGGCGTGGAGCACGTGCTGTACCAGATGTTCCAGCAGCTGCCGGCCACTGGCCTGATGATCGCGTTCCTGTTGTTCGTGGCTTTCATCTCGTTTGTCACGGCGGCGGACTCCAGCACGGACGTGATCGCCAACCTGTGCAGCAAAGGCGTGACCGCCGATTCCGACCTGGACGGCAACCCGGCGCTGAAGATTGTCTGGGGCGTGATCATTGGCACGGTGTCATGGGTGATGGTCTCGTTCATCGGTATCGACGGGGTGAAGATGCTTTCCAATCTCGGCGGCTTGCCGGGGATGATCCTGGTATTGCTGGCCAGCACCTCGCTGATTTTCTGGCTGAAAAATCCGACGCTGCTGGATGTGAAAAGCCTACAGCCAGCGACTGAACCCGACCTGCGTGGCGCCATCCCGGTCGCGGAACTCGCCCGCTAGAACCTGAAACCTGTGTGTCTTCTCACGCGCTCCCCACCGGGCGCGGGGGAGTCGTTTGTTCGCAATAAATGTTTGGAGCTACCGATGGAAGTCGTTACCGAGTTTGCCTATAAGGTCCGAGAAATCGAGCACTGCCTGATTCCCCTCAAGGACGGTACCCAACTGGCCGCGCGCATCTGGCTGCCGGAAGCCGCAGGTTTGCAAATGTTTCCGGCAATCCTGGAATACCTGCCTTACCGTAAGCGCGACGGCACTGCCGTACGCGATGCATTGACCCACCCGTGGATGGCGGGGCAGGGCTATGTGTGTGTGCGTGTGGACATGCGCGGTAATGGCGAATCCCAAGGGCTGATGGCCGACGAATACCTGTTGCAGGAACAGGAAGACGCGCTCGAAGTGATCGACTGGTTGTGCCAACAGCCTTGGTGCGACGGCAATGTCGGCATGATGGGCATCTCTTGGGGCGGCTTCAACGGCCTGCAGGTTGCGGCCCGCCAGCCGGAGGCACTCAAGGCGATTATTACGCTGTGTTCCACCGACGACCGCTTCGCCGACGACATCCATTACAAGGGCGGCAACTTGCTGATGGAAAACTTCGGTTGGGCCGCGACCATGCTCAATTTCAGCGCCGCCGTGCCCGACCCGCTATTGGTCGGCGAAGGCTGGAAAGACCTGTGGCACCAACGCCTGGACGCCATGCCGCTACTCGCCGAAACCTGGCTGCAGCACCAGACCCGCGATGACTACTGGCGCCATGGCTCGGTGTGCGAGGACTATTCCAAGATCAAGGCCGCTGTCTACGCCGTGGGTGGTTGGGGTGACGCCTACCGCAACACAGTTTCACGGCTGATGGAAAACTTGCCGGGGCCGAAGAAAGCGATGATCGGCCCATGGATTCATAAATACCCGCATTTCGCCGTGCCCAATCCTGCCATCGGCTTCCTGCAAGAAGCCAAGCGCTGGTGGGATCACTGGCTTAAAGGCATCGATAACGGGGTGATGGATGACGCGGCCTGTACTTTTTACCTACAGGATATTCTGCCGCCGAAAGGTAGCTACGCAGAGCGTCCGGGGATTTGGGTACAGACGGCCGGTTGGCCTGATCCTCAGGTGCAATGGACTGACTTCAGTCTCGATGAGAGCGGCCTCAATCCGGGCGCAGAATCCTTGGCCACGCCGCGAAGTATCTGTTCGCCACTGACCACCGGCCTGCATCAGGGCGAATACTGTGCAATCTGGTTTGGCCCCGATGGGCCGACGGATCAACGCCGCGACGACGCCAATTCGCTGTGCTTCGACTCGCAACCGCTGACCGAACCTCTCGCGTTGCTGGGCGACGCTCGTCTCACGCTACGCTTGGCCAGCGATACCACGTGCGGGCAATTGGTCGCTCGGTTGAATGCGATCGCACCGGATGGTCACGTTACGCAGATCAGCTATGGCGTGCTGAATCTCACGCTGCGTGAAGACTTTTCCCAGGTAACTCCTGTAGTCCCGGGGGCGCCGATGGACGTGAATTTAAACCTGGACCACATCGGCATGCGCCTGCCTGCGGGCTACCGTTTACGCCTGGCGTTGAGCACTGCGAGTTTCCCGTTGCTGTGGCCGAGCCGCGAGCTGACCACCCTGACCTTGCTGCCCGCGCTGCAACGCTTGCAACTGCCGGTGTTCATCGGCGAAGCGGTGGACTGTCCGTTCGAAGCTCCGCAATCGGCGACGCCGGCGAACCTGGAAGTGCTGCGCGCCGCTGCGCCGAAACGCACGCTGATCGAAGATGTGGGCAGTGGCGAAGTCTGCGTGAAAATCGAAGACGACTTGGGTGCGGTGCGTTTTGCCGACCACGGCCTGTCGGTGGACCAGTGTTGTACCGAGCAATACCGCACGTTGCCTTGGGACCCGTTGTCGACCCAAGCGGATATCCAGTGGCATTACCGTGTAGGCCGCGGTGAGTGGATGGTCGAGGTGGAAAGTCGCTTGAGCGTGCAAGCCGACGCCGAGTGGTTCTACGTCGAAGCCGAGCAGACGGCCTGGGAAAACGGCCAGCTGGAACACCGCCGCCAGTGGAGCAAGCGCGTGGCCAGGGTCGCGCTGTGAGTGAGCAACTGGCAGGATGCCTGCCATCGTGATCTTTGCGGGCCCGGGGAACCCAGGCCCGCTTTTGCCATTGGAACTGCTCATGTCGCGCCGAAACGTCGATCTTCCCCCGCTTAATTGCCTGCAAACGTTTGAAGCAGCGGCCCGCCATTTGAGTTTTACCCAGGCCGCCCATGAACTGAATCTGACCCAGAGCGCGGTCAGTCGCCAGGTCAAGCGCCTGGAAGAAGACCTGGCCCGCCCGTTGTTTTACCGGTTGGCCCAGGGGCTGAGCCTCACGCCTGCGGGCGTGCGTTACTTCCGCACCATCCAGCGCCTGCTGCGTGAACTCGGCCGCGAGTCCGCCGAATTGCGGCGTCGCGGTGCCGACCGTCAATTGACCCTGGCCAGTACGCCGACCATCAGCTCGATCTGGCTCGCCGGCCTGTTGCCGGAGTTCCAGCGTGAGCACCCGGACCTGGATATACGCATCCTGTGCAGCGAAAGCCCCAACCATCTGGATGTGAGCGAATATGACTTGGGCCTGTTCTATCACCTCGACGAATTGCCAGCGCCCCATGGCCTGGAATTGTCTCCGGTGTTCGACAGCGAGCAGGTGATCACCGTATGTAGCCCAGGCTATATAGAACGCCACGGCCCGATTCACGATGTGCACCACCTGCTGCACGCCCACACTCTGCTGATTGTGGAGGACCATTACCACGACTGGCTGACCTGGACCGACTGGTTCGCCGACGCCGACGCTCACTACTACACACCGCGCCATGCGTTGCGCACCAACAGCTACCAACTGCTGCTGCAGTCGGCGGTCATGGGCCATGGCGTTGCCCTCGGCTGGAAAAGCCTACTGGAAGGTGAGTTGACTTCCGGCCGTCTGCAGATGGCGTTACCTCACACCATGCACAGCCGTGGCCGCCTGCACCTGATGCAACCTCACCATCGCAATCCGCCGTCGGCGGCGCGCAGTTTTCGTCAATGGCTGCTGGCCAATGCCGGCAGCATGAACAACCCCCTCTGAGCCACCATGAACCTGACTTTCCTGACCTTCCCCGCGCTCTACAGCGCGACCATTCTGATGCTCACCGGCAACGGGCTGTTCTTTAGCTTTATTGGCCTGCGCCTGAGCAGCCAGGGCATCAACGAGCTGTGGATCGGCGCGCTGACAGCCGCGTATTACGGGGGCATGGTGTGCGGCGCCAAATTCGGCCACCGCATGATCGCCGGGGTGGGGCATGTGCGCTCGTATGTGGCCTGCGCGGGTGTGGCCACCATCATCGTGTTGCTGCATCTGCTGTTCGAGCAGTTGGAGTTCTGGCTGGTTCTGCGCTTTGTGATGGGGCTGGTGATGATGAACCAGTACATGGTCATTGAAAGCTGGCTCAACGAGCAGGCGGAAAACAACCAGCGCGGCGCCGTGTTCGCCGGCTATATGGTGGCGGTGTCCCTGGGCCTGATGCTGGGGCAGGGCGTGTTGATCTGGCGCCCGGAGCTGGATTTCAAACCGTTGATCATTGTCGCGATCTGCTTCGCCGCCTGCCTGTTGCCGGTGACCATGACCAAGCGTTTGCACCCGGCAAAATTGGTGGCGGCGCCACTGGAAGTCGGATTCTTCTGGCGACGAGTGCCCCAGGCGTTGACCACGGTGTTTGTCACCGGCCTGATGATCGGTGCGTTTTACGCCCTGGCTCCGGTGTTCGCCACGCGCAACGGTTTGAGTACCGCCCAGGCCAGTACCTTTGTTGCGGTGTCGATCTTTGCCGGGCTGTGTGGCCAGTGGCCGATTGGCTGGTTGTCCGACCGCATTGACCGTTCCCGGCTGATTCGCTTTTGTGCGCTCGCATTAGGCCTGCTGGTGATTCCGTTGTGGGGGCTGGTGCAACTGCCATACGCGCTGTTGCTGGTGTTTGGTTTTCTCAGCGGTTTGCTGCTGTTCACCCTGTACCCGTTGGCGGTAGCGCTGGCCAATGACAATGTTGAACAACCGCGCCGCGTGCCCTTGAGCGCGATGATGCTCGCCACCCACGGCATCGGTGCCAGCCTGGGTCCGATGCTCAGTGGCGCGTTGATGAACAGTTACGGCCACGGCGCGTTCTACATGCTGTTTTCGGCCTGCGCGCTGCTGTTGATCTGGCGCGTGCAACCCAAGCACGTCACCGGTGAATACCTGGTCGAAGGTGCGCCACTGCATCACGTCGCCATGCCGGAACATCCGATGGGTGCCATGGCGGCGGTGCTCGATCCACGGGTCGATGAGATCCCTGAGGACCTGGTGATCAGCGACCCGACGCCCGACAGCAAGGCGTGACGGCTACTTGGTTTTTTTCTTGCGTGTCTGGCGCGTTGCCAAGTGCTCGAAGCAAAAAGACGCAGTGCCGAATACGGCGATGATGGTCAGTACGAGCATGCCGAGGGTTGAGCTTTCCACGGTGATTTCCTACGGGTTGTGGGGTAGGAATTCACGGTAGAGGCAGTATGAAAACGGCTCAATAGACCCGACGCAAACCTTACGGCGCCGGGCCCATTGTTACGCACTCTTTACGGCGCGTTGCGGCTGTGGCGGTAATCGCTGACCGCTTCGTATACCGCCTTGCGCAAGCGGTTGATACCGCCGATGGGGCGGTGTTCCGCGACGCCGAACCACGGGTTGAACGACTGGTTATCGCACGCCAGGTTTTGTTCTGGAGTATCGAAGTCCTGGGCCGGGATTTTTATCTTGGCCACCGTTTCATACGGCGCATCGCTTTCCTTCCATTCAATGCTGGTGTCCTCGATCGGCATGAACTTCTGCGGTTTTTGCCGTTGGATCTGCAACACGAAACACGCAGCTACGCGGTCGGTGGACAGCTGTTGATTCAAGGCGCTGCGCAGGAAATTCGGCAGGTCTTGGTTCTGTTTGGGCAGCGCGTATTCCGGACAGCTTTGTGGGTCTGGGGCGACACGGAATTTGGCGTTGGCCGCACCGAACTTGTAGGGCGATACCGAGAAGTACGTGGTCTGTGTCGGACTGGCCGGGGCGGGTGCCAAGGTTGCCAGGGCGATAAACAAGTGACGCACTTGCCAACTGCGCGGGTCGACCTTGGGGAAGAACGCCAGCACTTTTTTGCCATCTGCCTGAGCGCCGATGTTCTGCGCATATTCGGCCACATCGCTGACGAAGAAGTTCGGATGACTGAACATCACGAAGTCCTGTTCTGTACGCGTTTGCTGATCGGCCAGCAACTGCTTGCCCGGTACGTCCAGTAGCTTGATCGCCATGCCTCGGGCATCGCGGATGCTGTCGAACTGTGGGTAGGCGTTGCCGTTGGACAGCCGCATCATTGCCTGCCAGGTCTTGCCCGGTTCGGCGAATACGCCCTGGCGCAATGCAGGGTCGAGACCGGTGAGCACGCTGACTTCAGCCTTCACACAACCATGAGCCTTGGCGTGAGCATCGCGCAGGTAGCGCGTGCCTTCGCGATGCTGATCAACGATGCGCACCGCCGTCTGGATGATGCCCTGGGTCATCGCCGCTTCACCGGGCGGAACCTGTTCATTGGGCGACACCGGGCCGCTGTGCTGCCAGGCGTACCAGGCAGTGGCGCCTAGCCAGCCGAGCAGGCCGAGGCCCAGCAGCCACAGCAGGGTCTTGCCGAGAAATGCACCGATGCGCAGCCACAGGCGGGCGAGCAGGGAAGGTCTGTCGTAGGGGGATCGAATCATCATGGCAGTTGTTGCTCCAGCGGGCCGCCCAGCACTTTGAGGTATTCCAGTAGCGCCCAGCGCTCCTGCGGCAGCAAGCCACGGCCGATCACGCCGTTGCCCTGCTTGCCAGCACGGAATTCGTGACCGCTGTTGTGGTTGCCGGTGATCTTGGTATCGAACAGGAAGGCATTCTTGAACGCGCCGGTTTCAAACCCCAAATGGCGCGGGTCGTAGGCGAAGGTGCCTTTATAGAAGGTGGTGCTGCGCTCGTCCTGGGGCGAGAGCAACTGGTAGATCGTCGGCACCGAACCGTTATGCAGGAACGGCGGGGTAGCCCACACGCCGGCCAATGGACGGGCCTTGTAGGCGCGCAGTTCGCGCACGCCGATGGGCAGGCCGAAGCCGTCCAGGCTTGGGCGTTCGCTCGGCGTTACACCCGCGGCGCGGTAGGCGTGCTCTTCGACAAAGGCGGTGACGTAGGCGAGGCCCTTGGCCACCGACATTTTCTTCAGGTCCAGAGGCTCGGTCGGTGTCGGGTGGAGGTCGACATTGAGCTTGGCCAATTCCGCCGGGTCCCATTGCAGGGCGCTGAGGTCGTAGCGTTGGTCGGCGATGTTGCTGGCGGTGCCGGGGTCGGTGCCAATGTAGTCCACTGGCAGCATTTTCAGCTGTTGTACCGGACGGCCGTTTTCCTGCGTGACGCTGGGCACATGGCAGCCCGCGCAGTTCTCAGTAAACAGCGCACGGCCTTGGGCGGCGAGGGGCTTGTCGATGGCACCGAACAGGTCCTCTGGCCACGTCGGCGGCTTGAGGCGTTGCAGGGTTTCTTCGATCAGGTTGAGGTCGCGCACTCGCACGCTGGAAGGGTAGCGCGCGTCGCCCTGCAGCGGCTGGCCGGCGTTGTCGAAGAAGGTCAGGGTTGCGCCGACGCCGAGGGCTTCGCCGATGTTGCGGGCCATGGGCTGCTGGGCCGAGCCGTTCCATTGCACCCAGTCGAAGGTCCAGATGTCCCACAGGTGTGGGTAGTCCACTGGGGCATTGGCGACGCGATAGTTGTCCGGCGAAATCGCATCGCCAAAGCTGGCGTTGGCGATGCGGCCGAACGCGTCGGTGCGGCCGGGGCCTTCTTCGGTGGGGTAGAGGCCACGGTGGGTGTCGTTCCAGGCGACTTTGAGGAACTGGTTGAGCGACCGCTTGAAGTCCTCGCGCAGTTGCTGCTTGTTGTGATCGTCGTAGTCGTGCCCAAGCACCGCGTGGGCGAAGCGGTCGAACTTCCACGGGTTGTAATAAGTCGCTGCAAGGCTAGCAACCAAAGCCTGGCCGAAACTTCCGCCGCGCAAGGTAGGAACGCTGGATGGCAGCACATGCTGGGCCGAACCGCCGTCGACACGCAGGGCTTGGCCTTTGAAATGCAACTCGCCGGTGTGGCAGGCGGCGCAGGTGATGTCCAGGTACTCGGCATTGCTGCCGGCATTCTTATGCCGGGCGAAACCCACAGGCAGGTTGCCGGGGTTTTGAGTCGTGGGGACTTGCTTGGGGTCCACCAGGAAACCGAAGCGCGCCAGGTATTGCGGAGTGGCAAAACGTTGCTCGGAAAACGGCAGTTCCAGGGCGGTGAACCAGTTGTAGTGCAGGCCTTTTACCTGAGTGCCCTGGGGCGTGAAGTAGTAGGTCTGGCGGTCTGCGGCACTCCATTGGTCCTGGTAGTGCACCTGCTCCACGGGCACGTAGTCCGGCAGCTTGGGGTTGAGGGTGTAATAGATCACCACGGCCAGGGCGATGCCCAGCAGCGTGAATATCAGGAATAAAACACGGGAAAAAATGCGCAAGATAACTATCCTTGTCGAGTTGTAGCGCTGTTATGCCACCACGCCACAGGTGCGGCAAGTGGCCATGAGCGCTGTCAGGGGCTGTCCCGCGATCCGTCGCGGGCCCTCATCATGAATGAAAATGCTTTTAAACACGTGAACTTATCGGAAAACTCCTGCTCAGATGCCGGTAGCCATTGGTCGTGGCCGCCTGATAAGCTCGCGACTTTATTCGATTGCCCTTTTGGCGCATGAACAAGGAAATAGCATGAAACAGCATCGGTTGGCGGCGGCGGTGGCCCTGGTTAGCCTGGTACTTGCGGGTTGTGATTCGCAGACCAGCGTAGAGCTGAAAACCCCGGCGCAGAAGGCTTCCTACGGCATCGGCCTGAACATGGGCAAGAGCCTTGCCCAAGAAGGCATGGATGACCTGGATTCCAAAGCAGTAGCCCAAGGCATCGAAGATGCCGTCGGCAAAAAAGAGCAGAAGCTCAAAGACGACGAATTGGTTGAAGCGTTTGCAGCACTGCAGAAACGTGCTGAAGAACGCATGACCAAAATGAGCGAAGAGTCGGCAGCCGCCGGCAAGAAATTCCTCGAAGACAACGCCAAGAAAGACGGCGTCGTCACCACCGCTTCCGGCCTGCAGTACAAGATCGTCAAGAAAGCCGACGGCGCACAGCCTAAGCCGACTGATGTCGTGACTGTTCACTACACCGGCAAGCTCACCAACGGCACTACCTTTGACAGCTCCGTGGATCGCGGTAGCCCGATTGACCTGCCGGTCAGCGGTGTGATCCCAGGTTGGGTCGAAGGCCTGCAACTGATGCACGTCGGCGAGAAGGTCGAGTTGTACATTCCTTCCGACCTGGCCTACGGCGCTCAGAGCCCGAGCCCGGCGATTCCAGCCAACTCCGTGCTGGTATTCGACCTGGAACTGCTGGCCATCAAGGACCCAGCCAAGGCTGAAGCCCCTGACGCACCTGCAGCACCAGCCGCCAAGAAGTAATCGGCGCCTGAACACACAACGCCCCGTCTCGACGGGGCGTTGTTGTTTCTGCAGTGACGGGTCTTGTAGTGAGCGGGCTTGCCCCGCGCTGGGTGGCGAAGCCGCCCCAATAAGACCGCCTCAGTGTCTTAGAACGACCGAGGTGCCTGGATTTAGGGCGGCTTCGCCCCCCAGCGCGGGGCAAGCCCGCTCACTACATGAATCCAACCGAACGTCCGTGGCGGGTAACAGTCTGATATAACACTCGAGTACGGGTAGCCGCACATCAACGCCAAGTCAATGAAATCTTGGGTTTTTTTTATGTGCGCAAAAAACGCCCGATCTAACTGCAGGCCTTGTAAACCGTGGCTTTCAGCCTGCAAAAGGGGCTCTGTTCACAAGGTTATCCACAATTTGTGTGGATAACATTTTCGACCGCCTGGAACTGGAGTGACGAATGAAACCACCCTTCAATTTCACCCGTTTCCTGCCCATGGCCGCACGCTTGCTTGGCCGTGGCCGTTTGCCAACCCTGCTGTTTGCCGTCGCCGCCAAGAGCTCTAACCAGGGCAGCCGGCTGGGCAAGCTCAAGGACGATCTCAAACTGTTGCAGGCCCTGTGCCTGGCCTACTGGCGCGGTGAGTACCGGGCTATCAGCCCCATGGCGCTGATCTCGGTAGTGGCGGGGTTGATGTATTTCCTCAGCCCGATTGACGCGATCCCGGATTTTATCCCGGTGTTCGGCATGCTCGATGACATTGCTGTACTGGCGTGGGTCATGAAGACCCTGGACGGTGAGTTGAGCGCCTTTCGTGCGTGGCGTGACGCGCAGCGCCCGGAAAAGCTCGCAGTGGTGGAACGTTTGCCTGCGACACCGGCCTTACTGGCCAAGGAAAACCCGCAAAAAAATGGATGACGCGGATATCCCCCTGCGACCTTTGTGGCTGTTAGGATTACACTCCTAAGGAAAGAGCTTACTTAGTAAGTGTTGTTATCCTACGGGGCAGTCATGGATATTCAGATAATTTCACGGAACGGCGAGCCCGAATACGCGGTGTTGCCATGGGATCAGTACCAGGCGCTGCTAAAAGCTGCCGGTCAGCAACCACCGACTCAAGCACCTTCTTCTACCGCCCAAGCCGCACCGCCACAGGACCTGCGCCCGCTGGCGGACCTGCGTGGTTTGCGCGAAGCCAAAGGCCTGGCCATTGAAGCCCTGGCCCGCACGGTGGGCATCAGCCCTTCGTACCTCGCATTGATCGAAAGTGGTGAACGCCAGCCGGATGCCGCGATCCGCCGCAGCTTGGCCTGGGAATTGGGCGTTGCAGGTTGGAGGGATGAATCTTGAGCCTACGTATTAGCCGTCAACACTGGGACGGGTTACTCAACGAACTGGACCAGGCGCGCCGCCAGCGCCATCTGCTGACCTACCGCGCGCTGCTGGAGCGCCTGCAGTTCCCCACGCCCGCCATGCAAACCCTGGCTGCCGCCCTGGAACACCTGGCAGCGCTGGACGCCAAGGCCGAGCAGCCGCTGCGCAGCTCCTTGGTGATCAGCCAAGGCGCCAGCCGCTTGCCGCGTACCGGTTTCTTTGAGTGTGTGGAGCGCCTTGGGCGTTTCAGCGGACCGTCCGATGGCGTGGCCGCCGCGTCCTGGCACGCCTCCGAGGTGGTGCGGGTGTTTGAATACGAGTACCCGGAGTCTGCCGAGGCCTAAAGTGCCTGGGGCAGCGCGTCCATGCTGTCGATCACATGGATGCTGTAGCCGGCCATGTCCTTGGCATGATGCTTGGCCTGCGACGCCAATTCTGCCAATTGGCTGGCATCGAGTTGTCCACAGGCCTGTGGATATAAATGCACCACGCCGATAGACAGTGACAGCAGCGCGAATTCCTGGCGCACGCCCTGGCGGTTCAATGCCACGAAGCATCCGGCCTCGAGGTGTTCGGCGCGGTAGAAGCGCCTGCATTGGGTATGGAAGTCATCCAGCAACTGGTTGAGTCGCTTGCGCCAATCCTGCGGGCCCAGCACCAGTAAGAAATCATCTCCGCCGATATGCCCGACAAAGTCGCGGCTGGGGTCTACCCGGTCGTTCAGGCACTGTGCCAGGCACAGCAACACCTCATCCCCGCGCCCATAACCGTAGATATCGTTGAATGGCTTGAAGCTGTCGATATCCACGTAGCAAATCACCGACTCGCGTTGCTGTTGCAGCAATCGCGTGAGGCATTGCTGGATCGGCACGTTGCCTGGCAGCAGGGTCAGTGGGTTGGCGTAGCGCGCCTGCTGGATCTTCAGTTCGGTGATCAGCTTGAGCACATCGATCACCCGGCCGAGGCCCAAGTAATCACCGTTTAGCGTGATGATGAAATCTTCTTCGATGCGTTGCCGCGCACGGCTGGTGAGCAGCCGGCTGACCTGTTGCAGCGATTGGCTCAGTTCCACCGCCAGGAAGTCGGTGCTCATCAAGCGGCTGATGGGTTTTCGCGCAAACAGGTCGGTGGCGAACGGTTTGAGCAGCGCGTCCGACAGCGAATGCCGGTGCACGATGCCGACCGGTTGGCCACGGCCATCCAGCACCGCCAAGGAGTTGAGGTTGGCCTGGCGGCGGAACGCCTCGAGCACCTGGGCGGTGGCGGTGTCTTGGTCCATCGCCGGTTGCTCGTTGAGCAGGGCGCTCAGGTCGCTGCCTTCATCACTCAGGGCTACGTTGGCGCTGTCGGGCTTGGGCAGCATCTGGCGCACTTCCTGCGGCGGATGTTCTTGTGGACGACAGAGCAAATAGCCCTGGACCAGGTCCACCCCCATTTCGGTAAGCACCGCCAACTCTTCGGGCAGTTCGATGCCTTCGGCGATCACCTGCGCGCGTGACGCCTTGGCGATTTGCAGGATCGAGCCGACAAACTCGCGCTTGAGTGCGTCCTGATGGATGCCGTCGATAAAGTGCCGGTCGATCTTCACGTAGTCCGGCCGCAGTTCTGACCACAAGCGTAGGCTGGAATAGCCGGCGCCCAAGTCGTCCAGGGCGATTGAGAAGCCCATGTTGCGGTAGTGGTGCAGTGCGGTTTGCAGCAGGTCGAAATCGTCGGTGGGGGTTTGTTCAGTGAGTTCGATCACTACCTGGCTTGGAGGAATGCCGTAGTCATGCAGCAATTGCAGGGTGCGTCCCGGTTGATGGGCGGTTTCCATCAGGGATTCCGGCGAGACGTTCAGGAACAGTTTGCCCGGCAGCTTTTGCTCGCTGAAACGTCGGCAGGCGCTTTCGCGACAGGCCATTTCCAGTTCACTGAGGCGTCCCGCCTGGCCGGCCACCGAGAACAAGGCGACGGGGGAGTGCAACGGGCTGTTGGACGGACCACGGCTTAGGGCTTCATAGCCGAGAATGCGCCGTTCGGACAGGCAGATGATCGGTTGGAACAAGCTGTGCAAACTGCCTTGAGCCAGGATAGAGCCCAATGCATTCAGCTGTTCGGTCATGGTCATGGCGATCTCGATCGAAAAAAAAGGACCGCAGGCGGTGAGCCTGCGGTCCTTCATTTCACGACAGAATGATGTCTATATGATGACACTCCAAGGAGCGATCACATTAATTCGCCATCATTTACTGCTTGGCCACCTGTTTGCTGATCTTCAGGTAGTCCAGCAGAATCCGGCCCGTCTCCGCCAGGTAGGCGTCGTCTTCCGGCTTGGTTTTGTCTGCTTCGGTCGGCAGCGCATCTTCATCTTCTTTCTTCAGCTCTTTGAGCGGGTCTTCACCCTTGGCCTTGCGGCGGGTGTTCTCCAGCACCAGCTGCTGATTCTCGATGTCGGCGTGCTGCTTGCGGCGGTCCACTTCATTGAGGCTCACGGATTTTTCTTCCATCAGCTTCTTGGCCAGGGCCAGCTTGTCGCGGATGAACACGAACTCGGCATCCTTGGCGGAGCGAGTGTCATGGTCAGCTTTCAACTGCGCCAGGAACGGCTTGAACGGGTCCGACGCCGGCTTGATCGCAGGGCGGATGGTGTCCCACGGCATGGCTTCCGGCAGGGCGCTTTCGCCGATTTCCTTGGTGTCGATGATCGACGGGAAATCGATATCCGGCAGTACGCCCTGGTGCTGGGTGCTCTGCCCGGAAACCCGGTAGAACTTGGCCAGCGTCAGTTTCAGCTCGCCATGGTTCAGCGGCTGAATGGTCTGCACGGTGCCTTTGCCGAAGGTCTGGCCTCCTATGATCAGCGCACGGTGATAGTCCTGCATCGCGCCGGCGAAAATCTCCGAAGCGGACGCCGAGAGGCGGTTGACCAGCAACGCCATCGGGCCTTTGTAGAAGGCGCCTGGGTTCTCGTCTTCCAGCACGTCGACACGGCCGTCAGCGTTGCGTACCAACACGGTCGGGCCCTTGTCGATAAACAGGCTGGTCAGCTCGGTGGCTTCCTGCAGGGAACCGCCGCCGTTGTTGCGCAGGTCAATGACCACGCCGTCGACTTTTTCCTTCTGCAGCTCTGTCAGGATCTTCTTGACGTCACGGGTAGTGGACTTGTAGTCCGGGTCGCCAGCGCGGAACGCCTTGAAGTCCAGGTAGAAGGCCGGGATCTCAATGACGCCCAGCTTGTAGTCCTTGCCATCCTGCTTGAGGTTGAGGACTTTCTTCTGCACGGCCTGGTCTTCGAGCTTCACTGCTTCACGGGTGATGGACACGATCTTGCTGGTCTGGTCGTTAGGCGCATTGGTGTGCGGAATCACTTCCAGGCGCACCACGCTGCCTTTCGGCCCACGGATCAGCTTGACCACTTCGTCCAGGCGCCAGCCGACCACATCGACCATCTCTTTGTCGGCCTGGGCTACACCGATGATCTTGTCAGCCGGAGCGACTTGCTTGGTCTTGTCTGCCGGGCCTGCTGGTACCAGGCGCACGATCTTGACCTGGTCGTTGTCGCTTTGCAGGACCGCACCGATGCCTTCCAGCGACAGGCTCATGTTGATGTCGAAGTTTTCCGCGTTATCTGGCGACAGATAATTGGTGTGCGGGTCGTAGGACATCGCGAAAGTATTGATGTAGGCCTGGAAGATATCTTCGGCACGGGTCTGGTCCAAGCGCGCCAACTGATTCTTGTAGCGCTTGGTCAGCAGTTCCTGAATGGCCTTGGGCTCTTTGCCGGCGATCTTCAAGCGCAGCACTTCGTCCTTGACGCGTTTGCGCCACAGGTCGTCGAGCGCGGCGGTGCTGGTCAGCCAAGGCGCGTCCTTGCGGTCCACCAGAAGGGTTTCCTTCTCGGTGAAGTCGAACTTGTCGACGCCCTTGTTCAGCTCAGCCAACGCGAAGTCCAGACGCGCTTTGACGCGGTCCAGGTAACGCTTGTAGATGGTGAAGCCGGGCTGCAGGTCGCCGCTCTTGAGGAAGTCGTCGAACTGAGTCTTCCACTTGTCGAACTCAGCGATATCGCTGGCCAGGAAGTAGCTGCGCGATGGGTCCAGCAGCTTGAGGTAGCTGTCGTAGATGATCACCGAGCGCGCGTCGTCCAGCGGCGGCTTGCTGTAGTGATGGCGCTTGAGCAACTCGACGACGTTAAGGCTGGCAATCACCTCATCGCGATCCGGCTGAAGGTTGTCCCAGCTGTTGGCTGCGAACGTATTGGTCGACATCGACGCGAAGCCGAGACCAATGAAAAAAGCGAGGGCGGTGCTGGGGAACAAATGCTTCATGCTGATTCGACGCGGGGGCAATTGATAACGCATATTAGGCCGTCTTTGAGGGAGCCGGTTCCATATGGTCCGGTCGCATAATGCAAAAAACCCGGCGATACAGCTACGGGCTCAGTCCAGACTCACTATGGAGGCACTGTGAAAGCATTGCAAGGCGTTGAAGGTCATGTGGAGTGGTTGGATGAAGCAAGTCCTACATGCGATGTAGGCCAAGTTCGTATTCGTGTGGCGGCGGCGGGCCTCAATCGGGCCGATTTATTGCAGCGAGCGGGCCTTTATCCGCCGCCACCGGGCGCCAGCCATGTGCTGGGCCTGGAGTGTTCCGGGGTGATCAGCGAGGTCGGGCCAGGCTCATCGTGGCAAGTGGGCGACCGTGTTTGCGCGCTGCTGGCCGGCGGCGGTATGGCCGAAGAAGTGGTGGTGGATGCGCGCCATGTGCTGCCGGTACCCGAAGGCTTGTCGCTGATCGAAGCGGCGGCGCTGCCTGAGGTGTACAGCACGGCGTGGCTGAATCTGTTCCAGTTGGCGGGCCTCAAACCCGGTGAGAAAGTGTTGCTGCATGCCGGCGCCAGTGGCGTGGGTTCGGCCGCAATCCAGCTGTGCAAGGCGTTTGGCAGCCCCTGCTGGGTCAGCGTGGGCTCGGCGGAGCGCCTGGCGTACTGCGAAGACTTGGGCGCCCAGGGCGGCGTGGTACGTACCGACGGCATCGAGGCACTGCGGGACTTTGGGCCGTTCGATGTGATTCTCGACCCGGTGGGCGGTGACTATGCGGCCCTGGACCTCAAACTGCTGGCCCTGGATGGTCGTTGGGTGTTGATTGGCTTGATGGGAGGGCGTGAAGCCAAGCTGGACCTGGCTCAAGTGCTCGGCAAGCGTGTGCAGCTGCTGGGCTCGACCCTGCGCAGTCGCAGTGATCAGTTCAAGGCCGACCTGTTCAGCGATCTGAGCCAGCACGTATGGCCGTTGTTTGTTGAGGGGCGGCTGAGCCCGCAATTGGCCAAGACCTTTGCGATCAAGGATGCCGAGGCGGCGTTTGCCGAGCTGGCGACCAATCAAATTTCCGGGAAGCTTGTTTTGGTGATCGACGAAAGCCTGACCTGATTTCAGCTTGAAATACGATCTAACTGTGGGAGCTGGCTTGCCTGCGATAGCGGTGTATCAGTGAAGAATTCTTCATCTGACACACCGCTATCGCAGGCAAGCCAGCTCCCACAGTTGATTGGGTTTTCAGGTCAGTAGTGTGCAATCAGGCCCACTGGTGAATCGGCCATCCCGCCTGTTCGGCATGCGCCCGCAGCACTGGGTCCGGGTTTACCACCTGCGGGAATTCCACCTTGCTCAGCAACGGCAGATCATTACGCGAATCCGAATAGAAGTACGCCCCCTCCAACGTCTCGCCTTCCTGCTCCAACCACTCCAGCAGGCGCGTGATCTTGCCTTCGCGGTAGGTCAGTACGCCGACGGTACGCCCGCTGTACACGCCATGGCTGACTTCCAGCTCGATCCCCAACACTTCATCAATACCGATGCGTGCCGCAATCGGCTTGACCAAATGCGTGCCGGACGCCGAGATCACCAGGATCCGGTCGCCATTGGCCCGGTGACGCGCGATGGTCTTGGTGGCGTCGCTGTAGATCAACGGCTCGATCACATCCTCGACCCACGGCTCCACCAGGTGTTCGATTTCCGCCGGTGTACGGCCAATCATCGGTTCCAGGCTGAAGTCCATGAAGTCTTCCATCTTCAGTTGGCCCTGGCTGTAGGCGTGCATCAGTTCATGGTTCTTGCGCATGAACGACTCAGCGTCGACCCAGCCCAGGCGGCCCATCTGCTCGCTCCACAAGGTGGCGCAGTCGCCGTGGATCAGGGTGTCGTCCAAATCAAAAATTACCAATGCCATCGGTCATGCTCTCTCAATAAAACGTTGCATCAGGCTACTTCACACAGGGCGCTTGGGTCGATGGAAAGTGCCAGGCGTTGCCCCTCCGGGTACAGATCGTCGGCCGAGCGGTTGAGCACGTCCACCACCAACTCCACGCCGCGCGCTTCGATGCGGTAGCGAATCACGTTGCCCAGCAAGCTGTGGCTGCGCACCAGGGCGTCCAGTTCACCGTGGCGGCTCAACTCAATGGCTTCTGGGCGAATGGCGATGCGGCTGCTGATCGGGCGTTGCAGCAGTTGAGTGGCCTTGTCGGCGTCCAGCAGGTTGTAGTTGCCGATAAAACCGGCGGCAAACACGTCCACCGGCGCGGTGTAGAGGGTCTCGGCGTCGCCGCTCTGCACGATCTTGCCCTGGTTCATCAGGAAGATGCGGTCGGACATGGTCAGGGCTTCTTCCTGGTCATGGGTCACGAAGATCGTGGTCAGCCCCAGTTCGCGCTGGATCTGGCGGATCTGTTCGCGCAGGTGTTTGCGAATCCGCGCATCCAGCGCCGACAACGGTTCATCCAGCAACAGCAGGCGTGGGCGGGTGACCAGGGAGCGGGCGAGGGCTACGCGCTGGCATTGGCCGCCGGACATCTGGTGCGGGTAACGGCTGGCCAGGTCCTTGAGTTCCACCAGTTGCAGCACTTCCTGCACACGCTTGTGGCTGTCGTCGCCGTTGACCTTCTGCATGCGCAGGCCGAACGCGACGTTCTGTTCCACGGTCATGTTGGGGAACAGGGCGTAGCTCTGGAACACCATACCGATGTTACGTTTCTGCGGGCTCAGTGGGACGATGTCTTGGCCATCCAGCAGAATTTTCCCACTGTCCACCGAGGTGAGCCCGGCGATACAGCGCAGCAAGGTCGACTTGCCGCAGCCGGAGGGGCCGAGCAGGGTGACGAACTCGCCTTTGGCGATCTCGCAGTTGATATCGCTGAACACCGGGGTGCCGGCGTAGCCTTTTTGCAGGTGTTGGACGCTGACGAAGCTCATTGGCTTTTGTCCTTGTTCAAGATATTGGCGGCCCAGGTCAGCACCAGCACAAATAAGAAGTAGGAAATCACGACGGCACTGGTGAAGTGGCCACTGCTGTTACGCATGTTGTTGAGGTACACCTGCAGGGTTTCGTAGCGGGTGCCCACGAGGATATTGGCAAAGACGAATTCACCGAACAGGAACGAGAACGACAGCAGCAGCGCAACCATCAGGCCTTTGCGCAGGTTTGGCAGCACCACCAGGATCGCCGCCTGCCAGGTGCTGGCGCCGAGCAGTTGGGAGGCGTCCATCAGGTCGCGCAGGTTGATGGCTTGCAGGTTGTTGGTGATCGCCCGGTACATGAACGGCAGCGCCACGGTGAAGTAGCAACCGATCAGAATCCACGGCGTGCCCACCATCGCCATCGGCCCGGAGCCGTAGAGCTGCAGCAGGCCTACCGAAGACACCACCGGCGGCACCGCAAAGGGCAGCAGGATCAGGATGTTCATCAGCGCATCGAGCTTGGGGAAGTGGTAATGCACCACGAACAACAGCGGCAAGATCAGCACCACCGACAGGATCAACGCGCCCACACACACCAGCAACGACTGCCCGAAGGCCATCAAGAAGCGCGGGTCGCTCCACAACTGCACGTACCACTTCACGGTAAAACCTGCGGGCAGGATGGTCGCCGACCAACTGCTGGCAATCGAGTAGACAAAGGTGCCCACCAAAGGCAGTACCAGGATCGCAAACAACACCCACACCACTACCCGATGGTAGAGCGAGGCCGGGCCGGCTTCAGCGCGAGACATGGTAGCTCCTCTTGAGCAGCAGTTGATGGACCACAGTGACCACCGTCATCAGTGCCACCAGCACCACGGCCAGGGCGCTGGCCATGTTCGGGTCGAGTGACACATCGCCGGAGACCAGGCCCGCGATGCGGATCGGCAGCACGTTGAAGTTGCCGGTAGTCAGTGCATACACCGTGGCGTAGGCGCCCAATGCGTTGGCCAGCAGGATCACGAAGGTACCCAGCAGCGCTGGCGTGAGCACCGGCAAGCCGATATGCCGCCAGAACTGCCAGCCGTTGGCGCCGAGCAAGGCGGCCGACTCGCGCCAGTCCTCGCGCAGCGCGTCAAAGGCGGGGTAGAGCAGCAGCACGCCGAGGGGAATCTGGAAATAGGTATAGAGGATGATCAGCCCGGTTTTGGAGTACAGGTTGAAGTCCTGGATGACCCCCGCCTGCTTGAGCATCAGGGTGATGCTGCCGTTGAATCCCAGCAGGATGATGAACGCGAACGCCAGGGGCACGCCGGAAAAGTTGCTGGTCATGTTGGCAAACGCGGTGACGAAATTGCGCAGTCGCGAATCCACCCTGCGCAGGGAGTAGCTGCCCAGCGTGGCGATGATGATGCCGAAGACGCTGGAGTAGAAGCTGATCTCCAGGCTGAACTGGATGGCTTGCAGGTAGAACTTCGAGCTGAAGATACGCGTGAAGTTTTCCAGGCCCCAGCCGGCTTCTTCGGTTTGCAGGCTGTTGATCAGCACCCACACCAGCGGGGCAATTTCGAACACGATAAAGAACAACGCAAACGGCACCAGACACAGCAGCGCCAGCCATCTACCACGGGTCATTTCAACAGCTCCCGGCATACAGGTTTGTCGTGGGGCACGCCCAGCAGTTCACAGACGGTGCCGCACAGCTCGGTCTGTTTGGGGGTGGCCTTGGCATCCAGGCTGAAGGCATCGCCCAGGACGAACAGCGGGACTTCGCGCTCTTCCGGTAGCAGCCCGTTGTGGGAGCGGTCGTTATTCATGCCGTGATCGGCGGTCACCAGCACCTGGTAGCCCGCGTCGAGCCAGCCTTGCAGGTAGTCGGCCAGGATGATGTCGGCCGAGCGTGCACTGTTGCGGTACTGCGGGGTGTCGAGGCCGTGCTTGTGGCCGGCGTCGTCGATGTTCATCGGGTGCACCACCAAAAAGTTCGGCGCGTGTTTGAGGCGCAGGCTTTCGGCGTCGGCGAACAGGTGGGAATCGGGGTAGTGGTCATTCCAGTAGAAATGCCCGTGCTGGATCGCCAGCGTCTTGTCGTCGGTATGACGATCGCGCGCGGCGAGAAAGGGCGTGCGGTTATACAACTCGCTCACCCAGTGGTAAGCCGCCGCCGCTGTGGTAAGGCCTGCGTCGGTGGCGTAATGGAAAATGCTGCGCTGGTTGGACAGGCGCGAGACATGGTTGTGCACGATGCCGCTCTGGATCGGCGGTACGCCGGTCAGGATGCATTCATACAGCGGACGGGACAGGGCGGGCAGTTCACATTCCAGTTTGTAGAGGGCTGCGCGTCCTGCGCCGACATAGGCCTGCAAGTGCCCCATGGCGTGTCGGGCAACCTCGAAGTTCAGGCCGTCGAGCACGACAAGGATGACATTGTGCTTCATGGGGGCTGGAGCTCCGCAACAGGTGGTTTGACTCAATTTCTCTGGCGCAACGGGATCAACATGTGGGAGCTGGCTTGCCTGCGATAGCGGTGTATCAGTCGACATAAATGCTCAATGCCAGACCGCTATCGCAGGCAAGCCAGCTCCCACACTGACTGCATTTCAGGCTATTGGCCCGCTTACTTCATCTCTACGATGACCTGCTCGTTCCACAACTGCGGCAGCTTCTTGGAAGTCGCTTCCCAGGCGTCGGCATCCTTGATCGGCTGCGGGTTGGCCTTGGTGTACTGCTCGCCCGGGATCAGGTTCTTGGCGATATCGGCCGGCAGTTTCAGGTCGGTTTCAGCGCGGATTGGACGCGCATTACCCTTGGCCAGGTTGAGTTGGCCGGCATCGCTGAAGATGTATTCGCGGGTCAGCTTGGCGGCGTTCGGGTGCTTGGCGTATTTGTTGATGATGGTGGTGTAGCCGGATTTCACCGAGCCATCCGATGGGATCAGCACCACGTAGTCATCCGGGTTGGCCATCTTGGCTTTGTAGCTCAAGCCGTTGAAGTCCCAGACCACGCCCACTTCGACTTCGCCTTTTTCCATGGTGGCGATGGTCGGGTTGGACAGCGACAGACGGCCTTGCTGGGCGATCTTGGTGAAGAACTGCAGGCCCGGGGCGATGTTTTTCTCGTCGCCCTTGTTGGCGATGGCTGCGGCCAGTACACCGTTGGCTGCCTGGGCTGCGGTGCTTACGTCACCGATGGAGACTTTGTATTTGCCCTTTTGCAGGTCAGCCCAGCTGGTGGGCACGTCGGAGCCGTGCAGCAGCTTCTTGTTGACGATAAACGCGATAGTGCCGGTGTAGGCCAATGCCCAGTGACCGTCCTTGTCTTTTGCCCAATCCGGCACCTGGGCCCAGGTGGACGGTTTGTAAGGCTGGGTCACTTCCTGCTTCACCGCAATCGGACCGAATGCCGCGCCGACGTCGCCGATATCGGCGCTGGCGTTGTCTTTTTCGGCTTTGAACTTGGCGATTTCCTGGGCCGAGCTCATGTCGGTGTCAATGTGCTTGAGGCCATAGGTCTTGGCCAGGTCTTCCCAGGTGCCTTTCCAGTTGGCCCAGTCATCGGGCATGCCGACGCTGTTCACAGCGCCTTCTGCCTTTGCGGCAGCTTCCAGGGTTTTTAGATCGGTATCAGCGGCCATGGCGGCGGTGCACATGGCAATGGTCGAGCCTAACAGTGATGCCAGGAAAAGCTGTTTCATCCGAAGCTCCTTTGGGCGTTATCAACGCTGCGTTTTTATGAACGATTGCGGTGGTGTTGGTCTAGGTCAGCAATACCTGAGCCAATCTAGGCTCGATGGATGACAGTTTCATGTCGATGTCGTTTTTAAATCGCGGATGTCGCACATCGCAGAGTGAGCGTAGACCATGCTCAAGTGCCCGTAATGGTTGGACTTGGCCGATGTATTGCAGGGTGTGCTAGCAGCGGGCGACATGGACTGTCATCTGTCGGTCATCTGCAATGCCTAGGCTGGCAAGCAGCAGTAGTAGCCCGTTTACGGAGCGGTTTATGCACCTGAACAGTGCTGGTCTAGTCCAGATAGGTAACATTGATGCGTGATGAGGCAATCAAGGCGGTGACATCCATTGGCTTGGCGCTGCAAGAGCAGATCGACCACGGCCTGTTGCCGCCTGCAAGCAAACTGCCCGCCGAGCGCAAGCTCAGCGAGTTGTTTGGTACCACTCGAATTACCGTGCGGGAAGCCTTGTTACAACTGGAAGCCCAAGGGCAGATTTACCGGGAAGAACGCCGTGGCTGGTTTGTCTCGCCGCCACGGCTGGCTTACAACTTGATGCAGCGCAGCCACTTTCACGCGATGGTCAGTGACCAGGGGCGAGTGCCGTCCACCGAAGTGATCTCGGCGCGGCTGCAACCAGCGTCGGCGGCGGTGTGTGCGTGGTTGCAACTGCCGGCATTGTCCAGCGTGATCCAGATCTGCCGGGGCCGGCGCATTGATGGGCGCTTGGTGTTGTATGTAGAGCACTACCTGAACCCGCAGTACTTTCCGGGGATTCTGGACTGCGACCTGAACCAGTCGATGACCGAGCTGTACGCCCGCAAGTACGACTTGCACTACGGGCGTGTGCGCTTTGAGATTGTGCCGACATCATTGCCGGTAGAGGCCGCCGCCGCGTTGCGCGTGTCGTCGGGCAGCCCGGGCTTGCGCATTGCCCGGGTCAACTATGACCAGCATCAACGCTTGATCGACTGCGACCTGGAATTCTGGCGGCATGATGCGATCCACGTGGGTGTGGACGTGGTGTGATGTATCACGGGGTGAGCGTCTTGATCACCTGATCCACATTGGTTTCCAGCTCGGCTACCGGGTCCGCGCTGTCGACGTTCAGCACCAGCAACTGCGAACCGCCTGCGGTTACCGCCGCTTTCACGGCTTCGCTCGGCTGGCGGTGATGCAGCACTACGGCCACATCGTTGTCCTTCAACTGCGCGCTGAGTTTTTGCAAATCCTCAGCCGTCCAATCAGCATCGGGCCGTGCATCGGTGCCGACCACTTCCAGGTTCAAGCTGCTGACCAGGTAGGCGAAGTGATCGCTCAGGCTGACCACCGTGAGGTTATCCGCTTTGGCCAGCCGCGCCTCGCTGTCGGCGGTGAGCTTGAGCAGGCGCTGTTTGAGCGCGGCGAGGTTGGCGTCGATCTTCGGCTTGGCGCTGGGTGCCAGGCGGCTCAGGTCGGCGGCCAGCACATCGGCCATGCGCCCCAGGTTGTTGCTTGATTGCCACGGTTGGCTGTTCAAACCATCGGTGACGCCTGGTTGCACGGCGATGCCCGGCAACCCCCCGTCCACCGGGCGTGCCGCGTCAACTTCGACGATGCGGATGTTGCTGCGTCGCGCCACCGGGTACAGCGGGTCATCCGCCCACAGCGAGCGCAGGCCGATGGCGGCATCGGCCTCCACGGCCAGCTTGCTGAGGGCTGGTGCGCCACGGCCAGTGAAGTACGACACCTGCCGCGAGCCGGGCAGATTCGCCGGTGCCGCGCGTTCAAGTTGTACATCGCTGCCTTTGAGCAGCACTTCGGCCAGGCCATACGTGATCGGCAGCGAGGCCAGCACTTTCACCGGTTTTTTGGTTTTGGTCAGGGCGGCATGGCCAAGGCCTTGGTTGACTTTGAAGTCCTTGGGCTCGAAGCCATCCACAGCCAGCGCCGAGGTGCTGATCAAACAAGCGATGGCCAAGGCCAGTGGGCGAAAGACAGGGCGCATTATCCAAGATTCCCTTTGAGGCTGGGCACGATGCCGCGCGCAATGGCGGCGAGGGCGAAGGCGATACCGGCCATCAGGATGATCGCGGCACCGGATGGGATAGGCAGGTCGAAGATGATAGGCAGCAGGATCCCGCACAAGGTGCTGACGGTGGCAATCGCCACCGACACCCAGAAAAACCCTTTGAGCGACTGGCTCAACAGGCGTGCCGCCGCCGCTGGGATCACCAGCAATGCGCCCACCAGGATCGCGCCGATCACCTTGACCGCTGCGACGGTGATCAGCGTCACCAGGATCACGAACAGGTAATCCAGGGTCTTCACCGCCACACCGCGCACCGCCGCCAACTGCGGGTTGAAGCTGGCGAGCATGATGCGGTTGTACAGCGGCAAGGCCAGGGCCATGACCAGCGTGCCGACAATCGCCAGCACCAGCAGGTCATTGCCGTTGACCGTCAGCACCGAACCGAACAACACGTTTTCCAGGATATGCACGTTGATCTTGCCCGCCAGGATCAGCAGCAGGCTCGCCCCCAGTGCCAGGGACACCGAGAGGAACACACCGATCAAGGTATCCGGCGCCAGTCCCGTGCGGTTGCGCAAGTAATTGAGTAGGATGCCGAACAGCAGGCAGTAGCCGAACAGCGCGCCGTACGGCCCGGTGTAGGGTTCGCCCAGCAGAATGCCCACGGCCACACCGGTCAGTGCGGCATGGCCGACCGCTTCGGAGAAAAACGCAAAGCGCTTGACCACCACCAACGTGCCCAGGCCGCCCAGCACCGGGCCGATCAGCAGGCCGGCGAGCAGGGCGTTGACCACAAAGCCATAGGCCAGCGCTTCCGGCAGATAACCGGAAGAGGCCCAGCCCTGGACCATCAAGCGAAAAGCTTCATAACTCATTGCGCCGCGCTCCGAGGGTGGGTGGAGAACAGGGTCAGCAGGCGGTCCGGGGTCAGCGCCTCCTTTGGCGTGGCGTCGAACAGCACGCGGCGGTTGAGGCCGGTGACACGGTCGGCCAGGCGGCCCACGGCTTCCAGGTCGTGTTCGATCCACAGCACGGTAATTCCCGCCAGGCGCCAGTCATTGAGCAGGCGTTCGAACACCTGGATGCCGGCTTCGTCGAGGGCCGACATCGGTTCATCCAAGACCAGCAGTTGCGGTGCCGGGATCAGGCCCTGGGCCAGCAGCACGCGCTGGCGTTCACCACCCGACAGCGCGCCCATGCGCCGCTTGCGTTTGTCCTGCATGCCAACCCGCTCAAGCGCGTCACCAATGGCACCGGCGTAATGTTTGGACAAACCGAGAAACGCCGGGCGCCGCTGGCACATCGCAGCCATGAAATCATCCACGGTCATTGGCAAGCCCCGGTCAAACTCCAAGGCCTGGGGCACATAGCCGATGATGCCTACGCTGCTCGGCCATTGCAGGCGCAGTTGCCCCTGGTGCGGTGTTTGTCCCAGCAGGGTCTTGATCAGCGAACTTTTGCCGCCGCCGTTGGGGCCGACCAACGCATGGATGCTGCCCGGCTCAACCTGGAAACTCACAGCCTCAAGGATCGCTGTGCGGCCCAGGGTCAGGGACACTTTGTCGAACTCGATCGTCGGGCCAATGCTGGCCACTTTCAGTTGTTCTGCAGCCGTCATGCCCCCGACTCCTGAATCGCCCGGACCACGGTGTTGAGGTTGCCGGTCATTTCCACTTCGTACTTCTCAGGGCTGTATTCGCCGTAGGAAATATGCGACAGCGGGTACAACTTGACCCCGGATTCTCGCTGGATGGTCTCGACGTAGGTGGACGGGAAATCCATCTCCGAGAAGATCACCTTCACATCCAGGGCGCGCAGTTCGTCGATGGTCTTTTTCAACTGGCTCGGGCTGGGCTCGATACCGTGGGCCGGTTCGACCACGGCCGTGACTTCCAGGCCGAATTCGCGCAGCAGGTAGTCGTAGGCCGCGTGCACGGTGGCCACGCGCAGGTCCGGGTTAGGTGCGCTGGTCAGCTTGGCCAGGGCGTCGGCGCGCATCTGGCGCAGGCGCTTGCCGTAGGCGCGAGCGTTCTGGGTGTAAGTCTTGGCATTGTCCGGGTCGAGCTTGCCCAGTTCGCGGGCGATGTTGTTGACCTGGGCAATCGACGCGCTGATCGACAGGAAGGTGTGCGGGTTGACCACCTTGCCCGCACCGCGCGCAGCGTTACCGGTGGCGGCCAGCAGTGGCACATTTTCGTTGGCTTCGATCACCGGAATATCCGGGCGCTCGCTGGTGGCGATCATGCGGTCGGCAAAGTCATCATGGCCGACGCCGTTGAGTACGATCACGTCCAGGCCGCCGATGCGCTTGATGTCATCGGCGCGCGGCTCGTAGGCGTGGGGGTTGAAACCGGCGGGAATCAGCGGCACGACGTCGGCTTTGTCACCGACGATATTCGTCACGTAGCTGTAGTAAGGGTGCAGGGTGATGCCGATACGCAGGCGTTTGGCTGCCTCGGCATGTGCAAAGGGGCTGAGCATCAGGCTGAACAGGCCAACCACTAACAGGCGCGACAGGGGCGATGAAATAGACATGGGCAATCGGTCTTCTCGTTCAGTGACGGTGCTGGCGGGTCACGCCGGCATCGAATTGCGTGACCACCTGTTGCCAGCCGGCTGCGATGAGCGCCTGGTCGGAGAGGTCGGAAGGGGCGGCCAGGTTGGCGCTGCGGTTGAGCCAAATATCGGGTTCGGCGCCGTGCACCCGCATCAGCAGCGAACCGCTGGTGCTGGGGGCCTGGCTCAAACCCAGATAGGCCGAAGGTTCCAGGGTCTGCCAGCGGTGATTGCCACGGCTCACCGAGCTGGCGTCCTGGGCGAACGGCGCAAAGCCTTCTTCGGCCAGTTGCTCGGGGGTTGGCAGAGTGCTGTGTTCCTGTTGCAACAACTGGATCTCATCGAGGGTCACCCGCAGGTCAGCGTAGATACCTTGCTCGGCGGCGCTGAGGTCGCGGCGGGCGTCCAACTGATGGCTGGGCACGGCGACGACCTCCTGGGTCTCACCGTGCAGCGCAATTACCGAGCCTGCCACCGCGAGGATGATCAGGCACAGCAGCAGGACGTAGAGGGTTTCGTGACCGGCACCTGCGGGGCGTACAACCTGTGTGGTACTCATTGCGGCTGGATGTCCGCTTGGTCGATTTCCACCACGTGGCCGGGGCCCGCATCGAACAGCACGTAGAACTCGGCGGCGGGCTTCTTGAAGGTCAGGGTCGAGTCCTGGCCAAGCTTGCCGGGCACCAGGATGGTTTCGTCGTAGCCGATCACGTCCAGGGTCACGCCGGGAGCGCCGCTGCCGTCGGAAAAACCGCCGGTGCACTGGATTTGCTCGCCGGCGATTTCCTTGCATTCGCACATCGGGTTGTGGGCCAGGGCGACGGTGCTGAAACCGGCATACATCAACAGGGCGCCGCAGGCGCGAGTCAGGCGCATCAAAGTCATGGTTTAACTCCTTGCTTGTTCAGCCAGGCAATAGTGGCAGGCGAGGCCTGGCTCAGCGGGATGGAACCCTGGTGCATGGTGCCGTCCCAGCCTTCCATGGTGACCCACAGTTCGGCGTCGGCAGGCGTGCGCTCCGGCACCGGCAGGGCAGCCCCCATGCGGTAAGGCGTGCCGAAGAAGATCACCCCGGCGGCCCGCAGGCTGCGGGGTTTGCCGATACGCAGGTAAGTGGCCTTGACCTGATCGGCGCAGGTGTCGCACAGGGCGGCGTTGAAGAATTTCATCGGGCCGGCCGGGTCGGGGGTTGGGCCTTCATTGCGAAACTCGGCGAGGGTCAGGCTCCAAGGGCCGACCTGCACTTGGCCGGCCACCCGTTCACCGATGCCGGTATCGCCGCGAAACAGTGCAGCATCGGCAAAGTACTTGGGCATGAACCCCAGCGGTATCAGCAACAGCAGGATATTGATGTGAAACCGCCATTTGAGCCAAAAGGCCCGCAGTGGCGTAGGCGGTGCAGCAGCGGCGACCTTGCTCATCGGGTGCCCTCCGTGGTTTCAGCCTGCAAGGCAGGGGTGGGGGCGGGTTCGCGGGGTGCCTTGTTGCTGCGTTTGAGCGCATTGAGGCTGGCCAGGGCGGTGCGTTTGGTCCAGATCAGCAGCCCACTCAATACCATCATGCTCAGGATCAGGCCGAAGAACGCCCAGATCAGTTTGATCCAGATGCCACCGAAGTCGCCGGTGTGCAGCGGACGCATGGACTCAGTGACGAACTCCAGGGCGGTGCGATCGGAGAGCATGTGCGAGACCGCGATTTCGCCGTCATACGGGTTGAGCTGCGCCGTTTGGAACATCAGCGGGTACCAGCCCCGGCCGCCAATCTGCAGGTGGCTGTAGGCATTGAGGGGCAGGGTCACGAAACTGGCCTCGAGCCCGGGAATGCGTTGGGTGGCAATTTCAATTGCCTCATCCAGACCGATCATCGGTGCCGGTACGCCAGGCGCCGACAGGGGGACTTTTTCCCGGGCAACCACCGGCACGACGGGCTCGCTGGAAATCGAAATCTGGTTATCCCCCAGGATCGCCTGGATCAGGAACCAAGTGCCGGTGATGGAGATCACGGCGATAAACCAGATCGACCAGATACCGCTCAGGCGGTGGAAGTCGCCCCAGAAAATCCGCGCGCCATGGCGAATGCGCAGGGTTGGCTTGAGAAAACCCTTCCAGAAACGCTTGTACACCACCAACCCGGTAACCAGCGAGGCCAGCATCGGCAGGCCCAACAGCGACACCAGGTACCAGCCCCAGCTGTAGCCATTGGTGAATGGCACTAGCCACCAGCCATGGAGGGCGCGGGTGAATTGCTGGAAGTCGAACGAGGGGCTGATGCCCTGGATGGCGCCAGTGTAAGGGCTGACATAGGCCGCCACTGCGCGCCCATCCGGGTAGGTGAGGCGTACGGTCAACGCGAAATGCGATTCGTCGGGCCGACTGATTGACCGCACGATCACTTTGGGGTCTTCGCGCTTGATGGCGTCGATCACCTGTTCAAAGCTCAGCGGTTCGGCATCCTCCGAGGGCTTGCTGGCCCGGATATCCGGGTTGGCCAGCCAGACGATTTCCTGGCTGACCACCGCCAGCGTGCCGGTGAAACAGACGATCAGTACAAAGAACCAGACGGGCAATGCCAGCCAGCTATGTACGAGAAACCAGAGTTTTGAGCGTGACTTCTTCGACATGTGAATGCGGGTCTTGATCGGAGGGGGGCAATGGAGGCCCGGAAAAGGCCGGTCGTAGCTTTTGCTGACGCGACGGGCTGTATCTAAGTTAAGACGGATGAGAATCGCAAAACCCTAACGCGGAGATGAAAGCAAATGTTTCAGGTTCACAGTTCCGCGATTTGGAAGCCCTGATCGAACACGAAACATGTTCCAAGCCATCACCCAAGCGCCATTGATGGCAGGGGACGTCTGCGTAGGATGGGGGCATACCGTTGAGTGAGCGCCTACAACAATGAACCCGCAGAAAATCCCCGCCAGAACCCTCTACGACAAGCACATCGATTCCCACACGGTGTGCACTCTGGATGACCAGGGGCATGTGCTTCTTTATATAGACCGCCAGGTGATCAACGAATACACCAGCCCGCAGGCGTTCAGTGGCTTGCGCGAGGCCGGCCGTGGCGTATGGCGCCCAGGCACGGCACTGGCGGTGGTTGATCATGTGAACCCCACCACCCCCAAGCGCATCGCTGCAATGCCCGACGCAGGCGGGGCGCGACAGGTGTCGTACCTGGCGGAGAACTGCCGGGACTTCGGCATCGAACTGCTGGATATCCTCGACAAGCGCCAAGGCATCGAACACGTGATTGCCCCGGAGCAGGGTTTTATCCTGCCGGGCATGGTGATCGCCGCCGGTGACAGCCACACCACCACCTACGGCGCTTTGGGCGCATTTGGGTTTGGCATCGGCACGTCGGAAATCGAACACCTGCTGGCTTCTCAGACCCTTGTGTATAGGCGCCTGAAAACCATGCGCGTGACGGTGCACGGTGTGTTGGCCCCAGGCCTCACGTCCAAGGACGTGATTATGGCGCTGATCGGCAAGATCGGCGCCTCGGGTGCCACCGGTTATGCCATCGAGTTTTGCGGTGCCACCATCGATGCGCTCAGCGTCGAGGCGCGCATGACCATCTGCAACATGGCGGTGGAGGCCGGTGCACGCGGCGCGTTCATGGCGCCGGATGACAAGGTCTTCGCCTACCTCAAAGGCAAACCCCGTGCACCCAAGGGCGAGTTGTGGGAGCAGGCGTTGCTGGGCTGGCGCCACTTGCATTCGGATGCCGGTGCGGTGTTCGACCAGGAAGTGCAGCTCGACGCGACGACCCTTGAACCTATGGTCACCTGGGGCACCAGCCCCGACCAGGCCGCCCCCATCGGCGCCCGCGTGCCCGACCCGCAAGACATCAGCGACCTGATCCTGCGCCAGGACATGCGCCGCGCCCTTACCTATATGGGCCTGGAAGCCGGCATGCCGCTGAGCGACATCGTCATCAGCCATGCGTTTATCGGCTCCTGCACCAACGCGCGCATCGAAGACTTGCGCGACGCGGCCAGCGTGGTGCGTGGCAAACACGTCGCCGAGCACGTGCGGGCGATGATCGTGCCGGGCTCCACCGAAGTCCGTGACCAGGCTGAGGCCGAAGGGCTGGCGGCGATCTTTATCGACGCAGGGTTTGAATGGCGCCAGTCGGGCTGCTCGATGTGCCTGGCGATGAACGACGACGTGCTGGCCCCCGGCGACCGCTGTGCCTCCAGCACCAACCGCAACTTCGAAGGCCGCCAGGGCGCAGGGGCACGCACCCACCTGATGAGCCCGGCCATGGTTGCCGCCGCCGCCATCACCGGCCGCCTGACTGACATCCGCCTTTTTGGAGAGCGCCCATGAGCCTGCAACCCTTCACCCTGGTCACCGGCAAAGCCGCACCGATGCTGGCAGCGAATATCGACACCGACGTGATCATGCCCAAGCAGTTTCTCAAGGGCATCGACCGCAACGGCCTGGACCGCGGGTTGTTCTTCGACCTGCGCTTTTTGCCCAACGGTGAACCCAACCCTGAATTCGTGCTGAACCAACCGGCGTGGCAGGGCGCTAGCTTTATGGTGGTGGGGTCGAACTTTGGTTGTGGCTCCAGTCGCGAGCATGCGGTGTGGGGCCTGAAACAGATGGGTATTCGCGCGCTGATCGGCAGCAGCTTTGCCGGGATTTTCTATGACAATTGCCAGCGCAATGGCGTGTTGTTGATTACGTTGGAAGAGGCGGTGTTGCAGAAACTGGGGCAGACCGTGGGCCAGCCGGAGCAGGCGCAGATCAGTGTGGACTTGCAAGCGCAGGAGATTGGTTTGGCGAATGGCGAGGTGATCCCTTTCCAGATCGACACCCTGCGCAAGACTGCGCTATTGCTGGGACTGGATGCGATTGGCAGCACGTTGCAGCGCAGTGAGCAGATCAAGGCGTTCGAGCGTCAGCACCTGCAAGCCAACCCCTGGCTCAGCTGACACTCCTCGGTTCAAAATGTGGGAGCTGGCTTGCCTGCGATAGCGGTGGGTAAGCTCCCTCAACCGTCACTGATATACCGCTATCGCAGGCAAGCCAGCTCCCACAGGGGATTGGATTCTCAAGTCTGGAGCGGAGGCTAGATCGACAGCCCCTTGAAATGCTCCTGCAAAAACTCCACACACGCCCGCAGCTTCCCGGAATACGCCAACCGTGTCGGGTACACCGCCCACACGTTGGCGCTCTGGGTGTAGTCGTGCAGTACCTGAACCAGCTTGCCTTGCTCCAGCAGTGGTTTCACATCCCACATCGAACGTAGTAACACGCCGCGCCCATCCAATGCCCACTGCAATACGATCTCGCCGTTGTTGGACGACAACGGTCCGCGTACCCGCACGCTTTCCTGAATGCCTTCGCGCTCCAGGTTCCAGATGCCAAACGCGTTGTCACGTTCCTTGATTACCAGGCAGTCGTGTTGCTCCAGGTCGCTCAGGTGTTGCGGCGCGCCCCGGCGCTGCAGATACGTGGGCGCGGCACACAACACTCGGCGGTTGCTCACCAACTGTCGACCGATGTGTTGGCCGGGGATGTCATCGCCCACACGGATCTCCAGGTCGAACCCTTCGCTGACGATATCCACCACGCGGTCGAACAGATCCAGGCGGATTTCCAGGTCCGGGTATTGTTCTGCCAGTAGCGACACGGCAGGCGCCACATGGTTGCGCCCGAAGCCGAAGCTGCTGCACAGGTGCAAGTGGCCGCGCGGGCTGTCGTGGGCATCGGTGAGCTCATCGGACAGTTGCTGGAAGTCTTCGAGGATGCGCACGGCCCAGCGCTGCACCCGTTCACCGTCTTCGGTGAGGGCGATGCGCCGGCTGGTGCGGTGCAGCAGGCGGGTGGCCAGGGTGGTTTCGAGGATCTGGATGCGCTTGCTGACATACGCTGGCGACAATCCCAGCTCATCGGCGGCCGCCGCGAAGCCGGCCTTGCGGATCACGGTCAAGAACACCCGCAGGTCTTCGGGTAGGGGCACGGTATCTTTCTTATGAGTCATCAGAAGCAGGGCTGGCGGTATGAACCGCCAGAATAGCACCGGATAGGCGCACCTTCCGGCGCGTCGGGTCTAAAGCGTTTATTCGGCTGCGACCTTCGCGGCCTGGGCGGCGCGTGCATGGCGGCCGCGCTTGAGGGCGATCGGTGCCATTTTTTCGCGGTCCAGTTCACCTTCCCAGGCGGCCACCACCAGCGCGGCTACGGCATTGCCGATGATGTTGGTCAACGAACGGCATTCAGCCATGAAGCGGTCCACACCCAGGATCAACACCATCGCCGCCACCGGCACCGTCGGCACCACTGCCAGGCTCGCGGCCAGCGCCACAAAGCCCGCACCGACCACCGCACCGGCACCTTTGGATGTCAGCATCGCCACCGCCAACAAGGTCAATTGCTGCTCCAGCGGCAGGTGGATATTGGTGGCCTGGGCCAGGAACAGCACCGCCAGGGTCATGTAGATGTTGGTGCCATCCAGGTTGAAGGTGTAGCCGGTCGGTACGACGATGCCCACTACACCTTTGGACGCGCCCAGGCTTTCCAGTTTCTGGATCAGTTGTGGCAGCGCCGATTCCGACGAACTGGTACCCAGCACGATCAGCAGCTCCGACTTGATATAGCCCATCAACTTGAAAATGCTGAAACCGGCATAGCGCGCGATGCTGCCCAGTACGACGGCCACAAAGAAAAATGCGGTGATGTAGAACGTGCCCACCAGTTTCAACAGCGGCAGCAACGAACCCACGCCGTACTTGCCGATGGTGAAGGCGATGGCCCCAAAGGCACCAATCGGCGCAACGCGGCTGATGATGCCGACGATACGGAAAAACACTTCGCTGGCCTGGTTGATCACCGCGACCAAGGGCCGACCCTTTTCCCCCACCATCACCAGACCCACGCCAAACAGCACGGATACAAACAGCACCGGCAGGATTTCACCCTTGGAGAATGCATCGAAAAACGTCGCGGGGATCACATGCAGCAGAAACCCAATGACGCCTTCGCCATGCTCGGCCTGGCCGACAAAACCTGCGATGGCCGAACTGTCGAGGGTTTTCACATCGATATTAAAGCCCACGCCCGGCTGCAACAGGTGAGCGGCGAGAAGGCCGATCAGCAGGGCGAGGGTGGAGACGATCTCGAAGTACAGCAGCGCCTTGCCGCCCACCCGGCCCACCTGCTTCACGTCGTGCATGCTGGTGATGCCAGACACCACCGTGCAGAAGATGATCGGGCCGATGATCATCTTGATCAGCTTGATAAACCCGTCGCCCAAAGGCTTGAGGTCGACGCCGATCTGTGGCCATTGATGGCCGATCAACACGCCCAGGGCGATAGCGATCAGCACTTGCACATACAGGGTTCCCAGCAGCTTTCTGATTGTCATTGTTATTATCTCGGTATGTTTCTGGGGGCAAAGCGAACCCGTCGCAGGCCATTGGCAGCCTGCGAGGCGGGTGTTTCAGGTCGTGGTGTTATTAAGTGTTGAGAGTGGGCTCAGCGCAGGAAGGCCAGCACTTCACCCAGCAATAACTCGGGGGCCTCTTCGGCGATGTAATGGCCAGCCGGCAGGGCCTTGCCGCGTACGTCGGTGGCGACTTTCTGCCATTCCTTGAGCGGTTCGAAACAGCGGCCGACAGTCCCTTCGGCGCCCCACATCACCAGCAGCGGCAAGTTCAAGTGGTGGTTGGCGTCGATGTCCGCCTGGTCGTGTTCCAGGTCGATGCCGGCGGCGGCGCGGTAGTCTTCGCAGATGCCCGTGGCGGCGCCTGGCAGTTTCAGGCAGCGCAGGTATTCGGCAAATGCCTCGTCGGTGAATGGCTTGAGCCCGGCGCTGCGGCTACCCATGACGCTGCGCAGGTACAACTCGGGGTTGCTTTCGATCAGAGCCTCCGGCAGCGGCGCCGGACGGATCAGGAAGAACCAGTGCCAGTACGCCCGGGCGAAGGCCTCATCGGTTTGCGCGTACATCGACAGGGTCGGGGCGATATCCAGCAGCACCATGCGTTGCACGGCGGTCGGGTGGTCCAGGGCCAGGCGGTGGGCCACGCGGGCGCCGCGGTCGTGGGCCAGCACCGAGAAGGTGTCGAAGCCCAACGCGTTCATCAGCTCGACGCCGTCTCGCGCCATTTCCCGCTTCGAGTAGTGAGTGTGATGGTCATTGGCCGGCGGCTTGCTGCTGTCGCCGTAGCCGCGCAGGTCGGCGGCGACCACGGTGAAGTGTTCGGCCAGCTGTTCGGCGATCTTGTGCCAGATCACGTGGGTTTGCGGGTGCCCGTGCAGCAACAGCAGGCCGGGGCCCGTGCCGCCTTTGCGATAGCTGATGCTGACGCCGTTGACGTGGCGCTGGTCTTTCTGGAAACCGGCGAACATGGAGTGGCTCCTTGTAATGAGTGCCTGCATCGTGGAATCACACGGCATTCGGGGCAAGGGGGAAAGCGTGGAGGGGGTGTTCATGAAGTGTGTAGCAGGGTGTTCAGGCTCGACAAATATCCAGTGTGGGAGCAGGCCAGCTCCCACAGTTTTAGATGTGTAGGCAGCTGGATCTCAGCCCTGCTTGAACATCTCCTCGGCACGCTGGCGGATCTGCGCCTCAGTCAGATCCTCCTTGTGGGTTGCCAGGAACCACACATGCCCGAACGGATCCTCCAGCGTACCCGAGCGGTCTCCGTAGAACTGGTCCTTGGGTTCGGAGATTGGCGTGCCACCGGCGGCGATGGCTTGTTTGTACTGCGCATCGACATCGTTGACGTAAAGGTGGATGCCCACGCTGGTGTGGCCATCGCGCGGGCTGCCGAACGGGCTTTCAGCGCAAGGCGAGCCGAGCATGATCGGCGAGTCACCGATGCGCAGTTCGGCGTGGCCGACCTTGCCGTCGGGCATGTCCAGGCGCATGACCTCGGTGGCATTGAAGGCTTGCTTGTAGAACTCGATGGCTTCGGCGGCTTTATCGACGCCCAGGTACGGCGTGATGCTGTGGAAACCCTCTGGAACAGGCTTGACGCTCATATCGTTCTCCTTGGGTGGTGGTGTGGAGGTACGGCCCTTTAACTATAGGCCACGTACCGCGCGGCCTGCGGGCAGCCGACAAGGTGTTCGCCAGGCAACAGTGAACGGGCAGTTTGCTGCGCCATAAGCGGCCTTTTTCGTGGTTTTTGCGCTCAACCCCACGGTTTCAGCGCTCGGCACAGAAGCTGCAATGCACAAGGCAAACCATTCGCCCGAGAGCGTTGTATGTCTGTATTGCCTGTATCTGCCGATTACCCGATCCACACGCCCCACGCCGACCTGATCCGTGATGAAGCCGAGGCGATTGCCGTGGCGCATCGTGTTGCCGCCGTATTGCTGGAGCAGGACGCCGAACGTGACCGCACCCGTCAGGTGCCCGCCGAGGTGGTAGACCTGTATTCCAACAGCGGCCTGTGGGGCATCAGCGTGCCGCGCGAGTTTGGGGGGGCGCAGGTGTCCTACGCGGTGCTCGCCCAGGTGATTGCGATTATTTCCGCCGCCGACCCATCCCTGGGGCAGATCCCGCAAAACCACTATTGCCTGCTGGAAGACATTCGCCTGCAAGGCACGCCCGAGCAGCAGGCGCATTTCTTTGGCTTGGCATTGCAGGGGCATCGTTTTGCCAATGCGCTGTCGGAAACCGGCGGCAAGAACGTGCAGGACATTCAAGCCACGATTCGCCGCGAAGGCGACGGTTACGTGATCAACGGGCGCAAGGGCTATTGCACCGGTTCGTTGTACGCTCACTGGCTGGCGGTACTGGCTCTGGACGAACAGCAAAATGCGCAGTTGGCGTTCGTAAAGCGCGGTACTGACGGACTCGTAGTGGTCGACGATTGGGACAGCATGGGCCAGCGCACCACGTCCAGTGGGACGGTGCTGGCGCAAGACCTGCGCGTGCCGGCGTTCAACCTTTTTCCTACTCATAAATCCTACGATTCGCCGACCTTGGCCGGCCCTTTCGCTCAGCTGACCACCGCGGCCATCGACGCCGGCATCGCCCGCGCGGCACTGCGTGACACGGTGCAGTTCGTGCAGCAATTCGCCCGGCCGTGGATCGACGCCGGTGTGGAAAAGGCCAGTGAGGACCCGCTGACCATCATCCAGGTTGGCGCCCTGGACATTCGCCTGGAAGCCGCCGAAGCCCTGTTGGAACGTGCAGGTTTTGCCCTCGATGCTGCACGCCCGGCGCCGAATGAAGACAACGTCGCCCATGCCTCCCTGGCGGTCGCCCGTGCCAAGGTGCTCACCACCGAAATTGCCATCGACGCCAGCAACAAATTGTTTGAGTTGGGCGGCACACGCTCCACCTTGAAGAAGCACAACTTCGACCGCCACTGGCGCAACGCACGGGTGCATACCCTGCACGACCCGGTGCGCTGGAAGTACCACGTCGTGGGCAACTGGCTGCTCAATGGCGCCAAGCCACCGCGCCACGACTGGTCGTGATCCATGGCCGAACTGTTCAAGAACATTTACTGGGCCGACATCGGCCAAGCCTGCCTGGAAACCCTGAGCATGCTCACAGCGGCCCTGGGTTTTACCGTGCTGTTGGGGTTGCCGCTGGGGGTGCTGCTATTCCTCACCGGCAAGCGCCAATTGCACGAAGCGTTGGTGGTGTATCGGCTGTTGTCGGTAGTGGTCAACGTGCTGCGTTCGCTGCCGTTCATCATTTTGCTGATTGTGCTGATCCCGCTGACCACCTTGCTGGTGGGCACCTCCCTTGGCGTACCGGGCACGATTCCGCCGCTGGTGGTGGGGTGCACGCCGTTTTTTGCGCGGCTGGTGGAAACCGCGCTGCGTGAGGTGGATCGCGGTGTTGTCGAGGCCACCCAATCCATGGGCGCCAGCACTTGGCAGGTGATCCGCCACACGCTGCTGCCGGAGGCCCGGGGTGGGCTGCTGGCAGCGGTGACCGTGACCGCGATTGTGCTGGTGGACTACACCGCCATGGCCGGGGTGATTGGTGGCGGTGGCCTGGGTGACCTGGCGATTCGTTATGGCTACCAGCGGTTCCAGACCGACGTGATGGTGGTCACCGTGGTGCTGTTGTTGGTGCTGGTGCAGGCCCTGCAGATGACCGGTGATCGTTTGGTGGCGCGTTACAGCCGCCGTTAATTCTTATAGCAACTGCCTTCGGAGCACGTATGAAAAAGTCCCTGGCCATCTTGGCCGCTGTCCTGTCGTTCAATGCCTTTGCCAACGAAACGTTGGTGGTGGGCGCTACACCCGTGCCGCACGCGGAGATCCTGGAATTCGTCAAACCGGTACTGGCCAAGGAAGGCGTGGACCTGCAGATCAAAGTCTTCACCGACTTTATCCAGCCCAACCAGCAACTGGCGTTGAAGAACATCGACGCCAACTACTACCAGTACCGCCCGTTCTTAGATGATTACAACAAGACCCGCCACACCGACCTGGTGCCGGTAGTGGGCGTGCATATCGAACCGTTTGGTGCGTACTCGACGCGCATCAAGAACATCTCGGAGTTGAAAGACGGCGCCACCGTGTCGATCCCCAACGACCCGGTCAACACTGGTCGTGCCTTGGTGCTGTTGGACGAGGCGGGCCTGATCAAACTCAAGGACCCGAGCAACACCCTGAGCACTCCGCGGGATATCGCGGAAAACCCCAAGCACCTGAAAATCCGTGAGCTGGAAGGTGCATTGCTGGCGCGTTCGGTGAGTCAGGTGGATTTGGCGTTCGTGTTTGCCAACTACGCGCTGGAAGCGGGGATCGATACCAACAGTGCGTTGATCGTGGAAAAGGGCAAGTCGCTGTACGTCGAGTACCTGGTAGCGCGGCCGGACAACATCAACGATCCGCGCATTCAGAAGCTGGCCAAGGCGCTGAATTCCGATGAAGTGCGCCAGTTCATCCTGACCCGCTACAAGGGCCAGATTGCTCCGGGGTTCTAAAATCCACACAGGTTTAATGTGGAACTGGGCTTGTGTGGGAGCGGGCTTGCTCGCGAATACGGTGGATCAGTCGAAATATCGGTGACTGACACACCGTATTCGCGAGCAAGCCCGCTCCCACATTGAGTGCGGTTTACACATCCAAATTATGGCGTTGGCTCCAATAGCTGAGCCCCCGGCCCGCGCTCCCCCAACTGATCATCCTGATTACGCAACGGGCACGCTTCCAACGACAAACACCCGCAGCCAATACAGCCATTGAGCTTGTCGCGCAGCAGCAACAACTTGTTGATGCGCTCATCCAGATCTTCCCGCCACAACGCCGACAGGCGCTCCCAGTCCTTGGCCGTGGGCGTACGCCCATCCGGCAGCGTCTGCAACGCCTCACCAATGGTCGCCAACGGAATACCCAACCGCTGGGCAATCTTGATCACCACCACCCGCCGCAACACATCACGTGGATAACGCCGTTGGTTCCCCGCATTGCGATTGCTCTTGATCAGCCCCTTGGTCTCGTAGAAATGTAGGGCCGTGACCGCCACGCCGCTGCGGGCCGCCAGTTGGCCGACGGTAAGTTCTTTGTTCAGCATGAAAAGCTCCGAAACAACGCTTGACCTTGACTTAACTAGAGGTTTTACCCTGCGTGGCATCGAATCGCAAGATTCTGCCTACAGAAAAAGGGGAGTGTTCATGCAGGTATCAGAGAAGAATCGCAGTTTCGCTCAACTGATCGAATTCCAGATCGAACCCCGGCAACAATCTGCCCTGGTGGCTGCGCTGTCGATGCAGAGCGAGCGCCTGGCGGAGGGCCATGGCGGTTTTATCCATGCGAGCGTGCAGGTCAGCGATGACGGTCGGCGCGTGCTCAACTACCTGCAATGGCGCTCCCGCGAGGACGGGGAAGCCGCCTTTAAATGCTTCGAGCACGGTGAGGAGGATTTCTGGACGTTGATTCGCGCGCACCAGGCCACAGCAGTGACCTTTGGGTCCTTCCAGGTGCTGCGCAGTTTCGAGCGCAGCCATGATGACGCATTGCATTGCCGTCTAAATGGATAGGTGCAACATGCGCTCGCCTTGCACATTTTCGCCGGGGCGACGTTTGTTTACGGCCAGCTCGCCGATCTTGATCAAGCGGGTGCGGGTCACGTTGCGGCTCAGGCCCAAAAGGTTGGCGGTGTGCACCTGGTTGTAATGGCTGAAACGGTAGGCGGCACGTAGCAGGGCGTCTTCGACTTTTTCATGCAGGGCGCCCGCCTGTTCTTCGAAGAGTTTTTGAAACGCACGCGCCAGCAACGCTTCGGCGCTGTTATCGGTGCCGTGCTGGTTGTCGTCCTGACGCTCGATGCGCATGTTCGACAGGCGCAGGTCATCGCGTTCGATCACACCGTTACGGCAGATCAGCAGGGTGTGGTGAATCACGTTTTCCAGCTCGCGGATATTGCCCGGCCAGCTGTAGCTTTTAAGCTTGTGTTCGGCCTCGCGGCTGATGGTGATCTCGCCGTAGCCCAAGCGTTGGCTGTACGCCTCGATAAAGTGCCGGGTCAGCGGCAAGATATCGCCGGGCCGATCACGCAGCGGGCTGAGTTCCAGGCTGACCACATCCAGACGGTAGTAAAGGTCTTCGCGGAAATGCCCAGCGTTGATGGCCTTTTCCAGTTGCACGTTGGTTGCGGCCAATACGCGCACATCAATCGGAATGCTCTTACGCGAACCTAGGCGTACGACTTCGCGCTCTTGTAGGACACGCAACAGCTTGACCTGGATCGCCATCGGCAAGTCGCCGATCTCATCGAGGAACAAGGTGCCGCCGTCGGCCTCTTCGAACCAACCGGCCTTGGCGCTGAGGGCACCGGTGAAGGCGCCTTTTTCGTGGCCGAACAACTCGGCTTCCACCAGGGACTCGGAGAACGCGCCGCAGTTCACCGCTACGAAGGGCCGGTTGCGCCGGGCACTGAGGTTGTGGATATGCCGCGCCACCAGCTCTTTACCGGTACCGGTTTCGCCGATGATCAACACGCTGGCTTCGCTGGGCGCCACTTGCTGGATATGGTCGAGCAACGCCTGGGATTTAGGGTCTTCAAAGACTTGGGCCGTGGCGCGGATCGAGGTCGCGAGTGCGGGCGAGGGCGGTAGGGTTAAAAGCTGCATGGGCACCTCTTCTCAGGAATAGAACGTCGGGATCGGCAGGGATTGGTTCAATGCCCAGTCCCCCAGTTCGTGGAGTTTGTAGTCCACCGGGTCGTGCAGGGTTTGTGTGCGCAGGTTGCGCCAGTGGCGGTCCAGGCGTAGTGACGCATGGGTGGAGCGCGCGCCGGTGACTTCGAACAGACGGCTGCACAGCGCCAGACCCTCGCGGGTGGCGGCGACTTTCGCGGTGGCGATGGCGATGGCCAGTTGGCCGCGTTCGTTTTCGCTGAGGTTGGGGCCTTTGGCCCAGGCGTGGTCGAGCAGTTCGGCGGCGCGTTCCACCAGCAGGCGCACACCTTCCAGTGCCACCCAGAATTCGCCGTAGTGATGCAGCACATAAGGGTCTTGGCGGACGTCTTCGGCCGAGGATTTATGCCAGGAGCGGGTTTCGGTCAGGGTGTAGGTGCGCGCCTCCTCAAAGGCGCCTTCGGCAATGCCGAGGAACATATGCGTGAACGTCAGTTGGGCGATCAAGGGGCGCAGGCAGGCGAACGGCGTGCTCAGCGGGCCTGGGTCGAGCAGCAATTCCGATTCCTCGACGCGCACCCGTTCGAAGCTGGCGCTGCCGCTGTCGGTCTGGCGCTGGCCGATATTGTTCCAGTCGTTGTGCAGGGTGATGCCGCTGCGGCCGCTGGGGATTGCGGCGATCAACAGTTTGCCGCCGGCCGTTTCATCCACTGCCGAGGCAATCAGCATTTCCGAGTCGCTGGCGCCGGAGCAGAAGCTCTTCTTGCCAGAGAACTCGCGCCAGCCGCCAAAGTCCTTGACCACGGTGCGGGTGTCCAGCGGGTTGAGGGCGTTGCCCCAGAACCAGTTTTTGCGTGCGGTCTGTTCGAACCAGGGTTGCCATTGGTCCGGGCGCGAAAACAGGCGCACGGTGGCGAGCATCAGGTGGTGGAAGCCGAAGACATGGGCGATGGAGCTGTCGACCTTGGCGAATTCACGCACGATGCCCAGGGTGTCGCTCCAGCGTGCGCCGAGGCCGCCGTATTGGGTGGGAATGCTCAGTGCCAGCAGGCCACTTTGGCGCAGGGCATCACGTTCGGCTTTGGGGGTGCCACCGCGCTCGTCACGCTCGACAGCGGTGAGGGCGAATTCGGCGGCCAGCAATTTGGCGGTCTGCAACGGTGATGGCAGGACGCTATGGGGTTTGGCTGTCACGCGGTGTTCCTCTATATCGATTTGGCAATCAAGGCCAAATGTGGGAGCTGGCTTGCCTGCGATAGCATCACCGCGGTATCACTGAAACACCGAGTCGCCTGCATCGCGGGCAAGCCCGGCTCCCACACAAAGCTGTTATCAGCGCGTTCAGGGTTTGTTCGGCAACACATCGTTGGCAATCATTTCGCCAAACGGCCCAGTGAGGTTGGTGATGCCACGCCCGGCAAGGCTGGCATAGGGTTCTGGCAGCAACGGGAACACCAACTCGGCAAAGCGATACGCCTCTTCCAAGTGGGGGTAACCGGAGAAGATGAAGCTCTCTATCCCCAGGTCGGCGTATTCCTTGATGCGCTCGGCCACTTGTTGTGGGTTACCCACCAGCGCCGTACCGGCACCGCCGCGCACCAGGCCAACGCCGGCCCACAGGTTGGGGGCGATTTCCAGGTTGTCGCGGCGACCATCATGCAGGGCCGCCATGCGGCGCTGGCCTTCGGAGTCGAAGCGCGAGAAGGATTTTTGCGCCGCTGCGATGGTTTCGTCGCTGATGTGCTCGATCAGTTTGTCGGCGGCTTTCCAGGCGTCTTCTTCGGTTTCGCGCACGATCACGTGCAGGCGAATACCAAACTTCACGGTGCGCCCGTGGCGAGCCGCACGTTCCCGTACATCCGCGAGTTTTTCCGCGACGGCGGCGGGTGGTTCGCCCCAGGTCAGGTACACGTCCACCTGCTCGGCGGCAAGGTCGTGGGCGGCATCCGAAGAACCGCCGAAGTACAGCGGCGGATAAGGCTTCTGCACCGGTGGGTAAAGCGCCTTGGCGTTCTGTACGCGCAGGTGTTTTCCTTCGAAATCTACCGATTCGCCCTGCAACACGCGGCGCCAGATCTTGAGGAATTCGTCGGAGACTTCGTAGCGTTCACTGTGGTCGAGGAAACTGCCGTCGCCACGGTTTTCGTCGGGGTCGCCGCCGGTCACCACGTTGATCAGCAAGCGGCCGTTGGACAGCCGATCAAGGGTCGCCGCCATCCGTGCGGATACCGTCGGCGAGATGATGCCCGGACGTATCGCCACCAGGTAACGCAGGCGTTCGGTCAGCGGCACCAGCGCCGAGGCGATGACCCAGGAGTCTTCGCACGAGCGCCCGGTAGGAATCAACACACCGTGGTAACCCAGGCTGTCAGCCGCCTGCGCGACTTGCTTCAGGTAATTGAGAGTGACCGGCCGTGCACCTTGGGTGGTGCCCAGGTAATGACCGTCGCCATGCGTTGGCAGAAACCAGAAAACATCCATGACAAATCCTTAAGCGATTTTCAGCAGAGAAGGGGAGTGCGCTGCAAACAAAGGTGCTGCGCGTTCTGCCGCTAGTTGAATCCGGGCTTTTAATAATTCGCTGGTTATTTGGTAGTCGGTGAAGTCGGCCTCGGTGGCGTACACGCCGATCGGCAAAGTCAGTGCCTGGAAGAAACTGAACAGCGGACGCAGTTGGTGATCGAGCACCAGCGCGTGGCGGTCGCTGCCGCCTGTGGCCGCCAGCAGCACCGGGGTGTTGATCAGCGCATTGAGGCCAATCAAGTCGAATAGATGTTTGAGCAGGCCCGGGTAGGAGCCGCGATAGACCGGCGCGGCGACGATCAACAGGTCGGCTTGTTCGATGGCCAACAGTTGGGATTCGACGTCGGCGGGCAGTTCATCACGTGACAGCGCACCGCCCAATGGGCGAGCGATGTCGCCCAACTCGATCACAGTGCTTTGGATCGGCAGCAAAGTGGCCAGTTCGGCCAGCACGGCCTGGGTCAGCACCAGGGTGCGGGACGGGCGCCAGGTTCCGCCGGAGAGGGCAACGACATTCAGGGGACGGGTCATGAACAGTTCCTTTTTCAACAGTGGTTCGTAGCAGGAGTAGTGCAACCTGTTGAGCAAGAGCTGTACCAACGGATGCAAGCCTTGATTGGCGTGGGCTGCGCGCTCACTGCTGAAAAAGCTGATGTTGTCAGCCTGCTGATTTGTTGAATGGCTGTTGCCTGGGCAACAGTTGCGTAGCGAACAGTACGTGTTGGGTGTTTGGCCATTTATAGAGGGTTACGGTTATTCCGTAAATGATCGTGTTTCTATACTGATAGATCATAAATGAATATGTGAAGACGCCTATCGAGGGTACATCGACGGTTGATAGCGACTATCGAGGGAGGTGATTTTTAACTGCTAAGGGGCGGGAGTAGCCTGTGTTCATTGACTTAAAGCCCACTTCGCAGAGCCGCCGCCATGAACCGATTCCTTGCTGTTGCCTTATTGTTTGTCACCGCCGTCCTTGCCGGGTGCGCCACCCATCCTTCGCCTGAATTGCGCCCGTACACGGGGCAAGAGTCCAAGCAGTTGGCACTGGAAGCACTGGGGCGTCGTGGGTTGTCGTTTGATGAATATCAACAGCAGCGCGCCGCGTTGATGGGTCAACCACAGAAGTCCTACGGCTTTGATCGCCAGGGTGAAATGAACGCCGAACGCAGTGTGACCCTGCATGGTCGTCCCAGTTGAGCTGGCGTGAAACGGCAAAAAGCCCGAGGCTTTCCCTAAGGAACCTCGGGCTTTTTGTTTTCCATGGCGCGACTTCAGCCTGTTAAGCTCAATTCCAGGAGCGTTCCTACGCACATTTACATTACGTGACCCTTTTTTAATGGCATTCGATCGGTTAAACCTGACGACCTCTGTCCCGGTCGATGCCCCTGAGACGCTGCTCTCGGGACCCTGCTCTGCGAGTCTTTAACGTCATGAATAAACGTCCGCTGTATTTCGACTACGCCGCCACCACCCCGGTGGATGAGCGAGTTATCCAGGTGATGGTCGAGTGCCTGGGCTTCAACGCCAATTTCGGTAACCCTGCGTCCAGTTCCCATGCTTTTGGCCAAGCGGCCCGGCAAACGGTTGAGCAGGCGCGTCGCCAGGTGGCCGATCTGGTCGGTGCCCAGGCTGAGCAAATCGTCTGGACCTCCGGCGCCACCGAGTCCAACAACCTTGCGATCAAGGGCGTCGCCCAGGCGCGTGGTGTGGCCGGTGGGCATATCATTACCAGCCAGATCGAACACAAGGCAACGCTGGACACCGCGCGGCAATTGCAGGAAGCCGGCGTGGCCGTGACCTACCTGGTGCCGGACGCCGACGGCTTGATCACTGCTGAGGCCGTCAGTGAAGCGCTGCGCGAAGACACTTTCCTGGTGTCGTTGATGCTGGTGAATAACGAACTGGGTACCCTCAATGACATCCCGGCCATTGGCGCGCGGGTTCGTGAACACGGCGCGCTGCTGCACGTGGACGCCGCGCAAGGTGCGGGCAAGGTGGCTATCGACCTGGCCGAGTGGCCGGTGGATTTGATGTCGTTTTCTGCCCACAAGTTGTATGGCCCCAAAGGAATCGGTGCGCTGTACGTCGGGCCTCGGGCGCAGCAGAAGGTGTTGGCGCAGATTCACGGTGGCGGCCACGAAGGCGGCTTGCGTTCCGGTACCCTGGCGACCCACCAGATTGCCGGCATGGGCACTGCGTTCGCGTTGGCGGCGGCGTCTTTCAATGAAGAGAAGGCAGTGATCGTAGCCTTGCGCCAGCGCCTGCTGGATCAATTGGCATCGGTTGCCGGCCTGCGCCTTAATGGCAGCGCTACGCAGCGTATTCCTCACACACTGAGCCTCACGTTTGGTGAAGGCGAGTTCAACTCCGCCGCATTGAGCGCCGGTATCGCGTTTTCCGCTACGTCTGCCTGCAATTCGGCGAGTAATGCGCCGTCCCACGTTCTTTTGGCGCTGGGCCATGATGCGCGTAGCGCTGGCCGAACCATTCGCTTGAGCCTGGGCCGGTTTACCACCGAGCAGGATATCGACCAAGCCGTGCAATTGATCAAGGCGGCACTCGCCAGTGCGCCGGCGTTTTGGGCGGTCTGATTTAACTTTCGCAACACATAATAATTATTCGTGGTTAGCAGGAGACACAATGAGTACGCAGCCCTTGACCCATGGAACGGTTCCCCAGCGCCTGGCGCATACCCGTGAACTGATGAGCCGCGAGGGCATCCATGCCCTGCTGGTGCCGTCGGCCGACCCGCACTTGTCCGAATACTTGCCGGGTTACTGGCAGGGGCGGCAATGGTTGTCAGGGTTTCATGGTTCGGTGGGGACGTTGATTGTCACTGCGGATTTCGCCGGGGTTTGGGCTGACAGCCGTTACTGGGAGCAAGCGACCAAGGAACTCAAGGGCAGCGGCATCGAATTGGTGAAACTGCAGCCGGGGCAACCTGGGCCTTTGGAATGGCTGGCAGAACAGACGCCCGAGGGCGGAGTCGTGGCGGTAGATGGCGCCGTGATGGCTGTGGCTTCGGCGCGCACGCTGGGCGCCAAGCTGGCTGAGCGAGGCGCGCGTTTGCGTACCGATATCGACCTGCTGGATGAAGTATGGCAAGACCGTCCTACCCTGCCGAACCAGCCGATCTACCAACACTTGCCACCGCAGGCGACTGTCAGCCGGGGCGAGAAACTCAGTGCACTGCGTGCAAGCCTGAAAGAGAAGGGCGCTGATTGGCACTTCATCGCGACCCTGGACGACATCGCCTGGTTGTTCAACCTGCGTGGCGGGGACGTCTCGTTCAACCCGGTGTTTGTGTCCTTTGCGTTGATCAATCAGCAGCACACCACTTTGTTTGTCGCGCTGAGTAAGATCGATGCCGAGTTGCGGGCTGTGCTGGAACAGGATGGCGTCACCCTGCGCGACTACAGCGAAGTGGCTGATGCGCTGCGCGCAGTACCGTCGGGTGCCAGCTTGCAGGTTGACCCGGCGCGCGTCACCGCGGGTTTGCTGGAAAACCTCGATCCAGGCGTCAAGCTGGTAGAGGGGTTAAACCCCACTACGTTGGCCAAGTCCCGCAAGAGCTTGGCTGACGCAGAACATATCCGCCAAGCCATGGAGCAGGACGGGGCGGCACTGTGCGAATTCTTCGCGTGGCTGGACAGTGCGTTGGGTCGTGAGCGCATCACTGAACTGACCATCGATGAGCACTTGACTGCTGCGCGTACTCGTCGCCCGGGCTACGTGTCGCTGAGTTTCAACACCATCGCCGCCTACAACGCCAACGGCGCGATGCCGCACTACCATGCTACTGAAGAAGAGCATGCGCTGATCGAGGGTGATGGCTTGTTGCTGATCGACTCGGGCGGCCAATACCTGGGCGGTACGACGGATATCACGCGGATGGTGCCTATCGGTAATCCGAGTGAAGAGCAGAAACGTGATTGCACCCGCGTGCTCAAAGGTGTGATTGCCTTGTCCCGTGCGCACTTTCCCAAGGGGATCTTGTCGCCGCTCTTGGACGCTATCGCCCGTGCTCCGATCTGGGCTGAGGGGGTGGACTACGGCCACGGTACAGGTCACGGCGTAGGCTATTTCCTGAATGTGCATGAAGGTCCGCAAGTGATCGCCTATCAGGCCGCCACTGCGCCGCAAACGGCGATGCAGCCTGGGATGATTACCTCTATCGAGCCGGGGACTTACCGTCCGGGACGTTGGGGGGTGCGCATCGAAAACCTGGTCTTGAATCGGGAAGTGGGCAAGACCGAATTTGGTGAGTTTCTCAAGTTCGAAACCCTGACCTTGTGCCCGATCGACGCCCGTTGTCTGGAGCCGTCACTGCTGACGAGCGACGAGCGCGAGTGGTTCAACGCCTATCACGCTGAGGTACGTGAGCGCTTGAGCCCTTTGCTCAGTGGTGCGGGGCTTGAGTGGTTGCAGGTGCGTACGGCGGCTATTTGATCGATTGCAGTTCGGGCGCCTGAGCATGTCGCGGTGATTGACGGGGAGGGGGCTCGAACATCCTGGTCAGATACTCGCGCAGGCAAGCTCAAGCCAATCATGGATGAGCGTCGATTCGGCCTGCAAACGGTAAGCGCGGCTTACGATTTACTCGCAAATGGCGCTCACGGACGTTCGGCGATCGAGATTTGAGCCTAGGCTTCATGCACGACGGTCAGGCGAGCCTGATCGACTGCCTGTAGGGCAAATGATGGGTTGGTGTCGGAAGTTGAATACGAGCAGTCGGAGGATGACTGCTCGGTCGACTATTTGCAGATGACGATCATGCTACGGCTCGTATAGCCGGCAGGGTTGAGTCCGAAGGGGTAGTCCCCTGGCTCTTCGGAGTTGTCGCCCGACTTGGCGATAACCCGGTAGCCCTTGGCTCCGCAGGAGTTGGTTGCGCTTGTGTAGCATTGGTCCCAGGAAGATGACAGGCCGGAACAGTTGATGTGCAGCCCTTTTTTGCCCCGTTTTACTTCTGTCTTGGTGGTCGCGGCGCAGCCAGCAACGGCAACGACCATTAACAGTATCAAAATTCGTTTCATTCCTATCCTTAATAGCCGCTTCGCAACAATGCTTTGAAGCAGGCTCTACTCGCTCTCGAGTGTAGCGTTCACGCTGTCCTTGTCGAAATTCTCCATGAATGACATTCGTTTACGGCCTAAACATGGCCTAAATGAGCGGCAAATACCAGAGCTACATTCAAAGATCGGTCAATCCGCCGGAACCAGCGGTTTTGACTCGTTATGCATGGTCAGTGTTGCACCAGCGGACGCCAGGATAATGCAGGTGATGGCCAGCCATTGCGCCAGGGACAGGTGTTCTTGCAGGAAGAGCAGCCCGGATAGTGCACCGAATGCCGGTTCGACGCTCATGAGGGTGCTGAAGGTGCGGGCGGGCAGCCGTGTCAGTGCGACCATCTCCAGGGTATAGGGCAGGGCAGTGGACAGGATAGCCACGCCAAGGGCGACCGGGATCAATGCAGGTGTCAGCAGTGCAGCGCCGGCATGGATGATGCCGAACGGCGCGACAAACAGTGCTGCGATCATCACACCAAGGGCAGCGGTTTGGACGCCGTTGTCGTTGCCGGCCTTTTGGCCAAACAGGATATACAGCGCCCAACAGACGCCTGCTCCCAGTGCGTAGGCCACGCCGAGCAGGTCGATGCTGTTGCTGGTTTCTCCCATTGGGATCAACAACAACAGGCCGACGATCGCGAGCGCGATCCACAGGAAGTCGACCGCCCGACGTGACGCATAGATTGCTACCGCAAGCGGTCCAGTGAATTCGAGGGCGACCGCAATCCCCAAGGGGACACTGCGCAATGACATATAGAAGAGAAAGTTCATCCCCCCCAATGCCATCCCGTAGACGATGACGGTGCGCAGGGACTTTGCTGTCAGCTTGGCACGCCATGGCCGTAATAGAAGCAGCATGATTACGCTGGCGAAAATCAGGCGCAGAGCGGTAGTACCTTGCGCGCCAACGATAGGGAACATGCTCTTTGCCAGCGAAGCGCCAGACTGGACGGAAGCCATGGCGATCAACAGCAGGCCGATAGGGAACAGTGCCGTGGCCAGGCTGCGAGGGGAGGTGGTCATTGGGGGGGTTTGTCCGAGGTCGTATTGGAAAATGAATCTGGCGCTATGATGCTTAACTGTTTTGAAATGAGCAATATATTGCTCATGCCAGGACGTTTATCGTTCTATATAGAGAGGGTTGAGTGATTTTTGGCTCTTTGATAGAAAATTCGAATTAAGGGCTTGACGGCAGATTCTGGAGGCCTATAATTCGCCCCACTTCCGGCGCAGTCGAAACGGAAAACTCCTTGGTAAACAATGAGTTATGTAGGTTTCGGCGGTCAGTTGCTTCAGTCCATCGAAGCCCGCAGGAAGTTGAAAAAGAGGTGTTGACAGCAGCGTGTAACGCTGTAGAATTCGCCTCCCGCTAACGAGTGATCGGAAGCGCAAGTGGTTGAAGTTGTTGAAGAAATCTTCGAAAACTTCTGAAAATAATCACTTGACAGCAAATGAGGCTGCTGTAGAATGCGCGCCTCGGTTGAGACGAAAGATCTTAACCAACCGTTCTTTAACAACTGAATCAAGCAATTCGTGTGGGTGCTTGTGGAG
>NZ_NKIG01000099.1:0-777 GCF_002255865.1 Pseudomonas sp. PGPPP1 | reverse complement strand
AAGCTGGACTTAAGCCAGTTTTTCCTTGATGCGAGCTGCTTTACCGGACAGGTCACGCAGGTAGTACAGCTTGGCTTTACGTACGTCACCGCGACGCTTAACGGCCATGCTGTCGATTTGCGGGCTGTAGGTCTGGAAAGTACGCTCTACGCCAACACCGTTGGAGATTTTACGAACAGTGAAAGCACTGTTCACACCACGGTTACGCTTGGCGATTACCACGCCTTCGAACGCTTGCAGACGCGAACGGTCGCCTTCCTTCACTTTCACCTGAACGACAATGGTGTCGCCCGGGGCAAAGGTAGGGATCTCTTTGGTCATCTGCTCTGCTTCGAGTGCAAGGATGATTTTGTTAGTCATGCTGTGCTCCTAAGGTAAGTCAATGGACCTACCATCGATACGTTGTTAACTATCGTCCCGCGCGAGGATGTATTCCTCGAGCAGCTTCTTCTCTTCTCCAGAAAGCGAGCGGCTTTCCAGAAGATCGGCGCGTCGTTCATAGGTCCGACCAAGGGACTGCTGTAAACGCCAACGCCGGATGTGTGCGTGATTGCCACTTAGCAATACGTCGGGAACACGCTGATCCGCATACACCTCCGGTCGGGTGTAGTGCGGGCAATCCAGCAAACCATCCGTGAAGGAATCTTCCTCCGCGGAGTCCGCATGCCCTAAAGCTCCAGGCAGCAGTCGTGTAACCGCATCTATCAGGACCATCGCCGGCAGCTCGCCGCCAGACAGGACATAGTCCCCAATCGACCACTCTTCATCGACATGAGC
>NZ_NKIG01000098.1:0-785 GCF_002255865.1 Pseudomonas sp. PGPPP1 | reverse complement strand
ACCAATGGCCAAGCCCAAGGTGTTTTTCAGTTTCATCCGTTAAATCCCCATCTGGTGATTGTAAAGCAGTCCCACAAACCGGGGGACAACTCGGCGACAAGTCTAACAGAACTTGCCTACACGTAAGAGATATTTGCCACGCACTAAGTTTCAGTCTCGCCCGCAAATTTCTCACGTAATTTATCTAGAGCACGTTTGTAACGCATTTTTGTAGCACTCAAACCCATATGCATAATGTCAGCGATTTCCTGAAATTCCAGCTCTGCGACAAAACGTAGCACCAGAATTTCCCGGTCAATCGGGTTCACATGCACCAACCAGCGATCAAGTCCGCCCTTCTCCTCGGGTGCCGGCGTCTTCTCTTCCGACGCTTCCTCGAGGGGGTCCAGACTCAATGCGTCCATCAAGCGACGCTTTCGCCGTTCCTTCCGATACTGCGTGATGCACTCGTTGTACGTGATGCTATATAGCCATGTCTTGAACTTCGATTTGCCCTCGAAGTTCTTCAAGCCATACAGCACCTTGAGCATCACTTCCTGACAGACATCATCCGCATCTCTATCGTTCCCTAAATACCTTGAACAAACGTTGAACAGAGTGCGTTGATATCTGCGCATCAATTCTTCGTACGCGCGTGTTACGTGAAACAGCTCCGTGTGCGAGCGCGCGACCAACTCCTCATCAGAGAGCTCACGGGGGTCATAGCGCGTGGACAGCGTTTGGGCTTTATTCAAAACAAGTCGTGCCGACAGTCAGGTCAATGTCCGCTACAGCCCGGTCAGCCG
>NZ_NKIG01000054.1:0-13034 GCF_002255865.1 Pseudomonas sp. PGPPP1 | reverse complement strand
ATTCGTATCGTGAATTCTTGCAGGCGGGAGCGACCAAAGATCAGTTCCGCGACGTGGGCCTGCATGCGGCCTTCAAATCCGTTTTCCCGATCATCAGCTACTCCGGCAATGCTGCGCTGGAGTACGTGGGTTATCGCCTGGGCGAACCGGCATTTGATGTCAAAGAATGCGTGTTGCGCGGTGTTACGTACGCCGTACCTTTGCGGGTAAAAGTCCGCCTGATCATTTTCGACAAAGAATCTTCGAACAAAGCGATCAAGGACATCAAAGAGCAAGAAGTCTACATGGGCGAAATCCCACTGATGACTGAAAACGGTACCTTCGTTATCAACGGTACCGAGCGTGTTATCGTTTCCCAGCTGCACCGTTCCCCGGGCGTGTTCTTCGACCACGACCGCGGCAAGACGCACAGCTCCGGTAAACTCCTGTACTCCGCGCGGATCATTCCGTACCGCGGTTCGTGGTTGGACTTCGAGTTCGACCCGAAAGACTGCGTGTTCGTGCGTATCGACCGTCGTCGCAAGCTGCCGGCCTCGGTACTGCTGCGCGCGCTCGGCTATACCACTGAGCAAGTGCTGGACGCCTTCTACACCACCAACGTATTCAGCCTGAAGGATGAAACCCTCAAGCTGGAGCTAATTGCATCGCGTCTGCGTGGTGAAATTGCCGTCCTGGATATCCAGGATGAAAAAGGCAAGGTCATTGTTGAGGCTGGTCGTCGTATTACTGCGCGCCACATCAACCAGATCGAAAAAGCCGGTATCAAAGAGCTGGAAGTACCTCTGGACTACGTCCTGGGCCGTACTACCGCCAAGGTCATCGTTCACCCGGCCACAGGCGAAATCCTGGCTGAGTGCAACACCGAGCTGAACACCGAGATCCTGGCGAAAATCGCCAAGGCACAGGTCGTTCGCATCGAGACCCTGTACACCAACGATATCGACTGCGGTCCGTTCGTCTCCGACACTCTGAAGATCGACTCCACCAGCAACCAATTGGAAGCGCTGGTCGAGATCTATCGCATGATGCGTCCAGGCGAGCCGCCAACCAAAGACGCTGCCGAGACCCTGTTCAACAACCTGTTCTTCAGCCCTGAGCGCTATGACCTGTCTGCGGTCGGCCGGATGAAGTTCAATCGTCGTATCGGTCGTACCGAGATCGAAGGTTCGGGCGTGCTGTGCAAGGAAGACATCGTTGCGGTACTGAAGACCCTGGTCGACATCCGTAACGGCAAAGGCATCGTCGATGACATCGACCACCTGGGTAACCGTCGTGTTCGCTGCGTAGGCGAGATGGCCGAGAACCAGTTCCGCGTTGGCCTGGTACGTGTTGAGCGTGCGGTCAAAGAGCGTCTGTCGATGGCTGAAAGCGAAGGCCTGATGCCGCAAGACCTGATCAACGCCAAACCAGTGGCTGCGGCGGTGAAAGAGTTCTTCGGTTCCAGCCAGCTCTCGCAGTTCATGGACCAGAACAACCCGCTCTCCGAGATCACCCACAAGCGCCGTGTATCCGCACTGGGCCCGGGCGGTCTGACCCGTGAGCGTGCAGGCTTTGAAGTTCGTGACGTACACCCGACGCACTACGGTCGTGTTTGCCCGATCGAAACGCCGGAAGGTCCGAACATCGGTCTGATCAACTCGCTGGCCGCCTATGCGCGCACCAACCAGTATGGCTTCCTCGAGAGCCCGTACCGTGTGGTGAAAGACGCTCTGGTCACCGACGAGATCGTATTCCTGTCCGCCATCGAAGAAGCTGATCACGTGATCGCTCAGGCTTCGGCCACGATGAACGACAAGAAAGTCCTGATCGACGAGCTGGTAGCTGTTCGTCACTTGAACGAGTTCACCGTCAAGGCGCCGGAAGACGTCACCTTGATGGACGTATCGCCGAAGCAGGTAGTTTCGGTTGCTGCGTCGCTGATCCCGTTCCTGGAGCACGACGACGCCAACCGTGCGTTGATGGGTTCCAACATGCAGCGTCAAGCTGTACCAACCCTGCGCGCTGACAAGCCGCTGGTAGGTACCGGCATGGAGCGTAACGTAGCCCGTGACTCCGGCGTTTGCGTCGTGGCTCGTCGTGGCGGCGTGATCGATTCCGTTGATGCCAGCCGTATCGTGGTTCGTGTTGCCGATGACGAAGTTGAAACTGGCGAAGCCGGTGTCGACATCTACAACCTGACCAAATATACCCGCTCGAACCAGAACACCTGCATCAACCAGCGTCCGCTGGTGAGCAAGGGTGATCGCGTTCAGCGTAGCGACATCATGGCTGACGGCCCGTCCACCGATATGGGTGAGCTGGCTCTGGGTCAGAACATGCGCATCGCGTTCATGGCATGGAACGGCTTCAACTTCGAAGACTCCATCTGCCTCTCCGAGCGTGTTGTTCAAGAAGACCGTTTCACCACGATCCACATTCAGGAACTGACCTGTGTGGCACGTGATACCAAGCTTGGGCCAGAGGAAATCACTGCAGACATCCCGAACGTGGGTGAAGCTGCACTGAACAAACTGGACGAAGCCGGTATCGTTTACGTAGGTGCTGAAGTAGGCGCAGGCGACATCCTGGTAGGTAAGGTCACTCCGAAAGGCGAGACCCAGCTGACTCCAGAAGAGAAACTGCTGCGTGCCATCTTCGGTGAAAAAGCCAGCGACGTTAAAGACACCTCCCTGCGCGTGCCTACTGGCACCAAAGGTACTGTCATCGACGTACAGGTCTTCACCCGTGACGGCGTTGAGCGTGATGCTCGTGCACTGTCCATCGAGAAGACCCAGCTCGACGAGATCCGCAAGGACCTGAACGAAGAGTTCCGTATCGTTGAAGGCGCGACCTTCGAACGTCTGCGCTCCGCCCTGGTAGGCCACAAGGCTGAAGGCGGCGCAGGTCTGAAGAAAGGTCAGGACATCACCGACGAAATCCTCGACGGTCTTGAGCACGGCCAGTGGTTCAAACTGCGCATGGCTGAAGACGCTCTTAACGAGCAGCTCGAGAAGGCTCAGGCCTACATCGTTGATCGCCGCCGTCTGCTGGACGACAAGTTCGAAGACAAGAAGCGCAAACTGCAGCAGGGCGATGACCTGGCTCCAGGCGTGCTGAAAATCGTCAAGGTTTACCTGGCAATCCGTCGTCGCATCCAACCGGGCGACAAGATGGCCGGTCGTCACGGTAACAAAGGTGTGGTCTCCGTGATCATGCCGGTTGAAGACATGCCGCACGATGCCAATGGCACCCCGGTCGACGTCGTCCTCAACCCGTTGGGCGTACCTTCGCGTATGAACGTTGGTCAGATCCTCGAAACCCACCTGGGCCTTGCGGCTAAAGGTCTGGGCGAGAAGATCAACCGTATGATCGAAGAGCAGCGCAAGGTTGCTGACCTGCGTAAGTTCCTGCACGAGATCTACAACGAGATCGGCGGTCGCAACGAAGAGCTGGACACCTTCTCCGACCAGGAAATCCTGGATCTGGCGAAGAACCTGCGCGGCGGCGTTCCAATGGCTACCCCGGTGTTCGACGGTGCCAAGGAAAGCGAGATCAAGGCCATGCTGAAACTGGCAGACCTGCCAGAAAGCGGCCAGATGCAGCTGTTCGACGGCCGTACCGGCAACAAGTTTGAGCGCCCGGTTACTGTTGGCTACATGTACATGCTGAAGCTGAACCACTTGGTAGACGATAAGATGCACGCTCGTTCTACCGGTTCGTACAGCCTGGTTACCCAGCAGCCGCTGGGTGGTAAGGCTCAGTTCGGTGGTCAGCGTTTCGGGGAGATGGAGGTCTGGGCACTGGAAGCATACGGTGCTGCTTACACTCTGCAAGAAATGCTCACAGTGAAGTCGGACGATGTGAACGGTCGGACCAAGATGTACAAAAACATCGTGGACGGCGATCACCGTATGGAGCCGGGCATGCCCGAGTCTTTCAACGTGTTGATCAAAGAAATTCGTTCCCTCGGCATCGATATCGATCTGGAAACCGAATAACACGTGACGCGAATCGAGAGCGGGGCTGTTTAGCCCGCTCTCTGCTCCGCCAGGAGGAAAGGCCTTGAAAGACCTACTGAATTTGCTGAAAAACCAGGGTCAAGTCGAAGAGTTCGACGCCATCCGTATTGGGTTGGCATCGCCTGAGATGATCCGTTCGTGGTCGTTCGGTGAAGTTAAAAAACCGGAAACCATCAACTACCGTACGTTCAAACCTGAACGTGACGGCCTGTTCTGCGCCAAGATCTTTGGCCCGGTAAAGGATTACGAGTGCCTGTGCGGTAAGTACAAGCGCTTGAAACACCGTGGTGTGATCTGCGAGAAGTGTGGCGTTGAAGTTGCACTGGCCAAGGTTCGTCGTGAGCGCATGGCGCACATCGAACTGGCTTCGCCGGTTGCTCACATCTGGTTCCTGAAATCGCTGCCGTCCCGTATCGGTTTGCTGATGGACATGACCCTGCGTGATATCGAGCGCGTTCTCTACTTCGAGAGCTATGTCGTTATCGACCCAGGCATGACCACCCTTGAAAAGGGTCAGTTGCTGAACGACGAGCAGTACTTCGAGGCGCTGGAAGAGTTCGGCGACGATTTCGATGCCCGCATGGGTGCCGAAGCGGTCCGCGAACTGTTGCACGCTATCGACCTGGAACACGAGATTGGCCGTCTGCGTGAAGAAATTCCGCAAACCAACTCCGAAACCAAGATCAAGAAGCTGTCCAAGCGTCTGAAGTTGATGGAAGCCTTCCAGGGTTCCGGCAACTTGCCAGAGTGGATGGTGCTGACCGTTCTGCCGGTTCTGCCGCCAGACCTGCGTCCGCTGGTACCGTTGGACGGTGGTCGTTTTGCGACGTCCGACCTCAACGACCTATACCGTCGCGTGATCAACCGTAACAACCGCTTGAAGCGCCTGCTTGATCTGTCCGCTCCGGACATCATCGTGCGCAACGAAAAGCGTATGTTGCAAGAAGCGGTTGATGCCCTGCTCGACAACGGTCGTCGTGGTCGCGCTATCACGGGTTCCAACAAGCGTCCTCTGAAATCCCTGGCCGACATGATCAAGGGTAAGCAAGGTCGTTTCCGTCAGAACTTGCTCGGTAAGCGTGTTGACTACTCCGGTCGTTCGGTAATTACCGTAGGCCCGACCCTGCGCCTGCACCAGTGCGGTCTGCCTAAGAAGATGGCTCTCGAGCTGTTCAAGCCGTTCATCTTCGGCAAGCTGGAAATGCGCGGTCTCGCGACCACCATCAAAGCGGCCAAGAAAATGGTCGAGCGCGAACTGCCAGAGGTTTGGGACGTTCTTGCTGAAGTGATTCGCGAACACCCGGTCCTCCTCAACCGTGCACCGACCCTTCACCGTCTGGGTATCCAGGCGTTTGAACCGGTACTGATCGAAGGTAAGGCTATTCAGCTGCACCCTCTGGTCTGTGCTGCGTACAACGCCGACTTCGACGGCGACCAAATGGCCGTGCACGTACCGCTGACGCTGGAAGCCCAGCTGGAAGCGCGTGCGTTGATGATGTCGACCAACAACATTCTGTCACCAGCCAACGGTGAGCCAATCATCGTTCCGTCGCAGGACGTTGTATTGGGTCTGTACTACATGACGCGTGAAGCGATCAACGCCAAAGGCGAAGGTCGTGTATTTGCGGACTTGCAGGAAGTTGACCGTGTGTTCCGTGCCGGCGAAGCCGCATTGCACGCCAAGGTCAAGGTGCGGATCCACGAAACCGTCAACGATCGTGATGGCGGAAGCGTGAGCAACGTTCGTATCGTCGACACTACTGTTGGCCGTGCACTGTTGTATCAAGTTGTGCCAAAAGGTCTGTCGTACGATGTCGTCAACCTGCCGATGAAGAAAAAGGCGATCTCCAAATTGATCAACCAGTGCTACCGCGTGGTTGGTTTGAAAGAGACTGTTATCTTCGCTGACCAGTTGATGTACACCGGTTTTGCTTATTCGACCATTTCCGGCGTTTCCATCGGTGTTAACGACTTTGTTATCCCGGATGAAAAAGCCCGCATCATCAGTGCTGCTACTGACGAAGTGAAAGAGATCGAAAGCCAGTACGCCTCGGGCCTGGTAACACAGGGCGAGAAGTACAACAAAGTGATCGACCTTTGGTCCAAGGCGAACGATGAAGTTTCCAAGGCGATGATGGCCAACCTCTCGAAAGAGAAAGTCATCGACCGTCATGGCGTCGAAGTCGACCAGGAGTCCTTCAACTCGATGTACATGATGGCCGACTCGGGCGCACGGGGTTCTGCTGCGCAGATCCGTCAGCTCGCCGGTATGCGTGGCCTGATGGCCAAGCCGGACGGTTCCATCATCGAAACGCCGATTACTGCGAACTTCCGTGAAGGTTTGAGCGTACTTCAGTACTTCATCTCCACTCACGGCGCTCGTAAAGGTCTGGCGGATACCGCGTTGAAAACCGCTAACTCCGGTTACCTGACACGTCGTCTGGTAGACGTTGCACAAGATCTGGTTGTAACCGAGATCGATTGCGGCACCGAGCACGGCCTGCTCATGACTCCGCACATTGAAGGCGGTGACGTTGTAGAGCCGCTGGGTGAGCGCGTATTGGGTCGTGTTATTGCGCGTGACGTGTTCAAGCCAGGTACTGAGGAAATCATCGTTCCTGCCGGCACTCTGGTTGATGAGAAGTGGGTCGAGTTCATCGAACTCAACAGCATCGACGAAGTGATTGTTCGCTCGCCGATTAGCTGCGAAACCCGCTACGGTATTTGCGCCAAGTGCTATGGCCGTGACTTGGCTCGTGGTCACCAGGTGAATATCGGTGAAGCGGTCGGCGTTATCGCTGCCCAATCCATCGGTGAGCCGGGTACCCAGCTGACCATGCGTACGTTCCACATCGGTGGTGCGGCAAGCCGGACCTCCGCAGCTGACAGCGTTCAGGTGAAGAATGGCGGTACTGTCCGTCTGCACAACCTGAAGCACGTTGAGCGAGTGGATGGTTGTCTGGTTGCGGTATCCCGTTCCGGTGAGCTGGCAATCGCTGACGACTACGGTCGTGAGCGCGAGCGTTACAAGCTGCCGTACGGTGCTGTGATCTCGGTTAAAGAAGGTGACAAGGTCGACGCTGGCGCAATCGTGGCCAAGTGGGATCCGCACACTCACCCAATCGTTACCGAAATGAAAGGTACCGTGACCTACGTGGGCATGGAAGAAGGCATCACGATCAAGCGTCAGACTGACGAATTGACCGGTATGACCAACATTGAAGTACTCGACGCGAAAGATCGTCCAGCTGCCGGTAAAGACATCCGTCCTGCCGTGAAGATGGTCGACGACAACGGCAAGGATCTGTTGCTGCCAGGCACTGACGTAATCGCTCAGTACTTCCTGCCAGCCAACGCCCTGGTCGGTGTAGCGGATGGTGCGAAGATCGCGATCGGTGATGTTATCGCGCGTATCCCGCAAGAAACTTCGAAGACCCGTGACATCACCGGTGGTCTGCCGCGTGTTGCCGACTTGTTCGAAGCTCGTCGTCCGAAAGAAGCGTCGATTCTGGCTGAAGTCAGCGGCACCATCGCGTTCGGTAAAGAGACCAAGGGCAAGCGCCGTCTGGTCATTACCCCGAACGACGGTACCGATCCGTACGAAGAGCTGATTCCGAAGTGGCGTCACCTGAACGTGTTCGAAGGCGAACAGGTAAACCGCGGCGAAGTTATCTCCGACGGTCCAAGCGATCCACACGACATCCTGCGTTTGCTGGGTGTGAGTGCGCTGGCCAAGTACATCGTTAACGAGATCCAGGACGTTTACCGCCTGCAAGGCGTGAAGATCAACGATAAGCATATCGAGACCATCCTGCGTCAGATGCTGCGTAAAGTTGAAATCGCTGAGTCTGGCGATTCCAGTTTCATCAAGGGCGACCAGATGGAACTGACTCACGTGCTGGTGGAAAACGAGCGCCTGACGAACGAAGAGAAATTCGTTTCCAAGTTCACTCGCGTGCTGCTGGGTATCACCAAGGCGTCGTTGTCCACTGAGTCGTTCATCTCGGCGGCCTCCTTCCAGGAGACCACTCGCGTACTGACCGAAGCAGCGGTAACCGGCAAGCGCGACTACCTGCGCGGCCTGAAAGAAAACGTAGTTGTGGGTCGTTTGATCCCGGCAGGTACCGGTTTGGCCTACCACAGCGAGCGCAAGCGCCGCCGTGATGCAGACAAGCCGCTGCGCGTAAGCGCCAGTGAAGTGGAAGCTGCACTGACCGAAGCGCTGAACTCAAGCGGTAACTGAGTTCTGCGATAAATAAGTCTGGGCCCTGGCAGCCCCATTCGTCGGATCGAGGCAGTTTTGTCCCGGTTCGACGAGAGGGGAGGTCGGGGCCTTGCCTTGACTGGGGACAAGATCCTCTTTAGACTCTTGTACCCCTAAATTTGGCGGGAATTCGTTCCTGCCATTTTGCTTTTCTTGCAAGACAATAGCGTCGCAAGACAACAGTGGAGCTAGTAGATGGCAACTATCAACCAGCTGGTACGTCAGCCGCGTAAGCGTATCGTCGAGAAATCCGACGTACCTGCGCTGCAGAACTGCCCGCAACGTCGTGGCGTATGCACCCGTGTGTATACCACTACGCCGAAAAAACCTAACTCGGCACTGCGTAAAGTATGCCGTGTGCGCCTGACCAACGGTTTCGAGGTTTCCTCGTACATCGGTGGTGAAGGTCACAACCTGCAAGAACACAGCGTGGTACTGATCCGTGGCGGTCGTGTAAAAGACTTGCCAGGTGTTCGTTACCACACCGTACGCGGCTCCTTGGATACTTCCGGCGTTAAAGGTCGTAACCAGGGTCGTTCGAAGTACGGTACCAAGAAGCCTAAGTAGTAGCGGCTTTTTGTAAAACTGAATCATCTTATTTTCTGAGTCGATAAGAGTAAGGTCGGAGGCGTCCCGAAAGGGCACCGATTCCGAGCGAACCTGAAGACCGTTTGAGGGCTTATCCATGCCAAGAAGACGCGTAGCAGCCAAGCGCGAAGTGCTTGACGATCCAAAATACGGAAGCCAAATCCTGGCCAAGTTCATGAACCACGTGATGGAAAGCGGCAAGAAAGCCGTTGCCGAGCGTATCGTTTATGGCGCGCTGGAAAAGGTTAAAGAGCGCAAGAACAGCGACCCCCTGGAAATCTTCGAGAAAGCTCTCGACGCCATCGCTCCGCTGGTCGAAGTGAAGTCGCGCCGTGTAGGCGGTGCTACTTACCAGGTTCCGGTTGAAGTTCGCCCGTCCCGTCGTAACGCTCTGGCAATGCGCTGGTTGGTAGACTTCGCCCGTAAGCGCGGCGAGAAGTCTATGGCTCTGCGTTTGGCTGGCGAACTGTTGGACGCTGCTGAAGGTAAAGGTGCTGCTGTTAAGAAGCGTGAAGACGTGCACCGTATGGCTGAAGCTAACAAAGCTTTCTCGCACTACCGCTTCTAATTTTAGCTTCACTAATTTTGCGAGGGCTTTATGGCTCGTACTACTCCGATTAGCCGCTACCGTAACATCGGTATCGTCGCTCACGTGGATGCTGGTAAAACCACCACCACCGAGCGCGTGCTGTTTTACACCGGCAAAAGTCACAAAATGGGCGAGGTGCATGACGGCGCCGCGACCACAGACTGGATGGTTCAGGAGCAGGAGCGTGGTATTACCATTACTTCTGCTGCTATTACCGCCTTCTGGAAAGGTTCCGAGAAGCAGTACAAAGATGAGCACCGCTTCAACGTAATCGATACCCCGGGCCACGTAGACTTCACCATTGAAGTAGAGCGTTCCCTGCGCGTACTCGACGGCGCTGTCGTTGTGTTCTGCGGTACCTCGGGTGTTGAGCCTCAGTCGGAAACCGTATGGCGTCAAGCCAACAAGTATGGTGTTCCGCGTCTTGTTTACGTAAACAAGATGGACCGTGCTGGTGCCAACTTCCTGCGCGTGATCGGTCAGATCAAGCAGCGTCTGGGTCACACCCCGGTGCCAATCCAATTGGCCATCGGTTCCGAAGACAACTTCCAGGGTCAGATCGATCTGATCAACATGGAAGCGGTCTACTGGAATGACGCCGACAAGGGTATGGTTCCTGTTCGCAAGCCTATCCCTGCCGAGCTTCAAGAGCTGGCTGATGAGTGGCGCAACAACATGGTTGAGGCTGCTGCCGAAGCCAACGAAGAGCTGATGAACAAGTACCTCGAAGGTGAAGAACTCACCAACGTGGAAATCAAGGCCGCTCTGCGTCAGCGTACTATCGCTGGTGAAATCGTCCTGGCTGTTTGCGGTTCTTCCTTCAAGAACAAGGGTGTTCCCCTGGTTCTCGACGCCGTTATCGACTTCCTGCCTGCTCCAACCGACATTCCTGCTATCAAGGGTACCAACCCGGATAACGAGGAAGAAGAGATGGAGCGTCATGCTGACGACAGCGAGCCGTTCTCGGCTCTGGCGTTCAAGATCGCTACCGACCCATTCGTGGGTACTTTGACCTTCGTCCGCGTTTACTCGGGCGTGTTGGCATCCGGCGACGGCGTGATCAACTCGGTTAAAGGCAAGAAAGAGCGCGTGGGTCGTATGGTGCAAATGCACGCAAACGCCCGTGAAGAGATCAAGGAAGTACGCGCTGGTGACATCGCGGCCCTGATCGGCATGAAGGACGTCACCACTGGTGAAACCTTGTGCGACGCTGCCAAGCCAATCATCCTGGTTCGTATGGACTTCCCGGAGCCGGTTATCTCGGTTGCCGTAGAGCCTAAGACCAAGGATGACCAGGAAAAAATGGGTATCGCTCTGGGCAAGCTTGCTCAGGAGGATCCATCTTTCCGCGTTAAAACTGATGAAGAGACTGGTCAGACGATCATCTCCGGCATGGGCGAGTTGCACCTGGACATCCTGGTTGACCGGATGCGCCGTGAGTTCAACGTCGAAGCCAACATCGGTAAGCCTCAGGTTTCCTATCGTGAGCGCATCACGAAGAACTGTGAAATCGAAGGCAAGTTCGTTCGTCAGTCCGGCGGTCGTGGTCAGTTCGGTCACTGCTGGATCCGTTTTGCTCCTGCTGACGAAGGTCAGGAAGGTCTGCAATTCGTGAACGAAGTAGTTGGTGGTGTGGTTCCTAAGGAATACATCCCGGCTATCCAGAAGGGCATCGAAGAGCAGATGAAGAACGGTGTTGTTGCCGGCTATCCGCTGATCGGCCTGAAAGCAACCGTTTTTGACGGTTCTTACCACGACGTCGACTCCAACGAGATGGCGTTTAAGGTGGCTGCCTCCATGGCAACCAAGCAACTGGCCCAGAAGGGCGGTGGTGAGTTGCTTGAGCCGATCATGGCGGTAGAAGTTGTTACACCTGAAGACTATATGGGTGATGTCATGGGCGACCTTAACCGTCGTCGCGGCATGATCTTGGGTATGGAAGACACGGTTTCCGGCAAAGTGATTCGCGCCGAGGTTCCGTTGGGTGAGATGTTCGGTTATGCGACCGACGTTCGCTCCATGTCCCAGGGTCGCGCAAGCTACTCTATGGAATTCAAAAAATACAACACAGCTCCGGCGCACATCGCTGAAACTGTATCCAAAAAACAAGGCTGATTCAGTCCTTTAGGCAAGGAGTTAATTGTCGTGGCTAAAGAAAAATTTGATCGTTCCCTACCGCACGTAAACGTTGGCACTATCGGCCACGTTGACCACGGTAAAACCACTCTGACCGCAGCTCTGACTCGCGTCTGCTCCGAAGTTTTCGGTTCCGCAGTCGTTGATTTCGATAAAATCGACAGCGCTCCAGAAGAAAAAGCTCGTGGTATCACCATCAACACCGCGCACGTAGAGTACAACTCTTCGATTCGTCACTACGCTCACGTTGACTGCCCAGGTCACGCTGACTACGTGAAGAACATGATCACTGGTGCTGCCCAGATGGACGGCGCGATCCTGGTTTGCTCGGCTGCCGATGGTCCGATGCCACAGACTCGTGAGCACATCCTGCTGTCCCGTCAGGTAGGCGTTCCGTACATCGTGGTTTTCCTGAACAAGGCTGACCTGGTAGACGACGCTGAGCTGCTGGAACTGGTTGAGATGGAAGTGCGCGATCTGCTGAGCACTTACGACTTCCCAGGCGACGACACTCCGATCATCATCGGTTCCGCTCGTATGGCTCTGGAAGGCAAAGACGACAACGAAATGGGTACCACCGCTGTTAAGCGTCTGGTAGAAACTCTGGACAGCTACATCCCAGAGCCAGTTCGTCTGACCGACAAGCCGTTCCTGATGCCAATCGAAGACGTATTCTCGATCTCTGGTCGTGGTACCGTTGTTACCGGTCGTATCGAGCGCGGTATCGTTCGCGTTCAAGATCCGCTGGAAATCGTTGGTCTGCGTGACACCACCACCACCACCTGCACCGGTGTTGAAATGTTCCGCAAACTGCTCGACGAAGGTCGTGCTGGCGAGAACTGCGGCGTTCTGCTGCGTGGTACCAAGCGTGACGACGTTGAGCGTGGCCAAGTTCTGGTTAAGCCAGGTTCGGTTAAGCCGCACACCAAGTTCACCGCAGAAGTTTACGTTCTGAGCAAGGAAGAAGGCGGTCGTCACACTCCGTTCTTCAAAGGCTACCGTCCTCAGTTCTACTTCCGTACTACTGACGTGACTGGTAACTGCCAGCTGCCAGAAGGCGTTGAAATGGTAATGCCAGGCGATAACATCCAAATGGAAGTTACCCTGATCAAAACCATCGCAATGGAAGACGGTCTGCGCTTCGCTATCCGTGAAGGCGGCCGTACCGTTGGTGCTGGTGTTGTAGCTAAAATCATCGAGTAATTATCTCTTTTGAGATAGCTCGGTTTTTTGAGAAGGCCCCCGCTTAGCGGGGGCCTTTTTTATTGGGTTGACACCTATCTGGGGCGTCTATAGAATTGCGCCTCCTTTTAACGGGCGTATTGCGCTCGCTGGGAATAGCAGCCGGAGTCTGAAATCCAATGCAAAATCAGCAAATCCGTATCAGGTTGAAGGCTTTTGACCATCGCCTGATCGACCAATCCACCCAGGAAATCGTGGAAACCGCGAAACGTACTGG
>NZ_NKIG01000021.1:0-118878 GCF_002255865.1 Pseudomonas sp. PGPPP1 | reverse complement strand
TGTCAGTGGAACTTTGGCAGCAGTGCGTGGAGCTTTTGCGCGATGAGCTGCCTGCCCAGCAATTCAACACCTGGATCCGTCCGCTACAGGTCGAAGCCGAAGGCGACGAGTTGCGTGTCTACGCACCCAATCGTTTTGTTCTCGACTGGGTCAACGAGAAGTACCTGAGCCGCGTTCTCGAATTGCTCGACGAACATGGCAACGGCCTCGCCCCTGTGCTCTCCTTGTTAATAGGTAGCAAACGTAGCTCTGCGCCCCGCGCTGCGCCGAATGCACCTTTGGCTGCGGCTGCATCACAAGCCCAGGCTGCGGCCGCGCCGGTCGTCACAACGCCTGCTCCCGCGCCCGCACCGTCGAAATCCTCTGCGCAGAAGAACGCGCCAGAGCATGAAGAGCCGTCCCGCGACAGCTTCGACCCAATGGCAGGGGCCAGCTCCCAGCAAGCTCCGGTCCGCGCCGAACAGCGCACTGTGCAGGTGGAAGGTGCGCTCAAGCACACTAGTTACCTGAACCGCACGTTTACCTTTGAAAATTTCGTCGAAGGTAAATCCAACCAGTTGGCCCGCGCGGCCGCCTGGCAAGTTGCCGACAATCCCAAGCACGGTTACAACCCGCTCTTCCTTTATGGTGGCGTGGGCTTGGGTAAGACGCACTTGATGCACGCTGTGGGTAACCACCTATTAAAGAAGAACCCGAATGCCAAGGTCGTTTACCTGCACTCGGAGCGCTTCGTGGCTGACATGGTCAAGGCCTTGCAGCTCAATGCCATTAACGAGTTCAAGCGGTTCTACCGCTCCGTTGATGCATTGTTGATCGATGACATTCAATTCTTTGCCCGCAAGGAACGTTCCCAGGAAGAGTTCTTCCACACTTTCAACGCCCTGCTCGAAGGCGGCCAACAGGTCATCTTGACCAGTGACCGTTATCCGAAGGAAATCGAAGGCCTGGAAGAACGCCTGAAGTCACGCTTTGGCTGGGGCCTGACCGTTGCGGTCGAGCCGCCAGAGTTGGAAACCCGCGTCGCGATCCTGATGAAAAAGGCGGACCAGGCCAAAGTCGACCTGCCCCATGATGCCGCCTTCTTTATTGCCCAACGCATTCGTTCCAACGTGCGCGAGCTGGAAGGCGCGCTCAAGCGGGTCATCGCTCACTCGCACTTTATGGGCCGTGACATCACCATCGAGTTGATTCGCGAATCCCTCAAAGACTTGCTGGCACTGCAGGACAAACTGGTGAGTGTGGATAACATCCAGCGCACCGTTGCCGAGTACTACAAGATCAAGATTTCCGACCTGCTGTCCAAGCGCCGTTCGCGCTCGGTCGCTCGTCCTCGGCAGGTGGCCATGGCGCTCTCCAAGGAGCTGACCAACCACAGCCTGCCGGAAATCGGTGATGTGTTTGGCGGTCGCGATCACACTACGGTCTTGCATGCGTGCCGCAAGATCAACGAACTTAAGGAATCCGACGCGGATATTCGCGAGGACTACAAGAACCTGCTGCGTACACTGACAACTTGATGACACCAGCGCAGCTTATTAAGGCAAGGGACTAGACCATGCATTTCACCATTCAACGCGAAGCCCTGTTGAAACCCCTGCAACTGGTCGCAGGCGTCGTCGAGCGCCGACAGACCTTGCCGGTGCTTTCCAACGTATTGCTGGTAGTCGAAGGCCAGCAATTGTCCCTGACTGGTACCGACCTGGAAGTCGAACTGGTCGGTCGTGTGCAACTGGAAGAGCCCGCTGAACCGGGCGAGATCACCGTACCGGCGCGCAAGCTGATGGATATCTGCAAAAGCCTGCCGAACGACGCGCTGATCGATATCAAGGTTGATGACGCCAAGTTGGTCGTCAAAGCTGGCCGCAGCCGGTTCACCCTGTCCACGTTGCCAGCCAACGACTTCCCAACTGTGGAAGAAGGCCCAGGCTCGCTGACGTGCAGCCTGGAGCAAAGCAAGCTGCGCCGTTTGATCGAGCGCACCAGCTTTGCGATGGCGCAGCAGGACGTGCGTTACTACCTCAACGGCATGCTGTTGGAAGTGTCCGAAGGCATCATTCGTGCCGTGGCCACCGACGGTCACCGTTTGGCAATGTGCTCGATGAAGGCCGATATTGGTCAGCCCGATCGCCACCAGGTGATCGTGCCGCGCAAAGGTATCCTTGAACTGGCGCGTTTGCTCACCGAACCGGATGGCAACGTCAGCATCGTGTTGGGTCAACATCATATCCGCGCGACTACCGGTGAATTCACGTTCACTTCCAAGCTGGTCGACGGCAAATTCCCGGACTACGAGCGTGTGCTGCCTAAAGGTGGCGACAAACTGGTGCTTGGTGATCGCCAAGCTCTGCGTGAAGCGTTCAGCCGTACTGCGATCCTGTCGAACGAAAAATACCGCGGTATTCGCCTGCAACTCGCCAATGGTCAGTTGAAAATCCAGGCCAATAACCCGGAGCAGGAAGAAGCTGAAGAAGAAGTGGGCGTGGATTACAACGGCGGCTCTTTGGAAATTGGCTTCAACGTAAGTTACTTGCTCGACGTGCTGGGTGTGATGACCACTGAACAGGTTCGCCTGATTCTGTCGGACTCCAACAGCAGCGCATTGGTGCAAGAATCCGACAACGACGACTCGGCTTACGTTGTTATGCCGATGCGCCTGTAATAGACGCTAGATGTCCCTCAGTCGTGTCTCGGTCACCGCGGTGCGCAATCTGCACCCGGTGACCTTCTCCCCCTCCCCCCGCATCAATATCCTCCACGGCGCCAACGGCAGTGGCAAAACCAGCGTGCTGGAAGCCATTCACTTGCTGGGCCTTGCTCGTTCCTTTCGCAGCGCGCGCCTGCTACCGGTTATCCAGTACGAACAATTGGCGTGTACGGTATTTGGCCAGGTTGAACTGGCTGAAGGTGGGCACAGCAGCCTGGGGATATCCCGTGATCGCGGCGGAGAGTTCCAGATTCGCATCGACGGGCAAAATGCTCGTAGTGCTGCGCAGTTGGCGGAAATCCTGCCATTGCAACTGATCAACCCCGACAGCTTTCGACTGTTGGAAGGTGCACCGAAAATCCGCAGACAGTTCCTCGATTGGGGAGTGTTCCACGTGGAACCGCGTTTCATGGCCACTTGGCAGCGCCTGCAGAAGGCCCTGCGGCAGCGGAACTCATGGCTGCGGCATGGTACACTTGACGCCGCTTCGCAAGCGGCCTGGGACCGGGAACTGTGCCTGGCCAGCGACGAAATAGATGAATACCGCCGCACGTACATCAAAGCCTTGAAACCCGTCTTTGAGCAGACCCTGAGTGAGTTGTTGGACCTTGAGGGGCTGACATTGAGCTACTACCGCGGCTGGGATAAAGAGCGAGAACTGAGTGCAGTGCTCGCCACATCCTTGCAGCGGGACCAGCAAATTGGTCATACACAGGCTGGCCCCCAACGCGCTGATCTGCGCCTTAGATTAGGCGCACACAATGCTGCGGATATCTTGTCCCGTGGCCAGCAGAAGTTGGTGGTGTGCGCGCTGCGTATCGCCCAGGGTCACTTGGTAAGCCAGGCGCGACGCGGTCAGTGTATTTATCTGGTGGATGACTTGCCGTCCGAATTGGACGAGCAGCACCGCCGCGCTTTATGCCGCTTGTTGGAAGAATTACGCTGCCAGGTGTTTATCACCTGTGTAGACCACGAATTATTGAGGGAAGGCTGGCAGACGGAAACGCCAGTCGCTTTGTTCCACGTGGAACAGGGCCGTATCACCCAGACCCACGACCATCGGGAGTGAAGGCATGAGCGAAGAAAACACGTACGACTCGACCAGCATTAAAGTGCTGAAAGGTTTGGATGCCGTACGCAAACGTCCCGGTATGTACATCGGCGACACCGATGATGGTAGCGGTCTGCACCACATGGTGTTCGAGGTGGTCGATAACTCCATCGACGAAGCGTTGGCCGGTCACTGCGACGACATCAGCATCATCATCCACCCGGATGAATCCATCACTGTGCGCGATAACGGTCGCGGCATTCCGGTAGATGTGCACAAAGAAGAAGGCGTCTCGGCGGCAGAGGTCATCATGACCGTGCTCCACGCCGGCGGTAAGTTCGACGATAACTCCTATAAAGTCTCCGGCGGTCTGCACGGTGTAGGTGTGTCGGTGGTGAACGCTCTGTCCGAAGAGCTGATCCTGACCGTTCGCCGCAGTGGCAAAATCTGGGAACAGACCTACGTTCACGGTGTTCCACAAGAGCCGATGAAGATCGTAGGTGATAGCGAAACTACGGGTACGCAGATCCACTTCAAGCCATCGGCTGAAACCTTCAAGAATATCCACTTCAGCTGGGACATCCTGGCTAAGCGTATTCGTGAGCTGTCCTTTCTTAACTCCGGTGTGGGTATCGTCCTCAAGGATGAACGCAGCGGCAAGGAAGAGCTGTTCAAGTACGAAGGCGGTCTGCGTGCGTTCGTTGAATACCTGAACACCAATAAGACTGCGGTCAACCAGGTGTTCCACTTCAACATCCAGCGTGAAGACGGCATCGGCGTAGAGATCGCCCTGCAGTGGAACGACAGCTTCAACGAGAACCTGTTGTGCTTCACCAACAACATTCCACAGCGCGACGGCGGTACTCACCTGGTGGGTTTCCGTTCCGCACTGACGCGTAACCTGAACACCTACATCGAAGCCGAAGGCTTGGCCAAGAAGCACAAAGTCGCCACTACTGGTGACGATGCGCGCGAAGGCCTCACCGCAATCATCTCGGTAAAAGTACCGGACCCTAAGTTCAGCTCCCAGACCAAGGACAAACTGGTGTCTTCCGAAGTGAAGACTGCAGTGGAACAGGAGATGGGCAAATACTTCTCCGACTTCCTTCTGGAAAACCCGAACGAAGCCAAGCTGGTTGTCGGCAAGATGATCGATGCGGCACGTGCGCGTGAAGCTGCACGTAAAGCCCGTGAGATGACCCGTCGTAAAGGCGCTTTGGACATCGCTGGCCTGCCCGGCAAACTGGCCGACTGCCAAGAGAAAGACCCTGCCCTCTCCGAGCTGTACCTGGTGGAAGGTGACTCTGCTGGCGGTTCCGCCAAGCAGGGTCGTAACCGTCGCACCCAGGCCATCCTGCCGTTGAAGGGCAAGATTCTCAACGTCGAGAAAGCGCGCTTCGACAAGATGATTTCCTCCCAGGAAGTTGGCACCTTGATCACGGCGTTGGGCTGCGGTATTGGCCGTGACGAGTACAACATCGACAAGCTGCGCTACCACAACATCATCATCATGACCGATGCTGACGTCGACGGTTCGCACATCCGTACACTGCTGCTGACCTTCTTCTTCCGTCAGCTGCCGGAGCTGATCGAGCGTGGCTACATCTACATCGCCCAGCCGCCGTTGTACAAAGTGAAAAAGGGCAAGCAAGAGCAATACATCAAAGACGACGACGCCATGGAAGAGTACATGACGCAGTCGGCCCTGGAAGATGCGAGCCTGCACTTGAACGATGAAGCACCGGGCATCTCGGGCGAGTCGCTGGAGCGCCTGGTAAACGACTTCCGCATGGTGATGAAAACCCTCAAGCGTCTGTCGCGCCTGTACCCTCAGGAGCTGACTGAGCACTTCATCTACCTGCCGGCTGTTAGCCTGGAACAGCTGGGTGATCACGCAGCGATGCAGGATTGGCTGGCCCAGTACGAAGTGCGCCTGCGCACCTCCGAGAAGTCTGGCCTGGTGTACAAAGCCAGCCTGCGTGAAGACCGTGAACGTAACGTTTGGCTGCCTGAGGTCGAGCTGATCTCCCACGGCCTGTCGAACTACGTCACCTTCAACCGTGACTTCTTCGGCAGTAACGACTACAAAACCGTGGTTACCTTGGGGGCACAACTGAGCACCCTGCTGGACGACGGCGCTTATATCCAACGCGGCGAACGCAAGAAGCAGGTCAAGGAATTCAAGGAAGCCCTTGATTGGCTGATGGCTGAGAGCACTAAGCGCCACACTATCCAGCGATACAAAGGTCTGGGCGAAATGAACCCGGATCAACTGTGGGAAACCACCATGGACCCGGCCCAGCGTCGCATGCTGCGCGTGACCATCGAAGACGCTATTGGCGCAGACCAGATCTTCAACACCCTGATGGGTGATGCGGTCGAGCCGCGTCGTGACTTCATCGAGAGTAACGCGCTGGCGGTTTCCAACCTGGATTTCTGATCTAGAGGCACCGCTAAACAAAAAGGCCAACGCTAAGCGTTGGCCTTTTTTATTGGGTGAAGATTACCTACTTTTCCAAATGCTCCACGTGGAACATCTACTGTGAAGCGGTCGCCACACTCTCCAACCGATACCCATAGCCATAGATTGTTAGCAGCTGCCAGCCACGGTCCGCCGTGAGTCCTAGCTTGTTGCGCAGGCGGTAGATATGCGTATCCAACGGTCGTGACGACACCATTTCTTCATGGGTCCAAAACCGCTCGTACAAGTATTCGCGGGATAAAGGCCGGGCCAAATTGGCAAACAGACAGCTAGCCAGACGGTATTCCCTCTCAGTGAGATTGATCGGCTTGCCGGCACGGGTGACGGTCAACTCTGCATCATCAAAGGTCAGGTCGTTGAAGCTTTGCACTTCATGAGTCGCTGACTTCTGTAGGCCATGCCGGCGCAAAACAGCCGTTACACGTGCCTTCAACTCATTAGGTCGAAAGGGTTTGCTGACGTAATCGTCGGCACCGCTGTTTAGCGCAGTGACGATATCGCTCTCTGCATCACGGCTGGTCAGCATGATGACGGCAGGTGGTGACTCCATGTGTTCACGGGTCCAGCGCAGCAGGGCGATCCCAGTGATGTCCGGTAGTTGCCAGTCGAGTATCAACAGGTCGAAGGTTTCCCGACGTAGTTGGCGCAACAGGTCTTCACCGCGCTCGAAGCAATGCAGGGTCCAGGGCTGTTCGGCGGTGCTGGGGATTTGTCGCAGTGTCTGTTCCACCCGGCGCAGTTCCGCGGGTTCGTCATCCAGTATTGCGACACGCATGAGTGGTCCTTTCTTCTTGGAGATTACGGCAGCCGTTGCAAGGGTACGTACTGCGCAAATGCGATCTTTGAATCTGAAGAATTGTGCGCAGATTCATCGACCCCTTGGATCCTCGGTACGCTGAGATCAATGAACGGTTAAGCCATTGAAAGTCCTCGATACCTATGTGGGCAAGATACCGGCTCCCAGCAGTAAGGAAAAGGATCAGCCGACGCGTGCGCTGGCGTAATCTCCTGCACACTGATGTCAGATGCCCTCTGGAACCCCAACCTTGATGAGCACCATGATCCTTTCCCCCAATCGATTGCGCTGCGCCCTCCCCTCGTTGTTGATGCTGGCAGCCGGCGTTTCTGCCAAGGCTCGACCGCCTTACATCGATGATCATTTATTGTGCCGCCCGCAGCCATTGCCTGCGGTGGTCCAGCATCTGACCGGGGAAGCGTGGAAACTTGATGTCCGAGGCAAGACCAGCCCTTTGGTGGAAGGTATGACCATTGATGAGCAGGAAGGTGTGAAAACATCGGCATCTGCATTTGTTAGCCTGCTGCTGCGGGATGGCTCGCGGGTCGTGCTGCCCTCTGAGTCACAGGTGCGATTGCACTTGGAAACGAAGTTATCTATCCCTCAGGTCGTGCTCGAACAAGGCCAAGCCGAGGCTTATGTGATCAAGCGCGCCACGGGTGTGGACCGTTTTCAGATCGTGACGCCGGTGGGTGTGCTGGGCGTGCGCGGCACGCATTTCCGCGTACGTAATGACGATGAGCAATCGGTACTTGAAGTACTGGATGGTGAGGTGGCGGCGAACCGCGAACCTGGAAAACCCACGACGGAAGGTGAAGTTAAAGTCGATGCCAGGCATGGCTTATTGCTCAAGAAACAGGGTGACCTGAAACCCGTGGAGCTTCTCGCCGCGCCCCAGCTTATCGGTCAGGACGGTCAGAAAGGCGATGCGCCGGTCTGGAGTCTGTACGTACGGCCTGTGCCTGGCGCCCAGCGTTATCGCGCCCAGGTCGCCACCGACAAGGCCTTTATGAACATCAAGCAGCAAAACTTTTCCAGTGCGCCAAAAATGAGCTTCACTGGGCTCAAAGCATCGTTCTATCACGTGCGTTTATCGGCCTACGACGAACAGGGCCTTGAAGGAGAAACCGGGGTTTATGACATCTTCTACTACCCGCCCACCACGCAGGTGCGTTGATCGATGATGCTTTGGGGCAAGGCCGAGAAACGTCAACCCACCCATGCCCAGCGCCTGTTTCACGGCTTGGTGCGCGAGTGGTTGTGGATCGGTTTATTGCTGTTGCCCATTACGGCGTACCTGTCCCTAAGCCCTGGCCTGGCATTGAATAACCCGCTGTACGACAGCCTTCGCCGGCTGACACCACTGCCGGTCGACCCGCGAATCCTGCTGGTGACCATCGACGATCCCAGCCTTAAAAAACTTGGCCAGTGGCCCTGGCCCCGCAGCCTGCATGCTGACCTGATTGATCGCCTGAGCGCTGCGCAGCCGGCCGGTATTCTGTTTGACGTCATCTTCAGTGAGCCGGGCAACCCTGCGAACGACAAGCGCCTGGCCGACGCGGTGTGCAACGCTGGTAACGTTTTGCTGCCTCTGGTACGTGAAGGCCTGGCGAGCTACAGCCAACCCGGTGCACAAATGCAGCCTTTGCTTAAATGTGCCAAGGGGGTTGGCCATATCAATGTAGAAGCGGACAACGATGGCGTTGTGCGCAGTCTGTATTTACGCGAAGGACCACCCGATAGCACTGCGCCGCAACTGGCATGGTTGGCCTACGAGATGAGTGGTGAGCAGCTACAGATGCCTGGGGAGCCATTGGAACCGATGACTCAACACTGGCACCGGGAACATGCGATTCGTATCCCGTTCATTTCAGCGCATGCCCATTTTCCCAGTGTGTCCTACGCCAGCGTTCTGCATGGCGAAGTACCGCCCCAGTTGCTGCGTGACCGCCTGATTCTGGTCGGCGCAACGGCTTCGGGAATGGGCGACCGTTATGTCACGCCGCTTTCCTCTACCGTTGGCAACACGGCGGGTGTAGAGATCCAGGCCAATGTGCTCAATGGCTTGCTGCAAGGCCGCAGTATTGTTGATCTGCCGCAATGGCTCGCTGCCGTGATGGCAACGTCCTTGGTGGCGTTACTGTTGGGATCGCTGCTCTATCGCCCGCGCTATGCGCTGTGGATGACCCTAGGCTGTATGGGGGTGGCATTGCTCGTCTCATTGACCCTGTTGCGGTTGGGTCACTGGTGGTCGCCTGCGGCGTGCTTGATTGGTTTGCTGCTCAGCTACCTGATCTGGAACTGGCGTCGCCTCAGTGTGATCCTGGCCTACTTCGGCTGGGAACTGGCACGCCTGGATAACGAACCGAAAGTGTTGCCCGAGCGCCGCCGTGCACCTGCTAACAAAGGCGATGTGCTGCAGGCTCGTATCTTTGCGTTGGAGCAGGCGGTCAGCCGCACCCGCGATACCCGGCGCTTTATGGCTGATGGCCTGGAGTGCCTGCCGGTTGCCACGTTGATCACCGACCCCAAGGGCAATATCCTGCTGGCCAATCGCATTGCCCGCGAAGTGTTCGTCAATGACCTGGTCAGTGAAAACCTGTTGGAACAACTTGCGGACCTGGGTTATCCGCCGCTGCACAACGGCGTGCGCCCTGCCCTCTCGGCGCTGGAGTTGATTGAGTTTCGAGATATCCACCAGCGCAGCCTGCGTATGGAGTTGGCGCCCTTGCTGCCCGCGGAAGGTGACGTTGCGCTTGGCTGGCTGCTTAGCCTGACGGACCTGAGCAAAGAGCGCGATGCCCAGCAGCACCGAGAGACGATGTTGCGCTTCCTGTCTCATGACCTGCGGGCGCCGCACTCGGCGATCCTCGCGCTGTTGGATGTGCACAACGGCGAGTCCCCCGTTTTTGCTCAGATAGAGCAACAAGTACGTCGCGCCCTGAGCCTCACCGAATCCTTTGTGCAGTTGGCAAAAGCCGAGGCCGACGGTTATCAATTCCAACCCACCTTGTTCGCCATGTTGGTGATGGATGCTTTTGATCAAGTGGCGGTGATCGCTCAGCTCAAGGGTATTCATTTGGTCCACGACCTGGATGAGGCCGACGAGGGCATGGTGTCGGCCGATCAGTCACTGCTTACCCGCGCACTGTTTAACGTGCTCGAGAACGCCATCAAGTATTCACCTTCTGGTACCACCGTCAGGCTTAGTCATGACACTGCGCAAGGTCTGTTGGTCTGCCGTATCAGCGACCAAGGACCGGGGATTGCTGAGCAGGATCTGCCGGAACTGTTTAGCCAATACCGGCGCTTTGATTCGGCCCAAGGCAGTGATGGGCTGGGATTGGGTCTGACGATGGTCAAAGCAGTGATAGAACGTCACGGTGGCGAAATCCGTTGCGAAAGCGTAGTGGGCAAAGGCACCACGTTCAGCATGCACTTACCGTTGTTGGAGGACTGAACACAGCCGCTTTTATGCTGTGCATAAAAAACCGGCCGCGAGGGCCGGTTTTTTAATGCGGGAAAAACTTATGCACCTTTTCCGCAATTTTATGAGCTTGAGAAATATGTAAGAAAATCAGCTTCTTATGAATCAAAAAAGGCGATTCGCCAACAAACCGTACACAGGTTATCCACAGAAGCTCAGACCGCCGGTGTCTCGACTACAACCGGCTCCGGCGGCAGCGATCCCATGGCCCGTTGTTGCGCTTCGTTCCATGCGGCAGCGCGGTCATTCAGCGCGGCAATGGCACGCGGCCCTTCACCTTCGGCGTACATCGGTTCGCCTATGACGACGGTGATGGTGCCCTCGCGTTTTGCCCAACCGGTCTTCGGCCAGAACTTGCCAGCGTTGTGGGCAATCGGCAGTACCGGCAGGTTGGCATTGACTGCCAATGCAGTACCACCGCGAGAGAACTTGCCTACGGTGCCGTAGGGCACGCGAGTACCTTCCGGGAAGATCAGCACCCAAACGCCATCCTTGAGCAGCTCATCGCCCTTCTTGGCCACGTGTTTGAGGGCGGCCTTGGGGTTGTCACGGTCGATGGCGATCGGACGCAGCATGGCCATGGCCCAGCCGAAGAACGGCACGTACAGCAACTCACGCTTGAGCACTTGGCTCAACGGCGAGAAATACGCCGACAGGAAGAACGTCTCCCAGGTGCTTTGGTGGTTCGACAGAATCACGCAGGGCTGGTCTGGGACATTTTCAGCGCCTTTGATCTCGAAGCGGATGCCAAGGAATACCTTGGTCAGCCACAACGCGCAGCGGCACCAATAGACGTTGATAAAGCGATAGCGCGCCTTGAACGGCAGGAAGGGCGCGATAAAAAAGCTCAGGGTGCACCAGAGAAACGAACTGGTGCCCAACAGCAGGTAAAAGAAGAAGGTTCTGATGGCCTGCAAAATCGACATGGCGGCATTTACCGTTGCGGGACAACGCCCGCCTGTTAAAAGCGCACTCCCGAACAGTCCTTGGTCAGGAAGTCGAGGGCGGCTAGTTGTTGATAAGTTCTGCGGCGACTGCCGCCAGATCGTCAAAAATCAAGGTGCCTACCGGCAGGTTTTTCGCCTGGGTCTTTTCGCCTTTCCCGGTCTTAACCAAAACTGGCTGAGAGTCGACGGCTTTGGCCGCTTCCAGGTCACCGAGGCTGTCCCCGACGAACCATAGCCCAGCTAATGGCACCTTGTAATGTTCTGCAATAGTTTTCAACATGCCCGGCTTGGGTTTGCGGCAATCGCAGCCCTCGTCCGGTCCATGCGGGCAGTACACCACCAGGCCCACCTCACCGCCCTGCTCGGCCACTAGCGTGCGCAAGCGCGCGTGCATGGCGTCCAGGGTAGCGATGTCGTAGTAACCACGGGCGATGCCGGACTGGTTGGTGGCGATGGCTACCGTCCAGCCGGCTTTGCTCAACTGCGCGATGGCCTCGATCGAACCGGGCAGTGGAACCCACTCCTCCACCGACTTGATGTAAGCGTCGGAGTCGTAATTGATCACCCCGTCCCGATCGAGAATCAGCAGTTTCAACATGGTCAGCTCAGCGTCGAGATGTCGGCGATGTTGACGAACAGGCCACGCAACCGCGCCAGCATGGCGTAGCGGTTTTTACGCACGCCGGCATCTTCGGCATTGATCATCACCGCTTCGAAGAACGCATCCACCGGCTCACGCAAGGTGGCAAGGCGCGCAAGGGCTTCGGCGTAGTTACGTTCGGCGATCAGCGGTTTCACCGCGTTTTCTGCCTTGGCGATGGCCGAGTTCAACGAGAACTCCTTGGCATCGGCAAACAGGCCAGGGTCGACTTCCGCGTTGCCCAGGCCTTCGGCCTTGCTCAGCAGGTTCGATACTCGCTTGTTCACGGCGGCCAAGGCATCGGCTTCCGGCAGCTTGCGGAACGCCTGTACAGCTTGTACGCGCTGGTCGAAGTCCAGTGCCGAGCCCGGTTGCAGGGCACGTACCGACAGGTACACCGACACGTCCACGCCTTCGTCTTCGTAACGCGCACGCAGGCGGTCGAACACGAACTCCAGCACTTGCTCGGCCAGGCCGGCTTGCTTGACCTTGGCACCGAACTGGCCAACGGCGAACACCACGGCCTGGGTCAGGTCGAGATCGAGCTTCTTGTCGATCAGGATACGCAGCACACCCAAGGCCGCACGGCGCAGGGCATACGGGTCTTTGCTACCGGTAGGCAGCATGCCGATACCGAAGATACCCACCAGCGTGTCCAGCTTGTCGGCGATGGCCACGGCCGCACCGGTCAAGGTAGTTGGCAGCTCAGCGCCAGCACCGCGCGGCATGTACTGCTCGTTCAGGGCCAGGGCTACGTCGTCCGGTTCGCCGTCGTTGAGGGCATAGTAGTAGCCGGCAACGCCTTGCATTTCGGGGAATTCGCCGACCATCTCGGTGGCCAGGTCGCACTTGGACAGCAGCCCTGCACGCGCAGCCCAGGCAGCATCACCGCCGATGCGCGGCGCGATGTAGGCGGCCAGCTTGGAAACCCGTACGGCCTTGTCGTAGACACTGCCGAGTTTTTCCTGGAACACCACGTTTTGCAGGCGCAGGTTGAAGTCTTCCAGCTTCTGCTTCTTGTCTTGCTTGAAGAAGAACTCGGCGTCGGTCAGGCGCGGGCGGACGACTTTCTCGTTACCGGCGATGATCTGTTGCGGGTCCTTGCTTTCGATGTTGGCCACGGTAATGAAGCGCGGCAGCAACTTGCCGTCCACGTCCAGCAGGCAGAAGTACTTCTGGTTGTCCTGCATAGTGGTGATCAGGGCTTCTTGCGGCACGTCGAGGAAACGCTCTTCGAACGAGCACACCAGCGGCACCGGCCATTCAACCAGCGCGGTCACTTCGTCCAACAGGCTTGGCGGCACGATGGCGGTGCCTTCCTGCAGGCGGGCCAGCTCTTCGGTGCGCTTGCTAATCAGCTCGCGACGCTCGTTGGCGTCGGCCAGCACGTAGGCAGCACGCAGGTCGGCGGCGTAGTTGGCCGGCGAGGTGATGCGAACGGCTTCCGGGTGATGGAAGCGGTGGCCACGGGAATCACGGCCAGCCTTCTGGGCCAGGATGGTGCAGTCAATGACGTGGTCACCGAGCAGCATCACCAGCCATTGGGTTGGACGGACGAATTCTTCCTTGCGCGCACCCCAGCGCATGCGCTTGGGGATCGGCAGGTCGTTCAGCGAGTCTTCGACGATGGTCGGCAGCAGGCTGGCGGTTGGCTTGCCGGTGATGACTTGGCTGAAGCGCAGTTTCGGGCCGCTCTGGTCGATTTCGCTGAGCTCGACGCCACACTTCTTGGCAAAACCAAGGGCGGCTTGAGTCGGGTTGCCTTCGGCGTCGAAAGCCGCCTGGCGTGGCGGGCCGTCGAGGTTGATGCTGCGGTCCGGCTGCTGGGTTTCCAGCGCAGTCAGCAGTACAGCCAGGCGACGTGGCGCGGCGTAGACTTTTTTAGCGGCGAATTTCAGGCCAGCGCTTTGCAGGCCTTTTTCGATACCGGCCAGGAACGCATCGGCCAGGGTGTTCAGTGCCTTGGGTGGCAGCTCTTCGGTGCCCAGTTCAACCAGGAAATCTTGAGCACTCATTGTGCAGCCTCCAGCTTAGCCAACACTTCATCACGCAAGTCCGGGGTTGCCATCGGGAAGCCCAGCTTGGCGCGAGCCAGCAGGTAGGCTTGGGCGACGGAACGCGCCAGGGTGCGTACACGCAGGATGTATTGCTGGCGCGCAGTTACCGAGATAGCCCGGCGTGCGTCCAGCAGGTTGAAGGTATGGGAAGCCTTCAACACCATTTCATAGCTTGGCAACGGCAGCGGCTGGTCGAGTTCGATCAGGCGCTTGGCTTCGCTTTCATAGAAGTCGAACAGTTCGAACAGCTTCTCGACGTTGGCGTGTTCGAAGTTGTAGGTGGACTGCTCCACTTCGTTCTGGTGGAACACATCGCCGTAGGTCACTTTGCCGAACGGGCCGTCAGCCCACACCAGGTCGTAGACCGAGTCCACGCCTTGCAGGTACATGGCCAGGCGCTCAAGGCCGTAGGTGATTTCGCCGGTCACCGGGTAGCACTCGATGCCACCCGCTTGTTGGAAGTAAGTGAATTGCGTCACTTCCATGCCGTTGAGCCAGACTTCCCAGCCCAGGCCCCAGGCGCCCAGGGTTGGCGACTCCCAGTTGTCTTCAACGAAACGGATGTCGTGGACCAGCGGGTCCAGGCCGACATGTTTCAGCGAGCCCAGGTACAGTTCCTGGAAATTGTCCGGGTTCGGCTTCAATACCACCTGGAACTGGTAGTAGTGCTGCAGACGGTTCGGGTTTTCACCGTAGCGGCCGTCAGTCGGGCGACGACTGGGCTGCACATAAGCGGCGTTCCAGGTTTCCGGGCCGATGGCCCGCAGGAATGTTGCGGTGTGGAAAGTGCCGGCGCCTACTTCCATATCGTAGGGCTGAAGTACCACACAACCTTGCTCGGCCCAGTATTGCTGGAGGGCGAGGATCAAGTCTTGGAAGGTACGCACGGCTGGCGTAGGCTGGCTCACGAAATTCACCTGTTACTTGGGCTGCGATTTAAAGAGCGGGAGTATACCCGATTCGGCCGCGCCACCATCCCCTGGAGCCTTATGCCACGCTGCTTTTGGTGTTCTGAAGATCCGCTGTACATGGCTTATCACGATCAGGAGTGGGGAACGCCGCTGCGCGATGCGCAGGGCTTGTTCGAGTTGCTTTTACTCGAAGGGTTCCAGGCGGGCCTTTCCTGGATCACCGTTTTACGCAAACGCGAGCATTATCGAAAGGTCTTGTTTGGCTTTGATGCCCAACGCTTGGCGCAACTGACCGATGCCGAGATCGAAGCGCTGATGCTCGACCCAGGCATCGTGCGCAACCGTCTCAAGCTCAACGCCACCCGACGCAATGCCGCGGCCTGGTTGGCATTGGAAGATCCGGTGGGCTTGCTCTGGTCGTTTGTCGGCGGCGTGCCCAAGGTCAATCACTTCAAGGATCGCAGCGAGGTTCCGGCGATTACGCCCGAGGCTGAGGCCATGAGCAAGGCGTTGAAAAAAGCCGGGTTCACCTTCGTGGGACCGACCATTTGCTATGCGTTCATGCAGGCCTCGGGCATGGTCATGGACCACACTCAGGACTGCGACCGTTACGCGGACCTGGCCAACGCCGGTTAGAATGCCCGCTTTGCGCACCACACACGAACAGGAGTGACCTGTGGAAAAGTTTAAAGGCGCCTTGCTGGTAGGCGCTCTTCGGTTGTTCGCCCTGCTGCCCTGGCGCGCTGTCCAGGCCGTTGGCACCGCGATTGGCTGGATCATGTGGAAAACCCCCAACCGCTCCCGCGACACGGTGCGGATCAACCTCTCCAAATGCTTCCCGGACATGGACCCAGCCGAGCGCGAAGCGCTGGTCGGCCGAAGCCTGATGGACATTGGTAAGTCCTTGACTGAAAGCGCCTGCGCGTGGATCTGGCCGGCCCAGCGCTCCATCGACCTGGTGCGTGAAGTCGAAGGCCTGGAAGTGCTGCACGAAGCCTTGGCTTCGGGCAAAGGCGTGGTTGGGATCACCAGTCACCTGGGCAACTGGGAAGTGTTGAACCACTTCTATTGCAGCCAATGTAAACCGATCATTTTCTACCGCCCGCCCAAGCTCAAGGCGGTGGATGAGCTGCTGCGCAAACAACGGGTGCAACTGGGCAACCGCGTGGCAGCGTCCACCAAGGAAGGCATCCTCAGTGTGATCAAGGAAGTGCGTAAAGGTGGCCAGGTGGGTATTCCCGCCGACCCGGAACCGGCCGAATCGGCTGGGATCTTCGTACCGTTCTTCGCTACCCAGGCGCTGACCAGCAAGTTCGTGCCGAACATGCTCGCAGGCCACAAGGCCGTGGGCGTGTTCCTGCATGCGCTGCGGTTGCCGGACGGTTCGGGCTACAAGGTGATTCTGGAAGCGGCGCCGGAAGACATGTACAGCACCGACACCGCCACGTCCTGTGCGGCGATGAGCAAGGTGGTGGAGCGGTATGTGGGTGCCTACCCGAGTCAGTACATGTGGAGCATGAAGCGCTTCAAGAAACGCCCGCCGGGTGAAGAGCGGTGGTATTGATTCCCCACTGACCTCCCTGCCAATGGAGATCAAATGTGGGAGCTGGCTTGCCTGCGATAGCATCACCTCGGTGTAACTGACCAACCGAGGTGATGCTATCGCAGGCAAGCCAGCTCCCACAGGGGATCACCTCAAGCCTGGCGATCGAGTTTTTTCAGGAACACTGTCATTTCTTTTTCGGCCTGTTTGTCGCCATGGGCCTGGGCCGCTTCAATCCCCTGCTCCCATGCCAACCGCGCCGCCGCACGATCTTCCAATCCCAGTTGGGCTTTGCCTAGCAGCTTCCACGCCGCCGAATACTTCGGATCGAACTCGACGCATTTCTGCAAATGCTCCGCCGCCTTGGCGTTGTCCTTCAAGTCCAGATACCCCTTGCCCAAGCCAAAGCGCAGCAGCGAGTTATCCACACCCTTGGCGAGCATTTTTTCCAGGGATTCGAGCATGTCGGTCACTCCGTCAAATCAGAAAAAGCTCAGGCCCACGTGGAACAATTTCTCCACATCGCGGATGTGTTTTTTATCCACAAGGAACAGGATCACATGGTCACCCGTGGTGATTACCGTGTCGTCGTGGGCGATGATCACCTCTTCGTCACGGATGATCGCGCCGATGGTGGTGCCCGGCGGCAAGCCGATATCGCGGATGGCCTTGCCGATCACTTTGCTCGACTTTGCGTCGCCGTGGGCAATCGCCTCGATGGCTTCCGCCGCGCCACGGCGCAGGGAGTGCACGCTGACGATATCGCCACGTCGCACGTGGGCGAGCAAGGTGCCGATGGTCGCCAGCTGTGGGCTGATTGCGATGTCGATGTCGCCGCCCTGGATCAGGTCGACATAGGCCGGGTTGTTGATGATGGTCATCACCTTCTTCGCCCCCAGCCGCTTGGCCAGCAGCGACGACATGATGTTGGCCTCGTCATCGTTGGTCAGTGCCAGGAAGATATCCGCGTCGGCGATGTTTTCTTCCAGCAGCAAGTCGCGGTCTGAGGCGCTGCCTTGCAGTACGACGGTGCTGTCGAGGGTGTCGGACAAATGCCGGCAGCGCGCCGGGTTCATCTCGATGATTTTCACCTGGTAGCGGCTTTCGATAGCTTCGGCCAAACGCTCGCCGATCTGCCCACCGCCGGCGATGACGATGCGTTTGTAGGTCTCATCGAGGCGGCGCATTTCGCTCATGACTGCGCGAATATTCGCTTTCGCTGCGATGAAAAACACTTCGTCGTCGGCTTCGATCACCGTGTCGCCCTGCGGCAAAATCGGCCGGTCGCGTCGGAAAATCGCCGCTACGCGGGTTTCCACATTCGGCATGTGTTCACGCAACTGGCGCAGTTGCTGGCCCACCAATGGGCCGCCGTAGTAAGCCTTGACCGCCACCAGTTGCGCCTTGCCTTCGGCGAAGTCGATCACCTGCAAGGCCCCGGGAATTTCGATCAGGCGCTTGATGTAGTGGGTCACCACTTGTTCGGGGCTGATCAACACATCGACCGGAATCGCATCGTTGTCGAACAGGCCGGCACGGGTCAGGTAGGCCGCTTCACGCACGCGGGCGATCTTGGTCGGGGTGTGGAACAGGGTGTGGGCGACCTGGCAGGCGACCATGTTGGTCTCGTCGCTGTTGGTCACGGCTACCAACATGTCGGCATCGTCGGCACCGGCCTGGCGCAGCACCGTTGGGAACGACGCGCGGCCTTGCACGGTGCGGATGTCCAGGCGGTCACCGAGGTCGCGCAGGCGTTCGCCGTCGGTGTCGACCACGGTGATGTCGTTGGCTTCGCTGGCCAAATGTTCGGCCAGCGTGCCACCTACCTGCCCTGCCCCAAGGATGATGATTTTCATCCGGTCACTCCCTTTAACCCGTTCAGCCGCGTGCGGCGGCGATCTTGATCAGTTTGGCGTAGTAGAAGCCATCGTGTCCGCCTTCCTGTGCGAGCAGTTGGCGGCCGTGGGGCTGCTTGATGCCGGCGGCGGTGGCAAGGTCCAGCTCCCGTGCGCCGCTGGTGCGGGCGAGGAAGGCCTCGATGACTTCGGTGTTTTCGGTGGGCAAGGTGGAGCAGGTGGCGTAGAGCAGGATGCCGCCGACTTCCAGGGTCGGCCACATCGCGTCGAGCAGATCGCCCTGCAGCACGGCCAGGGCGGCGATGTCATCGGGTTGGCGGGTGAGCTTGATGTCCGGGTGACGACGGATCACGCCGGTGGCGGAGCATGGCGCGTCCAGCAAGATGCGCTGGAAAGGCTTGCCGTCCCACCAGGTGGCAGTGTCGCGGCCATCGGCGGCAATCAGCTCGGCGCTCAAGCCCAGGCGTGCAAGGTTCTCGCGCACACGCACCAGGCGCTTGGCTTCCAGGTCGACGGCGACGACACCGGCCAAGTCTTTTTCGACTTCCAGAATGTGACACGTCTTACCGCCAGGGGCGCAGCAGGCATCGAGCACGCGTTGGCCGGGCGCCAGGTCGAGCAGGTCGGCGGCGAGTTGCGCGGCTTCGTCCTGCACACTGATCCAACCTTCGGCAAAGCCCGGCAGGCTGCGCACATCGGTGGCGGCTTCGAGCACAATGCCGTCGACGCTGTACACGCACGGCGTGGCGTTGATACCGGCATCGGTGAGCAGCTGTAGGTACGCGTCACGGCTGTGATGGCGACGGTTGACCCGCAGGATCATCGGCGGGTGCGCATTGTTGGCTGCGCAAATCGCCTCCCATTGCTCAGGCCAAAAGGCTTTCAGGGATTTCTGCAGCCAACGCGGGTGGGCAGTGCGCACCACTGGGTCGTGTTCCAGCTCGGCCAACAGCGCTTCGCTTTCACGTTGGGCGCGGCGCAGTACGGCGTTGAGCAGGGCCTTGGCCCAAGGCTTTTTCAGCTTGTCGGCGCAACCGACTGTCTCGCCGATGGCGGCGTGAGCCGGTACGCGGGTGTAGAGCAACTGATAGAGGCCGACCAACAGCAGCGCTTCTACATCCGCGTCCGCTGCTTTGAAGGGTTTTTGCAGCAGCTTGGCCGCCAGGGCCGACAAGCGCGGCTGCCAGCGGGCGGTGCCGAAGGCCAGGTCCTGGGTGAAGCCACGATCACGGTCTTCGACCTTATCCAACTGCGTGGGCAGCGAACTGTTCAGCGACGCCTTGCCGTTGAGGACGGCGGCGAGAGCCTTGGCGGCGGCCAGACGCGGGTTCATTGGGCTGCTACCCCAAGCACGGTGCCCAAGGCAAATTTCTCACGACGGCTGTTGAACAAATCGCTGAAGTTCAGCGCCTTGCCGCCGGGCAATTGCAGACGGGTCAGGCACAGCGCCTGTTCACCGCACGCCACTAGCAGACCGTCCTTGCTGGCGCCGATGATTTCACCGGGGGCGCCTTTGCCGTCGGCCAGGGTGGCGGCCAACACTTTCAAGGCTTCGCCGTTGAGGGTGCTGTGGCAGATTGGCCACGGGTTGAAGGCGCGTACCAGGCGCTCCAGTTCTACCGCTGGGCGGTTCCAGTCAATGCGCGCTTCGTCTTTGTTCAGCTTATGGGCGTAGGTGGCCAGGCTGTCGTCCTGCACTTCGCCTTCCAGGGTGCCTGCAGCCAGGCCAGCGATGGCCTGGATCACGGCGGGTGGGCCCAGCTCGGCGAGGCGGTCGTGCAGGCTGCCGCCGGTGTCTTGCGCGGTAATCGGGGTGGTGACTTTGAGCAGCATCGGGCCGGTGTCCAAACCCGCCTCCATGCGCATTACGGTCACACCGCTTTCGCTGTCGCCGGCTTCCACGGCGCGCTGGATCGGCGCCGCACCGCGCCAGCGTGGCAGCAGCGAGGCATGGCTGTTGATGCAGCCCAGGCGTGGGATATCCAACACCACCTGGGGCAGGATCAAACCGTATGCCACGACCACCAGCAGGTCCGGTTTCAGCGCCGCCAGTTCGGCCTGGGCCTCGGCATTGCGCAGGGTCGGCGGCTGCAGCACCGGGATGTTGTGTTCCAGCGCCAGCTGTTTGACCGGGCTCGGCATCAGTTTTTGCCCGCGACCGGCCGGACGATCCGGCTGGGTGTACACCGCGACGATGTCATAAGGGCTGGAGAGCAGCGCCTTGAGGTGTTCGGCAGCAAATTCAGGAGTGCCGGCAAAAACAATGCGCAATGGCTCGGTCATGGGAGGTCTCGGTTAAAAGCAGTCACAAAAGAAAAAGGCTTGCCGCAGCAAGCCTTTGGAAGACGGGCATCAAGCTTGCTGGCGATGCTTCTTTTCCAGCTTCTTCTTGATCCGGTCACGCTTGAGCGTGGACAGGTAATCGACAAACAGCTTGCCGTTGAGGTGGTCGCATTCGTGCTGGATGCACACCGCCAGCAGGCCCTCGGCAATCAGCTCAAACGGCTTGCCGTCACGGTCCAGGGCCTTGATTTTCACGCGCAGCGGGCGCTCGACGTTCTCGTAGAACTCCGGCACCGACAGGCAGCCTTCCTGGTATTCACCCATCTCGTCGGTCAGCGGTTCGAACTCAGGGTTGATGTACACCATCGGTGCGCTGCGATCTTCCGACAGGTCCATGACCACGACGCGCTGATGCACGTTGACCTGGGTGGCGGCGAGGCCGATGCCCGGGGCTTCATACATTGTTTCAAACATGTCATCGACCAACTGACGAACCTTGTCGTCCACTACGGCCACCGGTTTGGCGATCGTGCGCAGGCGCGAGTCGGGGAATTCGAGGATGTTCAAAATAGCCATAAGCGTAATTGCTGCACATGTGAGGTAGAGGCAAATCGGCGGTGGGATGGACCCAGCCAGCCGGTGTGAAACGTCCGAAAGCCACGAAGGCTCCGGCATTTCACGCGAACGCACATAATAAAGGAGATTCACCCCATGAGGAAATCGCTACTCGTCTTGCTGCTGTGGGCCCCGTTCGCGCTGGCGCTCGTCCCCCCGCCCGTCCAGCGCCTGGATCTGCCGACGCAACAGGCCATCCAACGGTTTTTACTGCATAACCGCATTCTTGATATCCCCCGGGACCTGGACACCGCGCCGTACATTGTGGCGGCAGATGCGGGACGGGTACTCGGCGCCAATGGCGAGCGGGTACACGCTAGAGGCAGCCTGGACCCTTCCCAGCTAAGTTACGGAATATTCCGACGAGGCAAGGTCTATGCCGACCCCCAAACCCAGGAGTTGCTGGGGGTCAACGCCGACGACATCGGTACCGCGCGCTTCATCACCGCCGGCGACCTCTCCACCCTGGCTGTGCAACGCGTGACGCAGGAGATTCGTCCCGGTGACCGTCTGCTCCGCGCGCAGCCCCCCATTGATCCGGCAACCCTGCAGATCTCGCCGGCCACCGTCAGGGTTCAAGGGCACATTATCGATATCCCCAAGGGCGTTACCCAGATTGGCGTGCTGGACGCTGTGACCCTCAACAAAGGCCGGCGCGACGGTCTAGTTGAAGGTCAGCTGCTCACCGTGATCAAAACCGGTGCCACCGTGCGCGATTCCCTCGCCGGCATTCCGGTGCAGCTTCCCGATGAGCGCGCTGGCACCCTGCTGGTGTTTCGTACCTATGAAAAGCTCAGCTACGGGCTGGTCCTTAGCGCCTCACGGTCACTGGCGGTGATGGACCGTTTCGAGACTGCCCATCAAACGCAATAAATAGCCTGCTAAATAAGTTACCAACAGAGTTATCCACAGCTTGCTCAGGTCAAGGATGATCAGATGTATCCGATAAACAGTCATGAAATATCCCCGTCAGAACTGGAAGCCCGACTACGCTTGCACAGGCTGCCGGAACTGGGTTCGAAGCGTTTTCGCTTGCTGATCGAAGCTTTCGGCTCTGCTTCAAAGGCCATCAGTGCCCCCGCGAGTGCCTGGCGTTCCCTGGGGCTGCCCGCCATCAGTGCCGATGCGCGGCGCAGTCATGAAGTGCGCGATGGCGCCAGTCAAGCATTGGCTTGGTTGGCGTGCCCGGCCCAGCATTTGCTGATGTGGGACCAACCTGAGTACCCCGCATTGCTTGCGCAGATCGACGATGCGCCGCCGTTGTTGTATGTCGCTGGCGACCCTTCGATCCTGGAAAAACCGCAGCTGGCGATGGTCGGTAGCCGCCGCGCTTCGCGCCCTGGCATGGACACCGCCGCAGCATTTTCTCGAAGCCTTGCGAGCGCCGGTTTTGTCATCACCAGTGGCCTGGCATTGGGAATTGATGGTGCGGCGCACCAAGCTGCATTGGATGTTGGTGGCCATACAATCGGTGTACTCGGCACCGGCCTGGAAAATTTTTATCCACAGCGCCATCGGCGGCTGGCGGAGGCGATGATTGCCCAAGGCAGCGCGGTGGTTTCTGAGTTTCCTTTGGACGCCCCGCCCCAGGCCGGCAACTTTCCACGTCGCAACCGGATCATCAGCGGGCTGTCCCTCGGCGTACTGGTGGTGGAAGCCAGCATGGCCAGCGGTTCGCTGATCACCGCGAAGCTGGCGGCCGAGCAAGGGCGCGAGGTGTATGCGATCCCCGGCTCCATCCACCACCCCGGTGCCAAGGGTTGCCACCAGTTGATCCGCGAGGGCGCGACGTTGGTGGAGAGCATCGAGCACATCCTGGAAGGCTTGCGCGGCTGGCAAGCGCTGTCCCGCCCGGCGCCGATACCGGTGATCCACCCACTGGTGGCGCTGCTGCACGCCGCGCCCCACACCAGTGAAGGCCTGGCGATTGCCTGCGGGCGGCCGTTGTCCCACGTGCTGGCGACCCTCACGGAGTTGGAGCTTGAAGGCCAGGTGATCTGCGAAAGCGGACGCTGGGTTGCACGCGGCCAGCTTTTGTAACTGGGTTTTGTAAAGAACATCGGTAAACTGCGCAGAGCTTTAGTCTGGAGAGTGAGCAATGGTCAACAGGTGGCGTGTGCTGGAAACCGCACGGGAAATTCGTGCAGGCGCGGTGATTGCTTACCCAACCGAAGCAGTCTGGGGCCTGGGCTGCGACCCGTGGAATGAAGAAGCAGTGGACCGTTTGCTCGCCATCAAAAACCGGTCGGTGGACAAGGGGTTGATCCTGGTGGCGGACAACATTCGCCAGTTCGACTTTCTGTTCGAAGACTTCCCGCAAGACTGGATTGATCGCATGGCCAGCACCTGGCCTGGGCCGAATACCTGGCTGGTACCCCACCAGGACCTGCTGCCGGAATGGGTGAGCGGCATGCATGACACGGTTGCGTTGCGGGTTACCGATCACCCATTGGTGCGGGATTTGTGCTCGCTGGTGGGGCCGTTGATTTCCACGTCAGCCAACCCTCAAGGCCGCCCGGCCGCGCGTACGCGGATTCGCGTCGAGCAGTATTTCCGGGGTCAGGTGGACCTGGTATTGGGTGGCGCCTTGGGTGGGCGCAAGAACCCGAGTTTGATTCGGGATTTGGTGACGGGTGAAGTGGTGCGGCCTTCCTGAGACCGTGGCGCGGCCTTCGCGAGCAAGCCCGCTCCCACATCTGACCGCGTTCCAACATGAGAACGCGGTCAAATGTGGGAGCGGGCTTGCTCGCGAAGAGGCCCTTAAAGCCAACGCAACCCAGTCGCCTTACGGCAACAAAATGGTCGACCCAGTCGTCCGCCGCCCCGACAACTCTGTCTGCGCTTTCGCCGCATCCGCCAGCGCATACCGTTGGTTGATATCAATGCGCACCTTGCCGCTCTTGATCATCGAGAACAGATCGTCCGCCATCGCCTGCAGGTTCTGCGGGTTGTTGGCGTAGGTCGCCAAGGTCGGCCGGGTCACGTACAGCGAGCCCTTGGCCGCCAGAATCCCCAGGTTCACCCCATCCACCGCGCCCGACGCGTTACCGAAGCTCACCACCAGACCCCGGGGTGCAACGCTATCGAGCGACGTCAGCCAGGTGTCTTTGCCCACACCGTCATACACCACCGGTACTTTTTTACCGTCGGTCAATTCCAGTACGCGCTGTGCGACGTTTTCCTTGCTGTAGTCGATGGTTTCCCAGGCGCCGAGGGATTTGGCCAGGGCGGCCTTTTCCGGCGAACTCACGGTACCGATCAGCTTCACACCCAGAGCCTTGGCCCATTGGCAGGCCAGGGAGCCCACGCCGCCGGCAGCGGCGTGGAACAGGATGGTTTCGCCGCCCTTCAACTCGTAGGTCTGGCGCAGCAGGTACTGCACGGTCAGGCCCTTGAGCATCGCGCCTGCGGCTTGTTCGAAGCTGATCTCGTCCGGCAGGTGCACCAGGTTGGCGGCAGGCAACACATGCAGTTGGCTGTAGGCCCCAAGCGGGCCGCTGCCGTAGGCAACACGATCGCCGACCTTGAACTGGGTAACTTCGCTGCCCACCGCGTCGACTACGCCGGCGCCTTCCGCGCCCAAACCTGAGGGCAACGCAGGTGGCGCGTACAAACCACTGCGGAAATAAGTGTCGATGAAGTTCAGGCCGATCGCCTCGTTACGTACACGAACCTGCTGTGGGCCAGGCTCCGCTGGCGTGTAGTCCACATACTGGAGCACTTCGGGGCCGCCATGGGCGCTGAACTGGATACGTTTGGCCATCTGCACTTCTCCTGGGTTCGAATTCGCGTAGCCGCCTATCGAACTCCTAAGCTTGATCTTCGTCAACTGCGGTGAAACGGGGTGCGGTGGTATCCTGTGCGCCCATTTGCCGCCGACGCCCAATGGCCTCGCGTAGCTTTGCCCGATTCAAGGTGATGCCATGACTACCCGCACCGAGGCTGTAAAGGCCTACCTGCTTGACCTGCAAGACCGCATTTGCAGCGCCCTGGAAACCTTCGAGACGGACACTCGCTTTATCGAAGACGCCTGGACCCGGCCTGCCGGCGGTGGCGGTCGCACCCGTGTGATTGCAGACGGTGCAGTGATCGAAAAAGGCGGCGTTAACTTTTCCCACGTGTTTGGCAGCGGCCTCCCACCGTCCGCCAGTGCCCATCGTCCGGAACTGGCAGGTCGTGGCTTCGAAGCGCTGGGTGTGTCGCTGGTGATTCACCCGCACAACCCGCATGTGCCGACCTCCCACGCCAACGTGCGCTTTTTCATCGCCGAAAAAGAAGGAGAAGAGGCAGTGTGGTGGTTCGGCGGTGGCTTCGACCTCACGCCTTACTACGGCAACGAAGAAGACTGCATTCATTGGCACCGCGTGGCCGAGCAGGCCTGTGCACCCTTCGGCGCGGATGTTTACTCGCGCTATAAAGCCTGGTGCGACACCTATTTCCACATCAAGCATCGCAACGAGCCGCGCGGCATCGGCGGCCTGTTCTTCGATGACTTGAACGAATGGGACTTCGACACCTGCTTCGCCTTCATCCGCGCCATCGGCGACGCCTACATCGACGCTTATTTGCCGATCGTGCAACGCCGCAAAGCCATCGCCTACACCGAGCAACAGCGTGAATTCCAGGAATTCCGCCGTGGCCGCTACGTTGAATTCAACCTGGTCTACGACCGTGGCACCTTGTTCGGCCTGCAATCGGGCGGACGCACCGAGTCGATCCTGATGTCGCTGCCCCCGCAAGTGCGCTGGAGCTACGACTGGAAAGCCGAGGCCGGCAGCGAAGAAGCGCGCCTCACCGACTACTTCCTGCAAGACCGCGACTGGCTGGGCGTTGCTGCGCCCAAGGCGGCTGTCTGATGGACCGTTATGTGGTGTTCGGCAACCCTATCGGCCACAGCAAATCGCCGTTGATTCACCGGATGTTCGCCGAACAGACCGGTGAACAGCTGGACTACAGCACCTTGCTCGCGCCCCTGGAGGATTTCACCGGCTGTGCCCGTGAGTTTTTCCTTCAAGGCCGTGGCGCCAATGTCACTGTGCCGTTCAAGGAAGAGGCCTACCGTTTGGCCAACAGCCTTACCCAGCGTGCCGAACGCGCCGGTGCGGTGAATACCTTGAGCAAGCTGGCCGATGGCAGCCTGCTGGGCGATAACACCGACGGTGCCGGGCTGGTGCGTGACCTCACGGTCAACGCCGGGGTGAGCCTGCAAGGCAAGCGCATTCTGTTACTGGGTGCCGGCGGCGCGGTACGTGGCGCATTGGAGCCATTGCTGGCCGAGCGTCCCGCCTCGCTGATCATCGCCAACCGCACGGTGGAAAAAGCCGAACTGCTCGCCGAGCTGTTCGACGACCTGGGTCCGGTGTCGGCCAGCGGTTTTGATTGGTTGCGAGAGCCAGTGGACGTGATCATCAATGCCACGTCCGCGAGTTTGTCAGGCGATGTACCGCCGATTGCCGGCAGCCTCATCGAACCGGGCAAGACCTTTTGCTACGACATGATGTACGCCAAGGAGCCGACCGCGTTTTGCCGTTGGGCGACTGAGCAAGGCGCAGCGGTGGCGATGGACGGGTTGGGCATGCTGGTGGAGCAGGCGGCGGAAGCGTTTTTCCTGTGGCGCGGCGTGCGCCCGCAGTCGTCGCCGGTGTTGGCCGAACTGCGTCGCCAGTTGGCTTGACCCGTACCCCATGTGGGCACGGTTAATGTGGGAGCTGGCTTGCCTGCGATAGCGGTGTATCAGCCAGCTCATTGGGTACTGAAACACCGCCATCGCAGGCAAGCCAGCTCCCACAGTTTTAACCGCGTTCAGTCTTCGAAGTGGAGGGGGCATTTGTCGGCCCCTTCCAGTTTCTTAAGTTCCTCCACGACTTGAGGGCGCGCCCGCCGCAACGTCAAACTCCGCCCCAACCCCCGCAACCGCCGCGCCTCCTGGTGCAGCATCTCCACCCCGGAATAGTCGATAAAGTTGATCTGCTGCGCTTCGATCACCACCCGCTCGCCTTGCAAACTTTGCAGCCGAACTTGCAGGTAGTGGCTGGCACCAAAAAAGATCGAGCCGCCCACCCGCAACACATCTTCATCCCCGTCGCGCCACTGCTGGACGCGCGGCTGCGAGGTGCGTTTCAAATAGAAAAACAGCGACGCCAGCACCCCCGCATAAATCGCCGTTTGCAGCTCCAGCAGCAAGGTGGCGATGCAGGTCAGGCCCATCACCACAAACTCGGCGCGACTCACCCGGAACAACGCGCGAATACCGCGATGATCCACCAGCCCCCAGCAAATCAGCAGGATGCTCGCCGCCATGCTCGGGATCGGGATATGGGCGATCAACGCGGCGCCAAACAATGCAAACAGTGCCACCCACAGCGCCGAAAACACCCCGGCCAAGGGTGAGCAGGCGCCCGCCTCATAGCTCAGACCGGAACGGGTAAACGAACCGGCTGACAGGTACCCGGAGAAAAATCCGCCGACGATATTGGATAAACCCTGCGCACGAACTTCCTGATTGGCATCAAGTAACTGCTGCGAGCGGGCCGACAGCGAGCGCGCAATCGACAGGCTGGTCACCAGCCCCAGCATGCCCACCGCCACGGCGCTGGGCAGCAGGCGCAGAATCATGTCCAGGTCCATCGGCAGCGGGCTGAACGGCGGCAGTTTGCCGACAAACGAACTGACCAACGCCACATGCCCGAACATCGCCGGCCACAGCCACGCCACCAGGCTGCCCAGCGCAAGGGCGATCAGCAGCGTCGGCCAGCGTGGCACCCGGTACTTGAGCAATGCACCCACCAGCAACGTGCCAAGCCCAAGGGCCAGCGAGGCGTGGTCCCATTCACCGCCATGATCCACCAGCGCCAGTAAACTCTTGATTGCTGTGGCCTGGCTCGGCAAATCCAGCCCCAGCAGGTTGGGCAATTGGCCTAGAGCGATAACGACGGCGGCACCGAGGGTGAAGCCGAGCACCACCGAATGGGAGACGAAATTCACCAGTGCGCCGAAGCGCAGCATGCCCAGCAACCACTGGAAAACCCCGGCGAGGAATGTGAGCAGCAGGATCAGTGTGATGTAGTCCTGGGACCCCGGCACGGCCAGCGGGCTGACGCTGGCGTACAGCACGATGGAGATTGCCGCCGTGGGGCCGCAGATCAGGTGCCACGACGAGCCCCACAGGCAAGCGATCAGCACCGGAATGATCGCGGCATACAACCCGTACTCCGGTGGGAGACCGGCGATCAGTGCGTAGGCAATTGATTGCGGCAATGCCAGCACCGCACCGCTGAGGCCGACGATTGCATCCCGGCCGACGCTGGCGCGGGTTTGGCGCGGGAGCCAGCTGAGGAAGGGGAAGAGTGTGTGGCGGTTGGGCCGGGGCATCGCAGACTCGGTTTGAAAGTTTGGCTCAGGGTATCAGCAGGTACGGGCTTCTGTGGGAGCTGGCTTGCCTGCGATAGCATCACCTGTGTGTACCTGAAGTACCGAGGTGTTTGCATCGCAGGCAAGCCAGCTCCCACAAGGGAGTGTTGTGAGGCGTTAGAGTTTGGCTTTGACCGCAGGCAGCGCATCCTTGCCATCCACGGTCTTCACCCCGTCCAGCCACTTATCCAGTACCACCGGATTGGCCTTGATCCAAGCCTTCGCCGCATCCGCGTTGCTGACCTTGTTATTGGCAACCTCGGCCATGATTGCGTTCTCCATTTCCTGGGTAAAGCTCAGGTTGGTCAGCAGTTTGCCTACGTTCGGGCAGGCCTGTGCATAACCCTTGCGGGTCAAGGTATACACGCTGCCTGTGTCACCAAAATATTTCTCGCCACCTTTGAGGTAGTGCATTTTCAACTGCACGTTCATCGGGTGCGGGGTCCAGCCGAGGAAGGTCACGAATTTCTGCTTCTTAACTGCCCGTGACACTTCGGCGAGCATCGCTTGTTCGCTGGACTCCACCAGCTTCCACTGGCCGAGGTCGAAGTCGTTCTTCTTGATGATTTCCTGCAGCGATATGTTCGCCGGTGCGCCGGAGCCGATGCCGTAGATCTTCTTGTCGAACTTGTCGGCGAATTTATTCAGGTCGGCAAAGTCATGCACCCCGGCGTCCCACACGTAGTCGGGCACGGCGAGGGTGAACTCGGTGCCGTCGAGGTTTTTCGCCAGTTGCACCACGTCGCCATTGGCCACGAACTTGTCATAGAAGCCCTGCTGCGCAGGCATCCAGTTGCCGAGGAATACATCCACCTGGCCATCCTTGAGTCCGCCAAAGGTGATCGGCACCGCCAGGGTGTCGACCTTGGCCTTGTAACCCATGCCCGTCAGCAAGAAACCGGTGATGGCGTTGGTAGCCGCGATATCGCTCCAGCCTGGATCGGCCATTTTCACCGTGTCACAACTGGTGTCTGCGTACACATTGGCGCTGCCTAGCGCCAGCATTCCAAGTACCACGGTTAACGTTTGCATGGCCTTCCCTCAGTTTTATTGGTTTTGGCAGGGTTGTGGATAACGTGCCTTGCGCTCCAGGTCGTCGAGGTCGATATGGTTGCGCATGTATTGCTGACTGGCGTCCACCAGTGGCTGGTGATCCCAGCTCTTCAGCTTGCCGTGGGTCAGTGCTTCAAACACCAGGCGACGGCGGCGTTGGCTGGCGAGCACCTGTTGGTGGATCGCCGGGATGTCCCATTTGGCCCGCGCCTCGTTCAAAAACGCCTCGAACAGTGGCCGGTGTTCCGGTGACTGGCTGAGGTTTTCCCGCTCGTGCGGGTCGTTGTGCACATCGAACAGTAGACAAGGGTCGTCTTCGCTGTAGATGAATTTGTAGGCGCCCCGCCGAATCATCATCAGCGGGCTGATGGTGCCTTCGGCCATGTATTCGCCGAATACTTCGTCATGCCCGCCCTGCCCCTGCAAGTGCGGGACCAGTGAACGGCCGTCCAGTGGCAGGCGTGGGTCCAGTTCGCCGCCGGCCAGTTCCACCAGGGTGGGCAGCAGGTCGGCGGTGGATACGGCCTGGCTGACGCGCCCTGCCGAAAATTGCCCTGGTGCACTGACCAGCAGCGGCACGCGGGCGGCCATTTCAAACCAGTGCATTTTGTACCAGAGGCCCCGTTCGCCAAGCATGTCGCCGTGGTCGCCGGAAAACACGATGATCGTGTCGTCGGCCAGGCCGGTGTCTTCCAGGGTTTGCAGCAGCTTGCCGACGTTGCTGTCGATGTAGCTGCACGCGCCGAAGTAGGCGCGGCGCGCATCGCGGATCTTGTTCAGCGGCAGCGGCTTGTCCCACAGGTCGTAGACCTTGAGCAGGCGCTGGGAATGCGGGTCGAGATCGCCTTGCGCTGGCGTTGTAGGCAAAGGGATGTCGGCGTCGTCGTACAGGTCCCAGAACGGCTTGGGAATGGTGTACGGGTCGTGAGGATGGGTCATCGACACGGTCAGGCAGAACGGCTGGTCGCCGTCTTCGCGAATATGGTCGAACAGATACTGCTGGGCCTTGAACACCACTTCTTCGTCGAAATCCAGCTGGTTGGTGCGCACGCACGGGCCGGCTTGTAGCACCGAGGACATGTTGTGATACCAGCTGGGGCGTACGTCCGGTTCATCCCAGTTCACCGCCCAGCCATAGTCGGCGGGGTAGATATCACTCGTTAGGCGTTCTTCGTAGCCGTGCAGTTGGTCGGGCCCGCAGAAGTGCATCTTGCCCGACAGCGCAGTGCGATAACCGAGGCGACGCAGGTAGTGGGCATAAGTCGGCACGTCGGCGGGAAAGTCAGCCGCGTTGTCGTAGGCGCCAATCTTGCTCGGTAATTGGCCACTTACCAGGGTGAAGCGTGAGGGAGCGCAGAGCGGGCTGTTGCAATACGCGGCGTCGAACACCACGCCCTGCGCGGCGAGGCGGCTCAGATTAGGCAACTTGATGGGCGAAGAACCGTAGAACGGAAGCAACGGTGCGGCCATTTGGTCGGCCATGATGAAAAGAATATTCTTGCGCTTCATGGGTTCTCGGCATTCCATAGGCGGTGTTTATGCGAATGAGCATGCAGCCCATGGAAAATGGGGTAAAGCCCATGAAAAGCAATGTCTAGGATAAGCACAGCTTATGTATGAAGCCCTTGGTGATGTGTCCCTCGATTTGCTGCGCGCGTTTGAAGCAGCGGCACGTCATCGCAGCTTTACGGCGGCTGCGAATGAGCTGGGCACCACCCAGCCGGCCATCAGCCAGCAGATCAAGCGTTTGGAAGAACAGTTGGCGATCCGCCTGTTCGACCGCATCTACCGTGGTATCGAACTGACCGACGCTGGCGCCCTGTTGTTCGAGCATGTGCAAAGCGGCTTGCAGGGCATCAACCACGGCCTGAGCCTCATTACCCAGCAGGACCAACACGAAGTGCTGCAAGTGGCCACCGACTTTGCCTTCGCCGCCTATTGGCTGATGCCGCGCCTGCACCGCTTCCACCAGGCCAACCCACAAGTGGACGTAAGCCTGGTGACCAGCGAACGCAACCACGCCACCTTGCGCAGCGATATCGACGTGGCGGTGCTGTTTGGCGACGGTCGTTTCAAGCAGGGCGACAGCCTGTGGCTGTTCAATGAAGAAGTGTTCCCGGTGTGTAGCCCGCAGTGGCTCAAGGACCAGGCCACGCCACTGACTGTACAAAATTTGCACGATTTCCCTTTGCTGCACTTGCGCCAGGAGAACAACAGCCAGTGGTTCGACTGGGGCGGGGTGTTCCGCGAACTGGGTATCAGCGCTGCGCCCACCCCTGGCCAACTGCGCTTCGACAACTACACCTTGCTGATCCAGGCGGCGATTGCTGGCCAGGGCGTGGCCATCGGTTGGCGTCACCTAGTGGATAACCTGCTGGAGCAGAACTGGCTGTGCCGGCCGGTCAGCGACACGGTGATCTCGCGTTTTGGCTATTACGTGGTGCAGCCCCAGCGCAAACGCCGAGGGCAGTTGGTGGAGCGTTTTATTGATTGGCTAGTGGCCGAGCAGGCCAGCAGCGCGCAGTCATTGACCGGGCTGGCCCTGCCATCGATTGCGGTCTAGGATTTGGCCCACATTGGATCTGGAGTCCGTCATGCAACGTATCAAGGGCTACCACGCCCATATCTACTTCGACGCGAGCACTATCGAGCAGGCCCGTACCCTGTGCGAAGACGCCGCCAAACTCTTCCCCCTGCGCATGGGCCGCGTGCACGAACGGCCTGTAGGGCCGCACCCGGACTGGAGCTGCCAGCTGGCGTTCGATGCCGAGTACATCGGCGTGATACTGACGTGGTTGGTGATCCATCGCGATGGACTCGTAGTGTTCCTGCACCCCAATACTGGCGATGACCTGAAGGATCACACCGACTATGCGGTGTGGATGGGAGCGATGCGCGAGCTGAATTTGTCAGCCTTTTCTTAAATAAAATCCCTAAATATGGGATTGATATTTATATATTGAGACTTACGCGCCCGTAGGTTTATATTCGCTGCATCCGCTCAGAACTCAGGTGAAGCGATGCAGGCGCAATTGATCGCGCTCGATTGGGGGACCAGCTCCCTTCGTGCTTATAAACTCGGCCCCGCAGGCGTGGTGCTTGAACAGCGCTCGCTGGCATCAGGGATCATGCACCTGCCCACTGAGCCTCGGGATATTGCCGGTGTGCGCTGCAGCAATGGCTTTGAGTTGGCCTTCGATGCGGCCTGCGGCGACTGGCTCGACGCGCAGCCAAGCCTGCCGGTGATTGCCTGCGGCATGGTCGGCAGTGCCCAGGGTTGGAGCGAAGCGGCCTATCGCACGACCCCCGTTGATGTCGCCAGCCTCGGCCAGGCGCTGCACCCAGTGCGCAGCGTGCGAGGTGTGCAGGTGCATATCGTGCCCGGTGTGATCGAGCAGGCCGGTTTGCCCAATGTGATGCGCGGCGAAGAAACCCAGGTGCTGGGTGTGCTGCAGGGGCTTGGCGCCGAGGTGTTGATCGGCCTGCCCGGCAGCCATTCCAAATGGGTCGAGGTGGTTGATGGCTGCATCACGCACTTCGATACGTTCATGACCGGCGAGGTGTTTGCGGTGTTGAGCAAATACAGCATCCTCGGACGCACCCAGCAGCAATCCGACCTATTCCAGGCCGAAGCCTTTGACCGTGGCGTGCACGTGGCGCTGTCGAAGGATGGCCAGCGTGGTGTGCTGTCGACCCTGTTCAGCGCCCGAACCCTGGGACTTACCGCCGAGCTTTCGCCCGAGCAGCAGCCTGATTACTTGTCTGGCCTGCTGATTGGTCATGAACTCGCCGGCTTACCGGCCCGCGCGCGAAAGACCCCCATCATCCTGGTGGGCGCCGCCCCTCTCTGCACGCGCTACCAACGTGCCCTCGCTCTCAGCGGCTTTGCCCACGTCAGCCTGGCGCAAGAAGCCACCGAGCGCGGCCTGTGGCAATTGGCGGTGGCGGCTGGGCTTACTCAACCTGTATTGGAGGCCTGACATGCTCAAGCAAGCACTCGCACAAAACGGCTTGATCGCCATCTTGCGCGGCATTCGCCCGGACGAAGCCCAAGCTATTGGCCAGGTGCTGTATCAGGCGGGGTTCCGTGTGATCGAAGTCCCGCTGAATTCGCCGGACCCCTACACCAGCATCCGCAGCCTGCGTGACAGCCTGCCCGCCGATTGCCTGATCGGTGCCGGCACGGTGTTGACGCCTGAGCAGGTCGCACAGGTGAAGGCTGCCGGAGGCCAGGTGATTGTCATGCCCCACAGCGACGCCAAGGTGTTGCGCGCTGCCAAAGCCGCCGGTCTGTTCCTGTCACCAGGTGTGGCCACGCCCACCGAAGCCTTTGCCGCATTGGCCGAAGGCGCCGACGTATTGAAGCTATTCCCCGCCGAGCAAATGGGCCCGGCGGTGATCAAGGCGTGGCTGGCAGTGCTGCCAGTAGGCACCTTACTGCTGCCGGTGGGCGGCATTACCCCGGACAACATGCAGGTGTTCATCGACGCTGGCGCCAAAGGGTTCGGGCTGGGTTCCGGGTTGTTCAAACCGGGTATGACAGTGGATCAGGTAGCGAGCCGTGCCCAGGCTTATGTCGCCGCCTGGAAAGCCCTGAGCTGACTTAACGTCTTGCGCCCACAGGCGCCGCATCTATAAGAGAGATAACAGATGAAAATCACCAAACTGACGACCTTTATCGTCCCGCCGCGCTGGTGCTTCCTGAAAGTCGAAACCGACCAGGGCGTGACCGGCTGGGGGGAGCCCGTGGTTGAAGGCCGTGCCCACACCGTGGCGGCTGCAGTCGAAGAACTGTCCGACTACTTGATCGGCAAGGACCCACGGAACATCGAAGACATCTGGACCGTGCTCTATCGCGGCGGCTTCTACCGTGGCGGCGCCGTGCACATGAGCGCCCTCGCCGGCATCGACCAGGCGTTGTGGGACATCAAGGGCAAGGCCCTCGGCGTGTCTGTCAGCGATCTGCTCGGCGGCCAGGTGCGCGACAAGATCCGTGTGTATTCGTGGATCGGTGGCGACCGCCCCGCCGACACCGCCCGCGCCGCCAAAGAGGCCGTAGCCCGTGGTTTTACGGCGGTAAAAATGAACGGCACCGAAGAGTTGCAGTTCGTCGACAGCTTCGAAAAAGTCGACCTTGCCCTGGCCAACGTGGCTGCCGTGCGTGACGCGGTGGGCCCCAACGTCGGTATCGGCGTCGACTTCCATGGCCGGGTGCACAAGCCCATGGCCAAGGTGCTGATGAAGGAGTTGGACCCGTACAAGCTGATGTTTATCGAGGAGCCGGTGCTCAGCGAAAACTACGAGGCGCTCAAGGAGCTGGCGCCACTGACCAGCACGCCGATTGCCTTGGGCGAGCGGCTGTTCTCGCGCTGGGACTTCAAGCGTGTGCTCAGCGAAGGTTATGTCGACATCATCCAGCCGGACGCCTCCCATGCCGGCGGCATCACCGAAACCCGCAAGATCGCCAACATGGCCGAAGCCTACGACGTGGCCTTGGCCCTGCACTGCCCGCTGGGCCCGATTGCCCTGGCGGCGTGCCTGCAACTGGACGCGGTTTGCTACAACGCGTTTATCCAGGAGCAAAGCCTGGGCATTCACTACAACGAGAGCAACGACCTGCTCGACTATGTGAAAGACCCGGGCGTGTTCGACTATGACCAGGGCTTTGTGAAGATCCCCAATGGGCCGGGCCTGGGCATCGAGATCAATGAGGAATACGTGATCGAACGCGCAGCCATCGGTCACCGCTGGCGCAACCCGATCTGGCGGCATGCCGACGGCAGCTTTGCCGAGTGGTGATTCCTGACTGAAGGAACACGGTCAAAAATGTGGGAGCTGGCTTGCCTGCGATAACGGTGTGTCAGCTTGCACATCTGGCACTGATACACCGCTATCGCAGGCAAGCCAGCTCCCACACTGACCGTGTTGCTTCAGTGAGTTGTGTACTCCGACCTCAATAAGCATAAGAAGAGGCAACCCCCCATGCATCCTGAATCCTTCACCGGCCAGGCTTCTTTAGTCACGCCTACCAGAAAGCGTTTTTTCATCATGGTGCTGCTGTTTATCACTGTGGTGATCAACTACCTCGACCGCAGCAACCTGTCGATTGCCGCCCCGGCCCTGACCAGCGAGTTGGGCATCGACCCGGTGCATGTCGGGCTGATCTTTTCCGCCTTCGGTTGGACCTACGCCGCCATGCAGATCCCCGGTGGCTGGCTGGTGGACCGCGTGCCGCCGCGCATTCTCTACACCGCTGCCCTGCTGTTGTGGTCTATCGCCACCGTGATGCTGGGCTTCGCCGCCAGCTTTATCGCGCTGTTCGTGTTGCGCATGGCAGTGGGCGCGTTGGAAGCACCGGCTTATCCGATCAACAGCCGCGTGGTCACCACGTGGTTTCCCGAGCGTGAGCGTGCCACGGCGATTGGTTTCTATACCTCTGGGCAGTTTGTCGGGCTGGCGTTCCTGACGCCGGTACTGGCCTGGCTGCAGCACGCATTCGGCTGGCACATGGTGTTTGTGGTGACCGGTGGCGTGGGCATCCTGTGGGCGGCGATCTGGTACGCGGTGTACCGCGAGCCGAAGGATTTCAAAGGCGCCAACGCGGCAGAAATCGAGCTGATCCGTGAAGGTGGCGGTTTGGTGGATATGCAGGAAAAGGCCGCCAAGGCGCCGTTCAGTTGGGTCGACTTAGGGATAGTGCTGAGCAAGCGCAAGCTCTGGGGCATCTACCTGGGGCAGTTCTGCCTGAACTCCACGCTGTGGTTTTTCCTGACGTGGTTCCCGACCTATTTGGTGAAATATCGCGGCATGGACTTCATCAAGTCCGGCCTGCTGGCGTCGCTTCCGTTCCTGGCGGCGTTTGTTGGCGTGTTGTGTTCGGGGATCTTTTCCGACTGGTTGATCCGTCGCGGCGCGTCGGTGGGGTTTGCGCGCAAATTGCCGATCATTGGCGGGCTGCTGATTTCCACGGCGATCATCGGCGCCAACTACGTGGACTCGACGGCGTGGGTGATTGCGTTTCTGGCGGTGGCGTTCTTTGGCAATGGCTTGGCGTCGATCACCTGGTCGCTCGTTTCAACCTTGGCGCCTGCGCGATTGCTGGGACTGACGGGAGGCGTGTTCAACTTCATCGGCAATTTGTCGGCGATCGCCACACCGATTGTGATTGGCTTTCTGGCGAGCGGTGATTCGTTTGCGCCAGCGATTACCTACATCGCGGTGCTGGCGCTGCTTGGGGCGCTTTCCTACGTGTTGTTGGTAGGCAAAGTCGAACGCATCGAACTGAAATAAACACTTGTAGTGAGCGGGCTCGCCCCGCGCTGGGGGGCGAGCCCGCTCACTACAGGTCAGTTGAGCACGCCGTCGAGGATCTCGTAGACGATGCCCGTGCCCACGGCGATCAACACCACGTCCGGCCCGGAGCGGCGCCATTCGTAACCTGGGTATTGCGGCAGGCGCGACAGGGCGCGGTTATCCAGGCGCTCGCCATAGTAGCCGTGTGGCAACGGCTGGCCACGCACCAGGCGCACATTCGGCGGTGGCGGTGCGCCACGGGAGAACTGGCCGTGGTTGTCATGGATGATCTGCCGCACCGGACCAAAGTCCTGAGGCGGGCCACCACGGCGATTGTCCTGCGGGCCTCGATGGTCGTCGCCCCGCTGCTGCTCGTGCTGGCCTTGCGGGCCACCACGGTCAGGGCCGCCCTGATCATAAGGGGCAGCTTGCACCAGGGCGCTGGCGCCCAGGACCAGCACGCCAATACTGGCAATCACGGTTTTAGGCATTTTCATCGGGGAGTTCCTCAACTGCACAAACAACAAAAAGGGATTTCGAACGAGGTTCGAAATCCCTTGGTCTTGTCAGTTTAGGTACTGAATCGGCAGGATGATTCCTCTGTATCAGGAACTTTACCTACCGCTACACGGCGTTTACTTACGGGCGCCGCGGACACCTTCCGACAACGCTGCGCAAAGGCCCAGTACGCCATCAATGGCTTGCTGATCATTTTTCGCATTGGCGATGTGATCGATCAGTGCCGAACCCACCACCACGCCGTCTGCCAGGCGTGCGATGGCGGCCGCTTGTTCCGGAGTGCGGATACCAAAACCGATGCTGATCGGCAGGTCGGTATGGCGACGCAGGCGTGCCACGGCTTCTTCGACGTGTTCCAGGGTAGCGGCACCGGCACCGGTTACACCGGCGACCGACACGTAGTACACAAAGCCGGAACTGCCGTTGAGCACAGTCGGCAGACGCGCATCGTCGGTGGTCGGCGTGGTCAGGCGGATAAAATCGATGCCGGCGGCCTGGGCCGGGTCGCACAGCTCGCCGTTGTGCTCTGGCGGCATGTCGACCACGATCAGGCCGTCGACACCGGCTTGCTTGGCGTCGGCGATGAACTTCGGCACGCCATATTTATGGATCGGGTTGAAGTAGCCCATTAGCACCAGCGGCGTGTCGTGGTTGTCCTTGCGGAACTCACGAACCATTTGCAGGGTTTTCAGCAGGTTCTGCTTGGCTTCCAAGGCGCGAATGTTGGCCAGTTGGATCGCCGGGCCGTCGGCCATCGGATCGGTGAAGGGCATGCCCAACTCGATCACGTCGGCGCCAGCGGCAGGCAAGCCTTTAAGGATCGCCAGCGAGGTGTCATAGCCCGGGTCGCCAGCAGTGACGAAGGTCACCAGGGCGGCGCGGTTTTGTTCTTTGAGTTGGTCGAAGCGGGTTTGCAGGCGGCTCATTAGTGTTTCTCCTGCTGAGAGGTTTCCATGTGGTGCATGACGGTCTGCATGTCTTTGTCGCCACGGCCGGAAAGGTTAACCACCATCAGGTGATCTTTCGGCAGGGTTGGTGCGCGTTTGAACACTTCGGCGAGGGCGTGGGCGCTTTCCAGTGCAGGAATAATCCCTTCCAGGCGGCAGCATTTGTGGAACGCGTCGAGGGCTTCGTCGTCGGTCACCGAGGTGTACTGGACGCGGCCGATGTCATGCAACCAGGCGTGTTCCGGGCCGATGCCGGGGTAGTCCAGGCCGGCGGAAATCGAGTGGGCGTCAATGATCTGGCCATCGTCGTCCTGCAGCAGGAAGGTACGGTTGCCGTGCAGTACGCCGGGTACGCCACCGTTGAGGCTAGCGGCGTGTTTGCCGGTCTCGATGCCGTGGCCGGCCGCTTCAACGCCGATGATTTCAACGCTTTTGTCATCGAGGAACGGGTGGAACAGGCCCATGGCGTTGGAGCCACCGCCGATGCACGCTACCAGGCTGTCCGGCAGACGACCTTCCTGGGCTTGCAACTGGTCACGGGTTTCCTTGCCGATCACGGCCTGGAAGTCACGCACCATGGCAGGGTAAGGGTGTGGACCCGCCACGGTGCCGATCAGGTAGAAGGTGCTGTCGACGTTGGTTACCCAGTCACGCAGGGCTTCGTTCATCGCGTCTTTCAGGGTGCCGGTGCCGGCGACCACTGGGATTACCTCGGCACCCAACAGCTTCATGCGGAACACGTTGGCTTGCTGGCGCTCGATGTCGGTGGTGCCCATGTAGATCACGCATTGCAGGCCAAAGCGCGCCGCTACGGTGGCCGTAGCCACACCGTGCATGCCGGCGCCGGTCTCGGCGATGATGCGTTTTTTGCCCATGCGCCGTGCCAGCAGGATCTGGCCGATGCAGTTGTTGATCTTGTGCGCGCCGGTGTGGTTCAGCTCTTCACGCTTGAGGTAGATCTTGGCGCCGCCGCAGAACTCGGTCAGGCGCTCGGCGAAGTACAGCGGGCTTGGACGGCCCACGTAGTCGCGCTGGAAGTAGGCCAATTCTTCCTTGAACGCAGGATCTTCCTTGGCCACTTCGTATTCGCGGGCCAGGTCGAGGATCAACGGCATCAGGGTTTCAGCGACGTAACGGCCGCCGAACGCGCCAAACAGGCCGTTGGCGTCTGGGCCGTTGCGTAGATCGGTCTGGGACTGAGTCATGGGACGCTCCAGGAAGGAATAGGGGTGAGAAACAATGAGGGCCACTCTACCCCTGACGGTCTACGCTGAAAACCGATAAGATCGCCGTAACCTGTTAGGAAAACTCACAGATGAGCCGAGACCTCCCTCCCCTCAATGCCCTGCGTGCATTTGAGGCTACTGCCCGTTTGAACAGCGTGAGTCAGGCGGCTGAACAACTACACGTGACTCACGGTGCGGTCAGTCGGCAATTGAAGGTGCTGGAGGAGCATTTGGGTATCAGCTTGTTCGTCAAGGATGGGCGCGGCCTTAAACTCACAGATGCAGGTGCCCGGTTACGCGATGCCAGCACCGATGCGTTTGAGCGGTTAAGGGACGTGTGTGCCGAACTGACCCAGGCCAGCGCCGATGCGCCATTCGTACTCGGGTGCTCGGGCAGCTTGCTGGCGCGCTGGTTGATCCCACGTTTGGGTCGCTTGAATGCCGACCTGCCAGACCTGCGCCTGCACCTGTCGGCGGGTGACGGCGATCTTGACCCGAGACGCCCTGGCCTCGACGCCCTGCTGGTGTTCGCCGAGCCGCCATGGCCGGCGGATATGCAGGTGTACGAACTGGCCAGTGAACGAATCGGCCCGGTGATGAGCCCGCGTTTCGCCGGTTACGAGAGGCTGCGTCAGGCGCCGGCCCAGGCCTTGTGCGGTGAAGCGTTGTTGCACACCACCTCACGTCCCCAGGCCTGGCCTAGTTGGGCGCAGCAACACGGCATCGAGCCCGACGCGTTGAAACACGGCCAGGGGTTTGAGCATTTGTATTATTTACTGGAAGCAGCAGTGGCAGGTTTGGGCGTGGCGATTGCGCCTGAACCGTTGGTGGCAGAAGACCTGCGTGCAGGTCGCCTGGTGGCGCCATGGGGTTTCAGCGAAACCCCGGCGCACTTGGCATTGTGGCTACCCAAGCGCGCCGCAGACGGGCGCGCTCAGCAGCTGGCGCAATGGCTCAAGGCAGAGCTTTTGCGCGAGCCGGTTTAGTCACCGCGCTTGCACAGCAGGTAAGCGGCCAACAGGCCCAGCGCGCCTACGGCAACACCGGCTGTAGTCCAAGGGTGTTCTTGTGCGTAGTCCCGGGTTGCAACACCGGTTTCGCGGATTTTGACTTTGCTTTCTTCGTAGGCATCGCTGATCAAGTGGCGGGAATGCTTGAGGGCATTCTCGGCATTGCTTTTCAGGGCCTTCAATGTTTTGCGCGACTCGTCAGACGCATCGTCCTTGAGGCTTTCCAGAGATTTGAGCAGGCTCGAAATCTCGGCTTCCATGCTTTCCAGTGACGCTTTGCGTAAAGAAGTGTTGGCCATGTGGACTCTCCTGAAGTGATTGAGTGGCGTGTGTAGATACCGACTACGGCCGTTTCAGAAAGTGCAGTAAATCTGAACTTTCACGTAGGAACTGTCGCCAGAAGCAGTACGAACATTGACTGCTACGCTTGCTTAACGACCCTTAGGAGAACTGCCATGAGTGATCATCACACCTACAAGAAAGTCGAACTGGTTGGCTCGTCGACCTCCAGCATCGAAGACGCCATCAACAATGCCCTGGCCGAAGCCCACAAGAGCATCAAGCACCTGGAGTGGTTTGAGGTGGTCGATACCCGTGGCCACATCAAGGACGGTAAGGCCGCGCATTTCCAAGTCACCCTCAAAGTGGGATTCCGAATTGCCAGTAGTTGATCGCACCGGTTGAACTTTGCCGACTGGCCGATTGCCATAACCTGCGCTACAAACAATGGGTGCCGACGCGATAGGCGTCGGCACGCTCTTTTCGATCAGCGCAAGGAACGTAACGGATGAAGAAGCTCCTGTTAGCGGTAGGTTTGTTGAGCATCGCGGGCACAGCCCTGGCGGCGGGCAAGCCTTGTGAAGAGCTGAAAGGCGAGATTGCAGCGAAAATCGACGCCAAGGGCGCCACGCATTATTCGCTGGAAGTGGTGGATAAGGGCGCTGCAGCTGAAGGTTACAAAGTAGTCGGTAGCTGCGAGGCCGGTACCAAGGAAATTGCTTACAAGCGCGGTTAATCCCGTGTTGCAGACATAAAAAACCGACTCGGGTGAGTCGGTTTTTTATGCCCGATGCTTTTACCCTTTCATCAACTGCGCCAGCAGCTCGTAGGAATGAATCCGGTCGGCGTGCTCATACAGGTCGCAGGTGAAGATCAGCTCATCGGCACCGGTTTGCTCGATCAACACTTCGAGTTTGGCGCGGATTTTCGCTGGGCTGCCCACCATTGCCAGGCCGAGGAAGCTGCCCACGGCGTCTTTTTCGTGGGGTAGCCACAGGCCGTCCATGGTTTTCACCGGTGGGCGCTGCACCAGGCTTTGCCCGCGCATCAGCGCAAGGATGCGTTGGTAGACCGAGGTGGCCAGGTAATCGGCTTGCTCGTCGGTGTCCGCCGCCACCAGAGGAATACCGAGCATTACGTAGGGCTTATCCAATACGGCCGAAGGCTTGAAGTGGTTGCGGTACACGCGAATCGCTTCATGCATCAGGCGCGGTGCGAAATGCGAGGCGAAGGCGTAGGGCAAGCCGCGTTCGCCGGCCAACTGTGCGCTGAACAGGCTGGAACCGAGCAGCCACACGGGCACGTTGGTGCCGGTGCCGGGGACTGCGATCACTCGTTGGTCGGGCGTGCGTGGACCCAGGTAGGCCATTAGTTCGGCCACGTCTTCGGGGAAGTCGTCGGCGCTGCCAGAGCGTTCACGGCGCAGGGCGCGGGCGGTCATCTGGTCGGAACCAGGGGCTCGGCCCAGGCCCAGGTCAATACGGCCTGGGTAGAGGCTTTCCAGGGTGCCGAACTGTTCGGCGATCACCAACGGCGCGTGATTGGGCAACATCACGCCGCCGGAACCGACGCGAATCGTCGAGGTGCCGCCGGCCAGGTAGCCGAGCAATACTGAGGTGGCCGAGCTGGCGATGCCATCCATATTGTGGTGTTCAGCTACCCAAAAGCGGTTGTAGCCAAACTTTTCTACGTGCTGGGCCAGGTCCAGGGAATTGCGCAGCGACTGCGCCGGACTGCCGTTGGCGCGCACGGGCACCAGGTCGAGGGTCGAGAACTTTACGTCGGACAGCGATTTCATAAGCCTGCTTCTCCAAGGGGGCCGCAGGCTTTTTAGGCGAACCAAAACCTGCCGCTTCATGTGCATGGTCTATGAGATGTGGGCATATACCCGAGATTCAATAGCGGGTCGGGATATTTCCTACTTGATTGGTAGGTTTCTCTCACAAGATGAACTTTGCCAGTCCGACTATCCTCAGAACCCTTACTGACGCAAAACCACCGTTCGAGGAGACCGCTATGAGTATCGTGAAAAAAGCATCCGCGCATTGGGAAGGTGACCTGAAGACCGGCCTGGGTTCCATCTCCACGGAAACCGGCGTATTGCGCGAAGCGCCCTACGGCTTCAAAGCCCGTTTCGAGGGTGGCAAGGGCACCAACCCTGAGGAATTGATTGGCGCGGCCCATGCCGGCTGCTTCTCCATGGCGTTTTCGATGATCCTTGGCGACGCCGGGCTCAAGGCTGACAGCATCGACACCCAGGCCGAAGTGACCCTGGACCAGGTTGAGGGTGGCTTTGCTATTACGGCCGTGCACCTGATTCTCAAGGCCAAGATCCCCGGCGCAAGCCAGGCGCAGTTCGATGAGCTGAGCAAGAAGGCCAAGGAAGGGTGCCCGGTTTCCAAGGTGCTGAATGCGAAAATCAGCTTGGATGCCACCCTAGTCAGCTAACGCAGCAAAACCCCTGTGGGAGCGGGCTTGCTCGCGAATGCGGTGTAACAGTCACAGATTTATTGACTGACGCACCGCATTCGCGAGCAAGCCCGCTCCCGCATTTGGTTTGTGTTAAATCAGAACTCGCGTTTACAAACTGTGGTCGAATAGCCATTACTGCCTAGGCGCACACCCGTGCGCAGTGCATTCAGGGAGCTTCACACATGAAACGTTTTGCCTTGGCGATCATCTGCGGTGTATTGGCCACGACGGCTGTGGCCGCGCCGAAAGATTGTGAAGAGCTCAGGAAAGAGATCGAGGTGAAGATCCAGGCTAACGCGGTGCCGTCCTACACCTTGGAAGTCGTCAGCAAGGAAGAAGCTGACAAACACGACGTAGCCATGGTCGTCGGCAGCTGTGAGAACGGTACCAAAGCCATCATCTATCAGAAGAACAACGACTGATCAGAGACAGTTGACGCTGCGCTCTTCGGCCAGCAATTGGCGGGCAGCGTTGTACAAGCGAATGTTTGGTGTGTAGGCCAGCGAGCGTCCTTCCAGGCTATAGCGTTGGCCTGCCTCGAAATGGTCGTACTGCAGCGTTATGAAGCACGTACGGTCGGTCGTTTGCCCGAAACCGCCGAGGCTACCGCCGGTGGGCACCTCAAAGTCAAAGCGCACCATCAATTCGTGACTGCCCGGCGGGACTTGGAAAAAGCGCCCGTCGTTGAGGTTTTTGCCGTCCAGTCGCTGCGCCATCACCAGTTTTGCGCCGGGTGTCGGGGTGGCGAAGTCAATCCAGGCCTGCTGCGGGTCCACTGGCGGTAGGGGTGTCATTGCACAGGCGCTGAGGAAAATGGCAGTGATGGGAAGCAAGAGCTGGCGCATGGCAGGCACTCAAGGTTGGAAAAAGTTGAGCCTTGCGGCCAATGCAGCAAGCTCTTCATCAGTATAAACACGCAAAGCCATGGAAAAATTCCGTACGGGCAGGATAGTCTGGCGAGCAAATTACCCAGGAGCAGTCGTGGCATGGTCAGGCGTTTTCTTCCAGGGTTGATGGTTGTGCTGCTCAGCGGCTGTTCCAGTGTCAGTTATTACGGCCAATTGGCCAGCGGCCAGTGGCAATTGCTGCGGGCGCGGGAGCCGGTTTCCGAGGTCATCGCCGACCCTTCCCGCCCTCAACTGCTGCGTGATCATCTGGTGCAATCACAGAAGGCGCGCACCTTTGCCAGTGAACACCTGCACTTGCCCGACAACCAGAGTTACCGACTGTACGCCGATATTGGACGGCCCTATGTGGTCTGGAATGTGTTCGCCACGTCGGAGTTTTCTCTATCTCCCGAAACCCATTGCTTCCCCATCGCCGGCTGCGTGGCCTATCGCGGCTACTACAACCAGGGCGCCGCACGCGGCGAGGCGGCATTGTTGAAGCAACAGGGCATGGACGTGTCGATCGGTGGCGTCGAGGCCTATTCCACCCTGGGCTGGTTCAACGACCCGATCATGAACTCGATGATGAACTGGGGTGATGAGCGCCTGGCCACGCTGATCTTTCATGAGTTGGCGCACCAGCGTTTCTATGTGAAGGATGACACTGAGTTCAACGAGTCCTACGCCAACTTCGTCGAGCAGGAAGGCACGCGCCAATGGCGTGCCGCGCGGGGGTTGGCACCGGCCAGTCTGTCGGCGGTAAAGCAACGTGACGAGTTTACCCAACTGGTCCTCGACACCCGCCAGCGCCTGGAAAAATTGTATGCCCAGCCCCTTGCCACCGATGTGATGCGGCGTGCCAAAGCGGCTGAGTTCGAGCGCTTGCGCAGCGATTATCGAGTGTTACGGGATAGCCGATGGGGTGGTGATAAGCGTTATGACGTGTGGATCAACCAGCCGATGAACAATGCACGGTTATTGCCATTTGGGCTGTATGACCAATGGGTGCCGGCGTTTGCGGCGTTGTTTGCGCAGGTAGGTGGGGATTGGGTGAAGTTTTACGCAGCAGTGGAGAAAATGGGTGGGTTGCCGGTGGAAGAGCGCAAGGCGGCGTTGAGGCAGTTGATCAGTGGTGGCCTCGCGGGCCCCATCGCAGGCAAGCCAGCTCCCACATTTTGACCGTGTACGCCGATCAATTGTGGGAGCTGGCTTGCCTGCGATAGCGGTCTCAAGCGCGCTGCAAAAACGCCTGATGCATCTCAGCCAACGTCTCGAAATGCCAAGTCGGCGCCTCGGCATTCAATTCCTCAAAGCTGCCAAACCCATACCCCACCGCCGCCGAATCCAGCCCATTGCTGCGCGCGCCGATCAGGTCGTGCTTGCGGTCGCCAATCATCAAGGTGGTGGTCGGGTCCAAGCCTTCTTCGCTCATCAAATGCGCGATCAGCTCGACTTTGTTGGTGCGCGTGCCGTCCAGCTCACTGCCGTAGATCACCTTGAAGTGCTTGGCAAAATCAAAATGCCGGGCGATCTCGCGAGCGAATACCCACGGCTTCGAAGTGGCGACGTAGAGCTGGCGGCCTTGGCTGCTCAAGTCTTCCAGCAGCGGCATCACACCCTCGAACACGTGGTTTTCATACAGCCCGGTGACCTTGAAGCGTTCGCGATAGAAATTCACCGCCTCCCAGGCCTTGGCTTCATCAAATCCGTAGAACTGCATGAACGCTTGCAGCAACGGCGGGCCGATAAAGTGTTCGAGTTTGGTCAGGTCCGGCTCGTCGATGCCCAATTTGCCAAGGGCATATTGGATCGAGCGGGTGATGCCCTCGCGCGGGTCGGTGAGGGTGCCATCCAAGTCGAACAGAACGGTTTGGTAGTGCAGGGTCATCTGTCGAATCCTTCAGCCAGGTGCAGGTCTTTGAGCTTCACGTAGTTCGCGGCGCTGTAAGTGAAAAAGGCACGTTCTTTGTCAGTCAGTGGGCGAATCTGTTTAACCGGGCTGCCCACATACAAAAAGCCGCTCTCGAGTTTCTTGCCCGGCGGAACCAGGCTGCCGGCGCCGATGATCACGTCGTCCTCCACCACGGCACCGTCCATCACGATGCTGCCCATGCCGATCAGGATGCGATTGCCCACCGTGCAGCCATGCAGCATGACCTTATGGGCGATGGTCACGTCGTCGCCGATCAGCAGAGGAAAACCGTCCGGGTTGAAGGGCCCGGCGTGGGTGATGTGCAGCACGCAGCCGTCTTGTACGCTGGTGCGTGCACCGATGCGGATGCGGTGCATGTCGCCGCGAATGACCGTCAGCGGCCAGACCGAGCTGTCGGGGCCGATTTCGACATCGCCGATCACCACCGCCGAAATATCGACAAAAGCCCCGGCGCTCAGGGTTGGCGTGTGGTTCTGATAGGTGCGAAGGGTCACGATAGCCTCTCTCTCTTCTGCTGATAGCTGCGGTGGGCGTTGATTGTAATTAAGATGGCCCCATCTTTGTTCTTACATGTTTCTTCAGCCAAGGTGCCCACCGTGAGCGCGAACAACCCTCTTCTGCAGTCCTACGACCTGCCGCCGTTCTCGGCGATCCGTGCCGAGCACGTCCAGCCGGCCATTGAACAGATCCTCGCCGACAACCGCGTTGCCATCGAAGGCATCCTGCAAAGCCAAGGGAAAAATCCGACGTGGGCTGGTCTGGTGCTGGCCATGGATGAACTGAATGACCGACTGGGCGCCGCCTGGAGCCCGGTCAGCCACCTGAACGCCGTGTGCAACAGCGCCGAACTGCGCGAAGCCTACGAAGGCTGCCTGCCAGCATTGAGCGCCTACTCCACCGAGATGGGCCAGAACCGTGAGCTGTTCCAGGCCTTCGAAGCCCTGGCCAACAGCCCGGAAGCCGCCGGTTTCGACGTGGCACAAAAAACCATCCTGGAACATTCCCTGCGCGACTTCCGCCTGTCGGGTATCGATTTGCCGCCCGAGCAGCAAAAACGCTACGCCGAGGTACAGAGCAAACTGTCCGAGCTGGGTAGCAAGTTCTCCAACCAGTTGCTGGACGCCACCCAGGCCTGGACCAAGCACGTTACCGATGAAGCCACCCTCGCCGGCCTGACCGACTCGGCCAAGGCGCAAATGGCTGCCGCTGCCCAGGCCAAGGGCCTCGACGGCTGGCTGATCACCCTCGAATTCCCTAGTTACTACGCGGTGATGACCTACGCCCACGACCGTGCCCTGCGCGAAGAAGTCTACGCGGCCTACTGCACCCGGGCGTCGGACCAAGGCCCGAATGCCGGTCAGAACGACAACGGGCCGGTGATGGAACAGATCCTCGACCTGCGTCAGGAACTGGCCAAGCTGTTGGGCTACGCCTCGTTCTCCGAGCTGAGCCTGGCTACAAAGATGGCCGAGTCCAGCGACCAGGTGCTGAGCTTCCTGCGTGACTTGGCCAAGCGCAGCAAGCCGTTTGCCGCCCAGGACCTGCAGCAGCTCAAGGCTTACGCTGCCGAGCAAGGCTGTGCCGATCTGCAAAGCTGGGACAGCGGCTTCTACGGCGAAAAACTCCGTGAGCAGCGCTACAGCGTGTCCCAGGAAGCCCTGCGCGCCTACTTCCCGATCGACAAGGTACTGGGCGGCCTGTTCGCTATCGTGCAGCGCCTGTACGGCATCGAAATCGCTGAGCAAAAAGGCTTCGACACCTGGCACCCGGATGTCCGCCTGTTCGAAATCAAGGAAAACGGCCAGCACGTCGGCCGCTTCTTCTTCGACCTGTACGCCCGCGCCAACAAACGTGGTGGCGCCTGGATGGACGGCGCGCGCGACCGTCGCCGTAAGGTTGACGGCGTATTGCAAAGCCCGGTGGCCAATCTGGTGTGCAACTTCACCCCGGCCGACAGCGGCAAGCCTGCCCTGCTGACCCACGATGAAGTCACCACACTGTTCCACGAATTCGGCCACGGCCTGCATCACCTGCTGACCCGCGTTGAACACGCGGGCGTATCCGGCATCAACGGTGTGGCATGGGACGCGGTGGAATTGCCGAGCCAGTTCATGGAGAACTGGTGCTGGGAGCCTGAAGGCCTGGCGTTGATCTCCGGTCACTATGAAAGTGGCGAGCCGTTGCCTCAGGACTTGCTGCAAAAGATGCTCGCGGCGAAAAACTTCCAGTCCGGGCTGATGATGGTGCGTCAGCTGGAATTCTCGCTGTTCGACTTCGAACTGCATGCCACTCACGGTGATGGCCGCAGTGTGGCTCAGGTGTTGGAAGGCGTTCGCGATGAAGTCTCGGTGATGCGCCCGCCGGCCTACAACCGCTTCCCCAACAGCTTTGCACACATCTTCGCCGGCGGTTATGCGGCGGGCTACTACAGCTACAAGTGGGCCGAAGTGCTCTCGGCAGATGCCTTCTCCAAGTTCGAAGAAGATGGCGTGCTCAATGCCGAGACCGGCCGCGCATTCCGCGAGGCGATCCTGGCGCGCGGCGGTTCCCAGGAGCCGATGGTGTTGTTCGTCGATTTCCGCGGACGTGCGCCGTCGATTGACGCACTCTTGCGCCACAGCGGCCTGAGTGAGGACGCGGCAGCATGAGTGAAGGGCCTGTGATGACCAAAAAGCAATTTATCGCCGGGGCGGTCTGCCCGGCGTGCAGCGAGCCGGACAAGTTGAAGATGTGGACCGAAGACAGCGTGCCGCATCGCGAATGCGTGGCCTGCGGTTATACCGACACGCTCAATGACCAAGGTCTGTCGGTGCCCAAGGAGTTGGGCACGCGGGTCAATACGTCGGCGTTGAAAGCGCCGGACCCGAAGGTGCAGGCCGTGCAATTCTTTCCTAATCCAAAGCTGAAGAAAGACTGAATCTGTTACCCCCTGGGATCAATTCTCAGGGGGTAATCACCAACGCGGTTTTTTCTTCTGCTGTCTCATCCTTCGCCGGGTTCAACCAGCTTTTCATCGAGCACAGCGCAAACGCACTGGTGCTGCAATCGCCGTTCGCCAAGGCAGTACGCAATTTGTCGATATCGGCCTTCATCATGTAGCGAACCCCGTCCTTGAAGCCGTTGCTGGTGCCGAAGCCGCCAAGGGTCATCTCGTTCAGCGCATCTTCCTTGCTCCATCCCTGCACCACTACGCGATACATCGCCGCCATCAGGCCGGTACGGTCAGAGCCGTGTTTGCAATGCATCAGCACCGGGCCGTCGGCCTGTGCGTCCTGGATTGCGCGCAATGCCGCCAGCACGTCGGAATCGTCGACATGATTGGTGCGATAGGACAACTGCACTTGTTTGATATTGGAAGATTTCAGCCAGTTGGCGTCCGATTCAGGCAGGAAGTTGATCACGGTGCCGATCTTGAGCTTTTCCAGGGCTGGCACTGCGTTGCTGTCTGGCAGCGCGCTGCGATACAGCGTGGGGGTCATTTGGTGCAGGTTAAATTGATTGCCGACAGGCTGGGCCCATTCGGGTGAGCGCAGGGATGTTGTGTCGTCGGCTTGCGCGTGGACGGTAGTAAACATTGCCATGAGCGCCAGGCCGAAGGCAGGCAGCAATCGAATCGAGGACATGCGCGTTGTGACCGAATAGGGAAAGGGCTGATGGGCCTCAGGTTCGTCTAACGGGGGTCAATGCCTTGTGAGGTACTCGTCAAAGAATCGTTAATCATCTGAGCTGATCCGGTGTTTTTGCCGCTGAACCGATTCATCTCGATTATTAGGCTGCTATCATTTGTAACTATTGTTTGCCGGTGTGTTCTATCCCATTGGCTAGCCACATTCACGCTGCTCCCAGAAGCGGCTGAAAAATCCCGTGACCACATGATGAGGTGCACCCATGTCTGATCAAGATCAAGACAACCCCCGGCGTGACTTTTTGCGCAAATCCTTGACCTTGATCCCGGTGGTCACGGTCGCCAGCACCGGCCTTGGCGGCTCGATGCTGATGGCTGCGCCTGAGCCGGCCCAGGCGGCAACCGCCAAGCCGGCGGCCAGTGATAAGGCTTATGAGCCGACTTACTTCACCGCCGAAGAATGGGCGTTCATCAACGCTGCCGTCGCGCAACTGATCCCTGCCGATGCTCAAGGGCCAGGCGCTCTGGAAGCCGGTGCGCCGGAATACATCGACCGCCAGATGAACACCCCCTATGCCAGCGGTGCCCTATGGTTCATGCAAGGCCCATTCAATGCTGACGCGCCGCCGGAGATGGGTTGGCAGAGCAAATTGGTGCCCAAGGAGATCTATCGCCTGGGCATTGCTGCGACGGACGCTTGGTCGAAAGCCTTCAACGGCAAAGCTTTTGCTGCGCAAGACAGCGCTACCCGAGACGATATGCTGCGGCGTCTGGAGGCTGGCGGCAGTGAAGTGTCGGCGCATTTCGAGGCGGTGCCACCGAAAGTCTTTTTCAACTTGCTGCTGCAAAACACCAAGGAAGGCTTCTTCTGCGACCCGATCCACGGCGGCAACAAAGGCATGGTCGGTTGGACCATGATCGGTTTTCCCGGCGCGCGCGCCGATTTCATGGACTGGGTTGAACGCAACGAGCAATACCCCTTCCCGGCTGTTTCCATCCGCGGCGAGAGGGCATAAACGTGGCGACCATCATGAAGAAAGTAGACGCGGTGATCGTAGGCTTCGGCTGGACCGGCGCGATCATGGCCAAGGAGCTGACGGAAGCAGGCCTGAACGTGGTAGCGCTGGAGCGCGGCCCGATGCAGGACACTTACCCGGACGGCAACTATCCGCAGGTCATCGACGAACTGACCTACAGCGTGCGTAAAAAACTCTTCCAGGATATTTCCAAAGAGACGGTGACCATTCGCCACAGCGTGAATGACGTTGCCCTGCCCAACCGTCAGTTGGGTGCGTTCCTACCGGGCAATGGCGTGGGCGGTGCGGGCCTGCATTGGTCCGGCGTGCATTTTCGCGTCGACCCGATTGAGTTGCGCATGCGCAGCCATTACGAAGAGCGCTACGGCAAAAACTTCATCCCCAAAGACATGACCATCCAGGACTTCGGCGTCAGTTACGAAGAGCTGGAGCCGTTTTTCGACTACGCCGAAAAAGTCTTCGGCACCTCCGGCCAGGCGTGGACCGTCAAGGGCCAATTGGTAGGCGAAGGCCGTGGCGGTAACCCGTATGCGCCGGATCGCTCAAACCCGTTTCCGTTGGAATCGCAGAAAAACACCGTCTCTGCACAGCTGTTTCAGAAAGCGGCTGCCAGCGTCGGTTACAAGCCCTACAACTTGCCATCGGCCAATACCTCGGGGCCTTACACCAATCCCTACGGCGCGCAGATGGGCCCGTGCAACTTCTGCGGGTTCTGCAGCGGCTACGTTTGCTACATGTATTCCAAGGCATCGCCGAACGTAAACATCCTGCCGGCACTGCGCCAGGTGCCGAACTTCGAGCTGCGCCCAAATTCCCACGTGCTCAAGGTCAACCTCGACAGCACCAAGAGCAAGGCTACCGGCGTGACTTACGTCGACGCCCAGGGCCGCGAGTGCGAGCAGCCGGCGGACCTGGTGATCCTCGGTGCGTTCCAGTTCCATAACGTGCGCCTGATGCTGCTCTCGGGTATCGGCAAGCCTTACGACCCGATTACCAACGAGGGCGTGGTAGGCCGCAACTTTGCCTACCAGAACATGGCCACCATCAAGGCGTTCTTCGACAAGGACACCCACACCAATAACTTTATTGGTGCCGGCGGCAATGGCGTGGCCATCGATGACTTCAACGCGGATAACTTCGACCACGGCCCTCATGGTTTTGTGGGCGGCTCGCCGATGTGGGTCAACCAGGCCGGAAGCCGGCCGATTGCCGGTACGTCCAACCCGCCGGGCACGCCGGCGTGGGGCAGCGCGTGGAAGCGCGCCACCGCCGATTACTACACCCACCAGGTATCGATGGACGCCCACGGTGCACATCAATCCTACCGGGGCAACTACCTTGATCTGGACCCGGTGTACCGCGATGCCTACGGCCTGCCGCTGCTACGGATGACATTCGACTGGCAGGAAAACGACATCAAGATGAACCGCTTCATGGTCGAGAAAATGAGCAAGGTCGCCGAAGCGATGAGCCCCAAGGCCATTGCCTTGCTCGGCAAAAAGGTCGGTGAGCATTTCAATACTGCGTCGTACCAGACCACCCACCTAAACGGGGGCGCGATCATGGGTACCGACCCGAAGACCAGCGCATTGAACCGCTACTTGCAATGCTGGGATGTACACAACGTATTTGTGCCGGGCGCATCCGCTTTCCCACAAGGCCTGGGCTACAACCCTACGGGCTTGGTGGCGGCATTGACCTACTGGTCGGCGCGGGCGATCCGCGAGCAATACCTGAAAAACCCCGGCCCACTGGTTCAGGCATAAGGAGCGATGACCATGAAAGCATTCGTTATCGCCTCCCTGGCGTTGTTCAGCAGCTGCTCGGTCAGCGCCGCCGACACCGACCTGATCAAACAGGGCGAATACCTGGCCCGCGCCGGTGACTGCGTGGCTTGCCACACTGCCAAAGGCGGCAAGCCCTTTGCGGGCGGCCTGCCGATGGAAACCCCGATTGGCGTGATCTATTCCACCAACATCACCCCGGACAAGACGGGCCTGGGCGACTACAGCTTTGAAGACTTCGACAAGGCTGTGCGCCATGGCGTCGCCAAAAGCGGTAGTACGCTTTACCCAGCGATGCCCTATCCGTCCTATGCACGCGTCAGCGACAGCGATATGCAGGCCTTGTACGCGTACTTTATGAAAGGGGTGGAGCCCGTCGCGCAAGCGAACAAGGACAGCGATATTCCCTGGCCCTTGAGCATGCGTTGGCCGCTGGCGGCATGGCGTTGGATGTTTGCGCCAGCGGTCGAGGAGCACCAGGCCCAAGCGGCTACTGATCCGGTCGTAAGCCGGGGCGCCTATCTGGTCGAAGGCCTTGGCCATTGCGGCGCGTGCCATACGCCACGGGCCCTTACCATGCAGGAAAAAGCCCTGAGCGCGACCGACGGCAGCGCTTTCCTGTCTGGCAGCGCACCGCTGGAGGGTTGGATCGCGAAGAGCTTGCGTGGCGATCACAAGGACGGTCTCGGCAGTTGGAGCGAAGAGCAACTGGTGCAATTCCTCAAGACCGGTCGCAGTGACCGCAGCGCGGTGTTTGGCGGCATGAGCGATGTGGTGGTGCATAGCATGCAGTACATGTCGCAAGACGACCTGACCGCCATCGCGCGCTACCTCAAGAGCCTGCCGGCAATCGATCCGAAGGATCAGCCGCATCAGTACGACAAACAGGTCGCTGAGGCGCTGTGGAAGGGTGATGACAGCAAGCCGGGTGCGTCGGTGTACATCGACAACTGCGCGGCCTGCCATCGTACCGATGGGCATGGTTACACGCGGGTGTTCCCGGCATTGGCGGGCAACCCGGTGCTGCAGACGGCGGATGCCACGTCGTTGATCAACATCGTGTTGAATGGCGGCACCTTGCCGGCAACCCACGCAGCACCGTCCACCTTCACCATGCCCGCGTTTGCATGGCGCCTGTCGGACCAGGAAGTGGCGGATGTGGTCAGTTTCGTCCGTGGCAGTTGGGGCAATAAGGGCGCCTCCGTGAAAGCCGGTGACGTGGCGGACCTGCGCAAGAACGATATGCGCACCACCTCGGGCGATGACCTTGGCCAGGTGACACAAAAGCACTGATGCTTGCCTGACTGCCAAACGGCACTGGTCAGAACGCATGCGCCTCGATACTGTATATAAAAACAGTATCGAGGCGTTTTCATGTCTACTCCGCTGCCGCCCCGTGGCCGGGGCACGGCCACCAACCTGTATAACCGCTTTGCGCCTACCGTCAGCGTGGCCGAAGACGACGGCTGGTATCAGGAAGTCCCGCCTACCCAGGGCACTGAGGTGCGCATCGAAACGGCCAAGACCATCATCACCCGCAACAACTCTCCGGACTTGCCGTTCGACCGTTCGATCAATCCCTATCGTGGGTGCGAGCATGGCTGTATCTACTGCTATGCGCGGCCCAGCCATGCGTATTGGGACATGTCGCCGGGGCTCGACTTCGAAACCAAGCTGATCGCCAAGAGCAATGCCGCCGACGTGCTGGAGCAGCAACTGTCGAAGCCTGGCTACGTGTGTGCGCCGATCAACCTGGGCTCTAATACCGACCCGTACCAGCCTATCGAGCGTGAGTACACGATCACCCGACAAACCCTCGAAGTGCTGCTGCGCTACCGGCACCCGGTGACTATCATCACCAAGGGCTCGCTGATACTGCGCGATCTCGACCTGCTGACCGAGTTGGCCAAGCAGCGCCTGGTGGCGGTGATGATCAGCCTCACCAGCCTGGACGACGAGCTCAAGCGCATCCTGGAGCCACGTGCCGCAGCACCCAAGGCGCGGCTGCGGGCAATCAGGGTAATGCGCGAGGCGGGTATCCCGGTGGGCGTGCTGTGTTCGCCGATGATCCCGATGATCAACGACAGTGAGCTGGAGAGCCTGCTCACAGAAGCCCATGCAGCCGGCGCGCAAAGTGCGGCGTACATGATGCTGCGCCTGCCGCTGGAGGTGGCGCCGCTGTTCGAGGAGTGGCTGGCGGCGCATTACCCTCAGCGCGCGGCCCACGTGATGAGTTTGGTGCGCCAGGTGCGCGGCGGCGAGGTGTACGACAGTCGCTTCGGCGTGCGCATGCGTGGCGAGGGGCCATTTGCCGATTTGCTGGCCCAGCGCTTCAGCAAGGCGATCAAGCGGTTGGGGCTCAATCGTCGGGAGGGTTTCAATCTGGACTGCACGGCGTTCTGCCCTCCGGGCAGGCAGATGGCATTGTTGTAGACTGATAGGGAAGAATGCACCGTTCCTGTAGGAATAGTCGCGTTATGACATCACTGAAAGCCGCGTTCTAGAGCGGTTCATTCAGTTTGAGTTAAGTTTCGGCGGTTACCTTGTTCATCGAGTGACTGACGAGTCGGCGTCGTCGTTGTAGGAAATTTTTCTGCTTGGCGCCGGACTAACCTGAACACTCCCCTGCATTAATCAAGAGGATGAATCATGAGTGACAAGGATAAACAGCCGTTGGCTGCGTCGGCTTCAGCCCCTCAGGTGGCGGAATCCGCCGATGCAGCGCTGCAGCATATCGTTGACGGCTTTTTGCATTTCCATCACGACGTCTTCCCCCAGCAGGAAGAACTCTTCAAGAAACTCGCCACGGCCCAGAGCCCGCGGGCGATGTTCATTACCTGTGCCGACTCGCGCATCGTGCCCGAGCTGATCACCCAAAGCTCCCCGGGTGATCTGTTCGTGACCCGTAACGTCGGCAACGTGGTGCCGCCTTATGGGCAGATGAACGGCGGTGTGTCGACGGCCATCGAGTACGCCGTATTGGCGTTGGGCGTGCAGCACATCATTGTCTGCGGGCATTCCGATTGCGGCGCCATGCGCGCGGTGCTCAACCCCGACAGCCTGGAGAAGATGCCGACGGTCAAGGCTTGGCTGCGGCATGCCGAGGTCGCCAAGACCATGGTTCACGACAACTGCGACTGCGCCAATGAAGGCGAGAGCATGAAGGTGCTGACCGAAGAAAACGTCATCGCCCAGCTGCAACATCTGCGCACCCACCCTTCCGTGGCTTCGCGCATGGCCAATGGTCATTTGTTTATCCATGGTTGGATCTACAACATCGAGACCAGCGAGATCCGGGCCTACGATGCGGATCAATCGGCGTTCCGACCGTTGAGCGGCGAAGGCCCGATTCCTTCCGCGACGCCTAAAGCGCGCTTCTAAAACACTTCCCTGCCGGGTAACGCGATGGCTGCCATTAGAGCAGCCAGGCGTTGCCACGCCCGGCGAATGCCTCGGGAGAGTCATCATGCGTGCTGCTCAATTGAAAGCTGTACTGCCACGGGAGCTGCTCGCCTCCGTGGTTGTGTTTCTGGTCGCCCTGCCCTTGTGCATGGGGATCGCGATTGCGTCCGGGATGCCGCCGGCCAAGGGCCTGATTACCGGCATCATCGGGGGCTTGGTGGTGGGTTGGCTGGCGGGGTCGCCGTTGCAGGTCAGTGGTCCGGCGGCAGGCTTGGCGGTGTTGGTGTTCGAGTTGGTGCGCCAACACGGCATGTTGATGCTCGGGCCGATTCTGCTGCTGGCGGGCTTTTTGCAACTGGTGGCGGGGCGCTTGCGCCTCGGCTGCTGGTTTCGTGTTACGGCGCCGGCGGTGGTGTACGGCATGCTGGCGGGGATCGGTGTGCTGATTGTGCTGTCGCAGATCCACGTGATGCTCGATGGCGCGCCCAAGCCTTCCGGGCTGGATAACCTGGCTGGCTTTCCGGCGGCAGTGGCACAGGCCATTCCAAGCCTGGGTTGGCAGGCAGGTTTGCTTGGGTTGTCGACCATGCTGGTGATGTACCTGTGGGACAAATTGCGCCCGGCACGCCTGCGTTTTGTGCCCGGTGCCCTGTTGGGCGTGGGCCTGACCACTGCGGTCAGCCTGCTGCTGGCATTGCAGGTCAAGCGTGTGGAAGTCCCGGAAAACCTCGCCGATGCTATCGACTGGCTGCGCCCCAGCGACCTGCTGAACCTGGCTGATCCGCAACTGCTGATCGCGGCATTTGCCGTGGCGTTTATCGCCAGTGCGGAAACCCTGCTTTCCGCCGCAGCGGTTGACCGCATGCACAGCGGCCAGCGTTCTGATTTCGACAAGGAATTGTCCGCCCAAGGTGTCGGCAACATGCTCTGCGGACTGGTCGGTGCGTTGCCGATGACCGGCGTGATCGTACGCAGTTCGGCCAACGTACAGGCGGGCGCCACCACGCGGCTGTCGGCGATGTTCCATGGCCTGTGGCTGCTGGCGTTCGTGTTGTTGCTGTCGAGCGTGCTGCAAAGCATTCCGGTGGCGAGCCTGGCGGGTGTGTTGGTGTACACCGGGATCAAGCTGGTGGACCTCAAAGCGTTCAAGGCCTTGGGACGATATGGACGGATGCCGATGTTCACTTATGCCGCCACTGCGCTGGCGATCATCTTCACCGACCTGCTGACCGGTGTGCTGGTGGGCTTCGGGCTGACGTTGGTGAAGTTGGCGTTCAAGGCATCACGGTTGAAAGTCAGCCTGATTGATTTGCCCCAGGACGGCGAGATGGAGCTGCGATTGACCGGTGCGGCGACCTTTTTGAAAGTGCCGGCACTGACCCAGGTGCTGTCGACGGTACCGGCGGGGACCACAGTGCATGTGCCGCTGAATAACCTGAGTTACATCGACCATTCCTGCCTGGAGCTGCTGGAGGAATGGGGGCGAGCCAACGCGGCGAAAGGCTCGAAGCTGGTGATTGAAGCGCGGGGGTTGAAGCGTCGGTTGGAAGGTCGGGTGCGGATGACTACAGGGATAGGTTCGGCGATAGTCTGAGCACCCCAAAACACTGTGGGAGCCGGGCTTGCCCGCGATGGCGGTGGGTCAGTCAAAAAATAGCTGACTGGTCCACCGCCATCGCGGGCAAGCCCGGCTCCCACATTTGATCGCTATCGACTTCGAAATTTAAGCCGGCTGATCCAGTGCCAACTCAACCCCCAACTGCCGCGACAGGCACGGCCAACGCTTCCACGCCGCTTCCGTATTCGGGCTCTTGAGCGTCTCGCGGTAGGCCTCCACCGACTCCAGCGCAAAGCTGTCTTCGTTGAGCATCTCATCCACTGCCAAATGCACCGCTTCATCCAACTGGTTGGCGAATTCTTCGCCGATTAGTTGGTGGGCGATCAAGTTGGCCACAGTAGTGTCCGCTGGAATCAACGGCTGGCCGAAGTGCTTGATATACAGATCGTTGACCTCTTCCACCAAACGGTGAGCCAGGTAGGCTTCGTCCAGCAGGCCATCGAGCCCTACATGGCCGGCCAAGATCGCGGGCGGTTGCAGGAAGAAATGCTCGGCAATTTTCAGCACCGGCTTGATCTGGCTTTCAATACCGGCCTCGCGGGCCACGTCGTTGGCGGCGTCAAGCAAATCCGGGACGAGGTCGATGTAGGCGGTGACGAAGCGGGTCATAACGATGTTGCGATCACCGTCAGCCAGGGAGATGGCCGAATGCAGGTGCGGCAATTGGGTTTCCAGTTGCTGGGCAAGCTGGCCCGTGCTGGCTTCGTGTTGATGGGCACGGGAAATCTGCTCGCGCAATGCGGCGGTGTTCATGAAGGCTCCAGTGATGCAGGCGTAGGAAAAGGGAGAGGATAAGGTAGCTCGTTTATACGAGCGCCTAAGACGCATTTGTCATAATTATTTCATGGTTATGCGCCCCTGTTATATCGAATTGCCATCGTTCGTCGGATAAACGATTCCGCCCCCGGTTTTATTGGCTCCGCCCGTCTGTTTTTACTCATTTGTCCCTACACATTGCGGGGTTGCAGAGCCTGTCTATACTCGGGTTTGTACGCAATTAGCTGATGACGCCAGACTGCATAAGCAGGTGAGGCTAAGCGGTTGTAAGCAGTATGGAAGCCGCTCCCTTCGACGCAGGTGCAAACCGGCGGGATAACAAGAACGATAAGGGGAACCCGCAATGACGCGACATCCACACGTTTGGATGGGCCTCCTGTTGTGGTCGGTATTCGGCCAGGCGCACGCCGCCTGGACAACGAATATGGCGCCAGGGGCTACAGAGGTTAGTCACGCCGTGTTTGACCTGCACATGACCATTTTCTGGATTTGTGTGGTGATCGGCATCGTCGTGTTTGGCGCGATGTTCTGGTCGATGATCCTGCACCGCCGGTCCACGGGCCAGGTGGCGGCGAAGTTCCACGAGAGCACGACCGTGGAAATCCTCTGGACCGTGGTGCCCTTGCTGATCCTGGTGGCCATGGCCATTCCGGCAACCAAGACCCTGATCAACATCTACGACAGCAGTGAATCGGATATCGATATCCAGGTCACCGGCTATCAGTGGAAGTGGCATTACAAATACCTGGGCCAGGACGTGGAGTTCTTCAGCAACCTGGCCACACCCGCCGAGCAAATCCATAACCAGGCCGTGAAAGGCGAACATTACCTGTTGGAAGTCGACCAGCCGCTGGTGTTGCCGGTAGGGGCCAAAGTGCGTTTCCTGGTGACGGCTGCCGACGTGATCCACTCCTGGTGGGTGCCGGCCTTTGCGGTCAAGCGCGATGCGATCCCCGGCTTCGTCAACGAGGCCTGGACCCGCGTCGAGAAACCCGGCATCTACCGTGGCCAGTGCGCCGAACTGTGCGGCAAGGACCACGGGTTCATGCCCATCGTGGTCGAGGTCAAGTCCAAGGCGGACTACGACACCTGGCTCGGCGAGCGTAAGGAAGAAGCCGCCAAGCTCAAAGAGTTGACCTCCAAAGAGTGGACGCTGGAAGAATTGGTGGCCCGTGGCGACAAGGTCTACCACACCACCTGCGTGGCCTGTCACCAGGCTGAAGGCCAAGGCCTGCCGCCGATGTTCCCGGCGCTGAAAGGCTCGCCAATCGCAACCGGGCCTAAGGAAGACCACCTGCACCGCGTCTACTTCGGCAAACCCGGCACCGCCATGGCGGCCTTCGGCAAGCAGTTGTCGGAAGTGGATATCGCCGCCGTGGTGACCTACGAACGCAACGCCTGGGGCAACAACAAAGGCGACATGGTCACGCCAAAGGATGTGTTGGCTCTGAAACAGGCAGAAAGCAAATGACCGCGCTCAGAGCCTTTGCCCCGAACCGCCCCGCCCACTCGCTTGCAGGAGAACGGCCATGAGCACTGTGATCGATGACCATGGTCACGCCGACCATGCCCACGGCCCCGCCAAAGGCCTGATGCGCTGGGTGCTGACCACCAACCACAAAGATATCGGCACGATGTACCTGTGGTTCGCCTTCACCATGTTCTTGCTCGGCGGTTCGTTCGCCATGGTGATCCGCGCCGAACTGTTCCAGCCCGGCTTGCAGATCGTGGAGCCGGCGTTTTTCAACCAGATGACCACCATGCACGGCCTGATCATGGTGTTCGGCGCGGTGATGCCGGCGTTCGTCGGCCTGGCTAACTGGATGATCCCGCTAATGATCGGCGCGCCGGACATGGCCCTGCCGCGCATGAACAACTTCAGCTTCTGGTTGCTGCCGGCGGCGTTCCTGCTGCTGGTCTCCACGCTGTTTACACCTGGCGGCGGGCCGAATTTCGGCTGGACCTTCTACGCCCCGCTCTCCACTACCTACGCGCCGGAAAGCGTGACGTTCTTCATTTTTGCGATTCACCTGATGGGCATCAGCTCGATTATGGGCGCGATCAACGTGGTCGCCACCATCCTCAACCTGCGCGCGCCCGGCATGACGTTGATGAAAATGCCGCTGTTCGTATGGACCTGGCTGATCACCGCGTTTCTGCTGATCGCGGTGATGCCGGTGCTGGCAGGCTGCGTGACCATGATGCTGATGGACATTCACTTCGGCACCAGCTTCTTCAGCGCGGCCGGTGGCGGTGACCCGGTGCTGTTCCAGCATGTGTTCTGGTTCTTCGGCCACCCCGAGGTGTACATCATGATCCTGCCGGCCTTTGGCGCCGTCAGCTCGATCATCCCGACCTTCTCGCGCAAACCATTGTTCGGCTACACCTCGATGGTCTACGCCACGGCGAGCATCGCGTTCCTGTCATTCATCGTATGGGCGCACCACATGTTCGTGGTGGGTATCCCGCTGGTGGGCGAGTTGTTCTTCATGTACGCCACGCTGCTGATCGCCGTGCCCACCGGGGTGAAGGTGTTCAACTGGGTCAGCACCATGTGGCAAGGCTCGCTGACGTTCGAGACGCCAATGCTGTTCGCGGTGGCCTTTGTGATTTTGTTCACCATCGGCGGCTTCTCCGGGCTGATGCTGGCGATCGCCCCGGCGGACTTCCAGTACCACGACACCTACTTCGTGGTGGCGCATTTCCATTACGTACTGGTGCCCGGTGCGATCTTCGGCATCTTCGCCTCGGCCTACTACTGGCTGCCGAAATGGACCGGCCACATGTACGACGAAACCCTGGGCAAGCTGCACTTCTGGCTGTCTTTCGTGGGCATGAACATGGCGTTCTTCCCGATGCACTTCGTGGGGCTGGCCGGCATGCCGCGCCGGGTGCCCGACTACAACCTGCAATTCGCCGACTTCAACATGGTGTCGTCGATTGGCGCGTTCATGTTTGGTGCCACGCAGATCTTCTTCCTGTTCATCGTGATCAAGTGCATCCGTGGCGGCCCACCTGCTCCGGCCAAGCCGTGGGATGGGGCTGAAGGGCTGGAGTGGAGCATTCCTTCGCCCGCGCCTTATCACACGTTTACTACGCCGCCGGAGGTCAAATGAACACCCTGGCCACTCAGCCCGCTCCCACAGTAGGTGAGTGTCATGGCTGACTCCGTGCCGCTCAAACGCCTGGTCACGCGCCTGCTGATTCTGGTGCTGGCCATGTTCGCCTTCGGCTTTGCCCTGGTGCCGATCTACGACGTGATGTGCAAGGCATTCGGCATCAACGGCAAGACCGCCGGGCAGTACGAAGGCGAGCAGGTTGTCGACCCTTCGCGGCAGGTGCGAGTGCAATTCCTGTCGACCAACGCTATCGACATGGTCTGGGAGTTTCATTCCAAGGCCGACGAAGTGGTGGTCAACCCAGGGGCCGTCACCGAGATGCTTTTTGTGGCCTACAACCCCACCGACAAGGCCATGACAGCCCAGGCCGTACCGAGCATTTCCCCGGCCGAAGCAGCGATGTACTTCCACAAGACCGAATGTTTTTGCTTCACCCAGCAAGTGTTGCAACCCGGCCAGCGTATCGAGATGCCTGTGCGCTTCATCGTCGACCGGGCGATGCCCAAGGATGTGAAGCATTTGACCCTGGCGTACACGCTGTTTGATATCACTGCGCGCCAACCGCCGGTGGCCGTCCACACCGGCGGCTAGCTACTGTTTGGCCCCTCAATCAGGAGAGCGAATACATGTCGTCTCATGATACGTACTACGTACCAGTGCAAAGCAAATGGCCAATAATTGCCACGTTTGGCATGTTGATCACGGTGTACGGCCTGGGCGTGTGGTTCAACGACCTCAAGGCGGCGCGCCCGGAATCCCACGGGCCGTGGATCTTTTTCGTCGGTGGCCTGCTGCTGGCCTACATGCTGTTCGGCTGGTTCGGCGCGGTGATCAAGGAAAGCCGTGCCGGTTTGTACAGCCCGCAGATGGACCGCTCGTTTCGCTGGGGCATGACCTGGTTCATCTTTTCCGAGGTGATGTTCTTTATCGCATTCTTTGGTGCACTTTTTTATGTCCGGCACATGTCCGGCCCGTGGCTGGGGGGTGAAGGTCATAAAGGCATCGCCCACATGCTGTGGCCGGACTTCCAGTTCACCTGGCCGCTGCTCAACAACCCCGATCCCAAACTGTATCCGCCACCGGAAGGCACCATCAGTCCGTGGGGCCTGCCGCTGATCAACACGATTCTGCTGGTCAGTTCCAGCGTGACCATCACCATCGCCCACCATGCATTGCGCAAAGGCCATCGCAGCGCGCTGAAAATCTGGCTGGCGCTGACGGTGTTGCTGGGTTGGGCGTTCCTGGGCTTTCAGGCCGAGGAATACATCCACGCCTACAAGGAGTTGGGCCTCACCTTGGGTTCGGGTGTGTACGGCGCGACGTTCTTCTTGCTCACCGGGTTCCACGGTGCCCACGTGACCATCGGCACCATCATTTTGTTTGTGATGCTGATGCGCATCCTGCGCGGGCATTTCAATGCCGAGCACCAGTTCGGGTTCGAGGCCGCCAGTTGGTATTGGCACTTTGTGGATGTGGTGTGGATCGGGCTGTTTTTCTTCGTGTATGTGTTGTGAAGGGGGTTACCAGGGGGCGTGAGACACCAACTGACCGCTGAAGAACCCCCAGGCGATCAGTGCCAGGGTGATCACGGCCAGTACCACGCGCACGGTCAGGGCGTTGACGAGGCGGTTGGAGTTGCCCTCGTCCTTGACCAGGAAGAACAAGCCACTGAACAGGCTCACGACGGTCGCGATCAGCATCAGGGCAATGGCGGCTTTGAGCATGGTCTGGCTCCGGGGCTTTTTATCGGGAGGGCGAGGCAATGAAAACAAGTATAGCCAGCGCCACAAAACGCTTTCGCCCAGGGCTTGCACCGACGCTGGTGGTGTTGGTGCTGCTGCCGCTGATGGTCGGCCTCGGGTTCTGGCAGCTGTCCCGTGGCCATGAAAAACAGCTGCTGGTGGACAGCTATGCGCAGCGGCGCGTGGCTGAGCCGGTCAATAGCACGCAACTTGACGAGATGGCTGATCCGGCGTTCCGCCGCGTCCGGCTGCGTGGGCAGTTCGACGCCGAACACAGTGTGCTGCTCGACAATCGCATGCGCGATGGCAAGGCGGGCGTCGAGCTGCTGCAACCTTTCCACGACCAGGCCAGTGGCCTGTGGCTGTTGCTCAACCGCGGCTGGTTACCTTGGCCAGACCGGCGCACCCCGCCCGCTTTCACAACGCCTGAGCAGCCGTTGAATCTCGATGCCTGGGTCTACGTGGCCCCCGGCGAAACCTTCCAGTTGCACGCCGACCCGGTCACCGCGCAATGGCCGCGTTTGCTTACTGCCCTGCATCCCGCTGCCCTGTGGGCTGAGCTGGGCCGCAGCGGTTTTGCCTACGAGCTGCGTGCCGAGCCCGGCCCCGGTACGTACGACACCGACTGGGCCGTTGTCGCCATGGGCCCGGAAAAACACCTGGGGTATGCCGTGCAGTGGTTCGCCATGTCGCTGGCGCTGTTGGCGCTTTACCTCTACCTCGGATGGCACACCACAAAAAAGGAGAAGCCCCATGGGAGCGGCCATGAATCCACTCAACGTGTCTGAGGTGCCCGACCGGCGCAAAGGCCGTTGGCAGTTGATCCTGATCCTGATGATGGTGATCGGCCCGATGGCGCTGGCCACCTTCATGTACAAATTGCAGTTCTGGGTGCCGGACAGCCGCAGTTATCACGGCGAGATGATTGGCAATGGCCAGACCCGCGCCGATATTGGCGTGCAGGCCGACGAAGATCGCTGGCAACTGCTGGTGACTGCCCCTACTGCCTGCGCCGCCGATTGCCAGCAACTGGTGTACCTCGCGCGCCAGCTGCAAATCAGTCTGGGCCGTGATGCGTCCCGCGCCAGCCATGCCTTGGCCAGCGCCCAGCCGGTGAGCACCGAATATGAGGCCAAGCTCAAGGCTGAATACCCGCAGCTACAGCGCTATCCGCTCGACCTGACGACCTTCACCAAGAACGCCGCCGCGCCGTGTGATGCGCAGCTGTGGATCATCGACCCTCATGGCAACTTGGTGTTGCGCTATGACGCGAAGGTAAAAGGCAAGGACCTGCTCAACGACCTGCGGTTGCTGTTGAAACTGTCGAACATCGGATAAGGGCATCGTCATGGCCAAACCTGGATTTCGCCTCGCGTTGTTTGCCACCTTGCTGGCGCTGATTGTCGTGCTGTTGGGTGCCTATACCCGTCTGACCCATGCGGGCCTGGGTTGCCCGGACTGGCCGGGTTGCTACGGTTTTATCAGCGTGCCGCAGAGCGAAGCCCAGCTGGCGCATGCCGAGCTGCATTTTCCTGACACGCCGGTGGAGGCCGACAAAGGCTGGGCCGAGATGACGCATCGTTACTTTGCCGGCACGTTGGGGCTGCTGATCGTGCTGTTAGCCGCGCGTTCGTGGAGCCATCGGCGTGATCCGGGCCAGCCGGTGAAGTTGCCGCTGTTCGTGTTGGCGGTGGTGTTCGCGCAGGCTGCCTTCGGCATGTGGACGGTGACGTTGAAGCTGTGGCCGCAAGTGGTCACGGGCCATTTGTTGGGCGGTTTTGCCACCTTGAGCCTGTTGTTTCTGCTGACGTTGCGCTTGTCCGGCGTATTGCCTGCGTTGATTGTGCCCAAGCGCCTGCAGTATTGGGCGACGGCTGGCTTGGTGCTGGTGATCGGGCAGATTGCGCTGGGGGGCTGGGTCAGTTCGAACTATGCGGCGGTGGCGTGTATCGACCTGCCGACCTGCCATGGCGAGTGGTGGCCGGCGGCGGACTTTGCCAATGGCTTTCATCTCACCCAGCACATCGGCCCCAACTACCTGGGCGGGCAGTTGGACAGCGAGGCGCGGACGGCAATTCACCTGACCCATCGCGTTGGCGCCGTCATCGTCTCGCTGGTATTGCTGGGCCTGGCCTGGCAGCTCAAGGTGGTGGGCATGACGCGTCTGGCAGGCTTGTTGCTGATCGCCCTGGCTGCACAAATTTGCCTGGGCCTGAGCAACGTGTATTTCCACCTGCCACTGCCGGTGGCGGTGGCGCACAACGCAGGCGGCGCGGCGTTGCTACTGACGTTGGTGCTGGTCAATTACCACGCCCGCACCAGTCTGGTCCGGGTGCGCAACCAACTGCCGTTTGGCTGGCGCTTTATCCCGCGCAAACACGTATCGGGCCTGATTACCCTTAAAGGAGAGATGCCATGGCGGCCTTGATCGGCGCGCGTCATCGCCAGGCGCTGTGGCGCGACTATCTGGAGCTGACCAAGCCGAAAGTGGTGGTGCTGATGCTCATCACCTCTCTGGTCGGCATGTTCCTCGCGACCCGCGCCGGGGTACCGTGGACGGTGCTGGTGTTCGGCAATCTGGGGATTGCCCTGTGTGCCGGTGGCGCGGCGGCGGTCAATCATGTGGTGGATCGGCGCATCGATGCGGTGATGGCGCGTACGCACAAGCGGCCACTGGCCGAGGGGCGTGTGTCGCCGCTGGCGGCGCTGGCGTTTGCGTTGTTTCTGGCGGTTGCGGGGTTGGCCCTGCTGCTGGCGTTCACCAACCCCCTGGCGGCGTGGCTCACGTTGGCTTCGTTGCTCGGGTATGCGGTGATCTACACCGGCTTTCTCAAGCGAGCGACGCCGCAGAATATCGTCATCGGCGGCCTGGCCGGTGCGGCACCGCCGTTGTTGGGCTGGGTCGCGGTCACCGGCCATGTCAGCGCCGAACCCCTGTTGCTGGTGCTGATCATTTTCGCCTGGACCCCGCCGCACTTCTGGGCGCTGGCCATCCATCGCAAGGAGGAATACGCCAAGGCCGATATTCCCATGCTGCCGGTCACCCACGGCGAGCACTACACCAAGGTGCATATCCTGCTGTACACCTTCGCCCTGCTGGCGGTGAGCCTGATGCCGTATGTCATCCACATGAGCGGCCTGCTCTACCTGGCGTGTGCACTGGTATTGGGCGCGCGCTTTCTGCAATGGGCCTGGGTGTTGTACCGTGGCGCTCAGCCGCACGCGGCGATCAACACCTTCAAGTACTCTATCTGGTACCTGCTGTTGCTGTTTATCGCCCTGCTCGTAGACCACTACCTATTGTTGAACCTATGACCCGAACTCAAAAAACCGTCTTTATCCTGGTGGCCATCGTCGCGTTGATCATGGGCCTGACCGTCAACAAAGTACTCAGTGGCAAAGGCCAGGGTGACCCCACTGCGTTGATCGACGCTGGCATCATCCTGCTGCCGCAAAGTCGCCAACTGCCGCCGGTGACCATGACAAACCAGGACGGCCAGCCCGTGGTGGTCAACGAGTTGAAGGGCAAGTGGAGCCTGCTGTTCTTTGGCTACACCTTCTGCCCGGACATTTGCCCTACCACCCTCGCCCAACTGCGCCAGATCAAGAGCGAGCTGCCCAAGGACGTTGTGGATAAGTTGCAGGTGATCCTGGTGAGCGTCGATCCGCATCGCGATACGCCAACCCAGCTCAAGCAGTACCTGGGTTACTTCGACCCACAATTTGAAGGCCTGACGGGCGCGAATGTGGACGATGTGCAGAAGGTCTCGAATGCGGTGAGCATTCCGTTTATCCCGGCCGATACCAGCAAGCCGAACTACACCGTGGACCACAGCGGCAACCTGGCGGTGATCGGGCCGGATGGGACGCAGCGTGGGTTCATCCGGGCGCCGTTGAATAACCAGAAGTTGGTGGCGCAGTTGCCTGGGTTGCTGCAGCGCAAGTAGCTAGCAACACAAAACAAATGTGGGAGCGGGCTTGCTCGCGAATGCGGTGTCTCAGTCACGGATCTATCGACTGACACTGTGCGTTCGCGAGCAAGCCCGCTCCCACATTTTTTGATCTCCGGTGTTTGGGAGATCGAGTTACATCAGAACGCCGGCAGAATCGCGCCTTTGTACTTCTCAAGAATGAACGCTTTCACTTCCGGGGTGTGCAGCGCTGCTACCAGCTTCTTCACGGCGTCCGAGTCTTTGTTGTCTTCGCGGGTTACCAGGATGTTCACGTAAGGCGAGTCGTTGCCTTCGATCACCAGTGCGTCCTTGGAAGGGTCCAGCTTGGCTTCCAGGGCGTAGTTGGTGTTGATCAGCGCCAGGTCGACCTGGGTCAGTACGCGCGGCAGGGTGGCGGCTTCCAGCTCGCGGAACTTCAGGCCTTTAGGGTTGGCGGTGATGTCCTTGATGGTCGACAGGATGTTGGTCGGGTCCTTCAGGGTGACCAGGTTGTGCTTGGCCAGCAGCAACAGCGCGCGGCCGCCGTTGGTGGCGTCGTTCGGGATAACTACGTTGGCACCGCTTGGCAGGTCTTCCAGCTTCTTGAACTTGCTGGAGTAGGCGCCCAGGGGCTCCAGGTGCACGGCACCGACGCTCACCAGGTGAGTGCCCTTGGCTTTGTTGAACTCATCCAGGTACGGCTGGTGTTGGAAGAAGTTGGCGTCCAGGCGCTTTTCAGCCACCTGTACGTTGGGCTGCACGTAGTCGGTGAAGACTTTGACCTGCAGGTCCACGCCTTCTTTGGCCAGGGCAGGTTTCACGAACTCCAGGATTTCCGCGTGCGGTACCGGCGAAGCGGCGACCGTGAGGGTCTCGGCGTGGGCGGAAAACGCAGCAACGGCGGCAAAAGCAACCAGTAGTTTTTTCATCCAACAAGCTCCTTGTTCGGGCATGTGCCGGCTTTTGGCCGGCAATGGCCGTTATTTTCGAGAAAAATGCACCACCAGCTTGTCGCCGACGGATTGCAGAATTTGCACCAGCACCAGCAGCATCACGACCGTGACTACCATCACATCGGTCTGGAAGCGCTGGTAGCCGAAACGAATCGCCAGGTCACCCAGGCCTCCAGCGCCGACGACACCGGCCATCGCTGTGTAGGACACCAGTGTAATCGCCGTCACCGTAATCGCCGCGAAAATGCCGGGGCGGGCTTCGGGCAACAGGGCGTTGGTGATGATCTGGCGCGTGCTGGCACCCATCGATTGCGTGGCTTCAATGATGCCGCGATCCACTTCACGCAGGGCGGTTTCCACCAGGCGCGCAAAGAATGGCGTAGCGCCTACGACCAGCGGCGGAATCGCACCCGCCACACCCAGCGAAGTGCCGGTGATGAGGACGGTAAACGGAATCATCACGATCAACAGGATGATGAACGGCAGCGAGCGCAGGATGTTCACGATCAGCGACAGCAGCGCGTACAGGCCTTTCTGTTCGAACAGCTGACGTGGGCTGGTCAGGAACAGCAGCACGCCCAAAGGCAAGCCCAACACCACGGTAAAGAACAGCGAGCCGAACAGCATGGTCATGGTGTCGCCGGTGGCGAGCCAGATTTCCGACCAGTCGATATTGGCGAAGAAACTCAACAGGGCTTCCATTAGCGCAGGACCTCCATGTGGACGTCAGCGGCGGTGAAGCGGGCAAACGCCGCCTCCATGTCGCCACCGGTGACGGCGAGGGTCAGTTGCCCGTAGGGGATGTCTTTGATGCGGTCGATACGACCGGCGAGGATGCTGTAGTCCACACCCGTTTCACGGGCGACGGTACCCAGCAGCGGCGCGTAGGTCGCTTCGCCCTGGAACGTCAGGCGCACGATGCGACCCGGCACGTGGGCAAAATCATCGCGTTGCTCGTTTTCGTCGACCTGCTCGGACTCTTGCACGAAGCGCTTGGTGGTCGGGTGCTTGGGGTGCAGGAATACGTCGGCCACCGAGCCTTGCTCGACGATCACACCGGCATCCATTACCGCTACCTGATCACAGACACGGCGGATCACGTCCATCTCATGGGTGATCAGCACGATGGTCAGCTTCAACTCGCGGTTGATCTCGGCCAGCAGTTGCAGCACCGAGGCGGTGGTTTGCGGGTCGAGGGCGCTGGTGGCTTCGTCGCACAGCAAAATCTTGGGCTTGGTCGCCAGGGCGCGGGCGATACCGACGCGCTGCTTCTGGCCGCCAGACAACTGCGCCGGGTACTTCTTGGCGTGGTCGGACAAGCCAACACGGGCGAGCAGTTCAGCCACGCGCAGGTCGATGTCCTTGCGCGACAGTTCGCCAGCCAGGGTCAATGGCAGCGCCACGTTGTCGGCGACGGTCTTGGACGCCAGCAGGTTGAAGTGCTGGAAGATCATCCCGACCTGCTGGCGGAAACGGCGCAGGCCGTTGGCGTCCAGCGCGGTGACTTCCTCGCCATCAACCGTGATCTGGCCGCCACTCGGTTCTTCGAGGCGGTTGATCAGGCGCAGCAGGGTGCTTTTGCCCGCGCCCGAATGACCGATAAGGCCGAACACCTGGCCGTTTTCGACGGTCAGGCTGGTGGGGTGCAGCGCGGGGATATCCTTACCGGCGACGCGGTAAGTTTTATGGACGTTATGAAACTCGATCACGTAGCGAACCTTGTGGGGCGCATGGAAAAGGGATCAGCGGTTAGCCGGGCGCGCATTTTAGCCTGTCCGTATAGCGTTATTTAGCATTTATTTCTCATCTCACCAGCGATTTGGCAATAACGCGATCAAAGGTCATAAAAAAGGAACGGCCCAAACCCCCATCAGTCACTACTTAGGCAACTCGATTTCCCAGGTGCCGTGCCTGGGTCTGAATAAGGAGTTTTGACTGATGAGCACGAAAAAGCCAAAGAGCGAACTTGCCGGAACCAACACCCTGGACCGTGAGAACACCAACGCCAAGTTGCAGGCCCTGGAAGAGTTCCGATCGGACGCCACCGGCCAAGCCTTGCGCACTAACCAAGGCGTTAAGATTTCCGACAACCAGAACAGCTTGAAGGTCGGCGCACGCGGGCCCTCGCTGCTGGAAGATTTCATCATGCGTGAAAAGATCACGCACTTTGACCATGAGCGGATCCCCGAGCGCATCGTGCATGCGCGTGGCACGGGCGCCCATGGCTATTTCCAGAGCTATGAAAACCATTCGGCACTGACCAAGGCCGGCTTCCTGCGTGACCCTGGGCATAAGACGCCGGTATTTGTGCGTTTTTCCACCGTGCAGGGCCCCCGCGGCTCCGGCGACACCGTGCGCGATGTGCGTGGTTTTGCGGTGAAGTTCTTCACCGACGAAGGCAACTTCGACTTGGTGGGCAACAACATGCCGGTGTTTTTTATTCAGGACGCAATCAAGTTTCCTGACTTTGTGCATGCGGTAAAGCCTGAGCCGCACAACGAGATTCCTACGGGCGGGTCGGCTCACGATACGTTCTGGGATTTTGTCTCGCTGCAGCCGGAGTCGGCGCATATGGTCATCTGGGCCATGTCTGACCGTGCGATTCCGAAAAGCCTGCGCAGCATGCAGGGCTTTGGCGTACATACCTTTCGCTTTATCAATGCCGAAGGCGTCTCCAATTTCGTCAAGTTCCACTGGCGTCCGACGGCGGGTACCTGTTCCTTGGTGTGGGACGAAGCGCAAAAGCTTGCGGGTAAAGACACCGACTACCACCGTCGCGATTTGTGGGAATCCATCGAAACCGGTGATTACCCTGAATGGGAGCTGGGCGTGCAGGTGATTCCTGAGGATAAGGAGCACGCATTCGAGTTTGACATTCTGGACCCGACCAAGCTGATTCCAGAGGAGTTGGTTCCGATTACCCCGCTCGGCAAAATGGTGCTGAACCGCAACCCGGACAACTTCTTCGCCGAGGTCGAGCAGGTGGCGTTCTGCCCTGGGCATATAGTGCCGGGCATCGACTTCTCCAATGACCCGCTGTTGCAGGGGCGTCTGTTTTCCTACACCGACACTCAAATCAGTCGTCTCGGTGGCCCTAACTTCCACGAGTTGCCGATCAATCGGCCGGTAGTACCGTTTCATAATGGTCAGCGCGATGCCATGCACCGCACTGTGATCGATAAGGGCCGCGCCGCGTACGAGCCCAATTCGATTGATGGCGGCTGGCCGAAAGAAACGCCGCCGGCAGCGCAAGACGGTGGGTTCGAGTCGTACTACGAGCGCATCGATGCCCATAAGGTGCGTGAGCGCAGTGAATCGTTCGGTGACCACTTCTCCCAGGCTCGCCTGTTTTTCCGCAGCATGAGCAAGCATGAGCAAGAGCACATCATTGCGGCCTACAGCTTTGAGCTGGGCAAGGTGGAGCGCGAGTTTATTCGTGCACGGCAGGTGAACGAGATTCTGGCCAATATTGACCTGGAACTGGCCAAGCGCGTGGCTGAAAACCTCGGTTTGCCGGTGCCGAAAAAAGGCACGGTGGCGGAGTACAAGACCTCGTTGGCACGCTCGCCTGCGTTGAGCCAGGCAAACTTGCTGCCGGCGGATATCAAAACGCGCAAGGTGGCGATCCTGGCAGCGAATGGCGTGGACGGTGCGGGAATCGCCGCATTGAAGAAGGCACTGGAAGCTGAGGGTGCGCATGCCAAATTGCTTGGGCCGACGTCGGCGCCGGTAACAACGGCGGATGGCAAGAGCTTGCCGGTGGATGCATCGATGGAAGGATTGCCGTCCATTGCGTTTGATGCGGTATTCATCCCGGGGGGCAAGGAGTCGGTGAAAGCGCTGAGCGGCGACGGGGTCGCGTTGCATTACGTCCTTGAAGCGTACAAGCACCTTAAGGCGATTGCCGTCGCCAGTGAGGCGAAGTCGTTGCTGGACTTGCTCAAGCTTGAGGCGGATGCGGGACTGATCGTGGGATCGGATGCGAAAGCATTCAAGGCGTTCTTTGCCGCGATTGGGCAGCATCGGGTTTGGGATCGTGAGCCTAAGGCCAAGGCGATTCCGGCTTAACTCTTTGGTTGTTGGTCAGATCGCCATCGCAGGCAAGCCAGCTCCCACACTTGAATGGTGAATACATCCAAGTGTGGGAGCTGGCTTGCCTGCGATGCTTTAATCGGCTTTACGCGGAATCAGCACAATTTGCGCCGGGATATTCTTCAAGATCTGCCGGTGAATCTTCAGGTCATACGCCGAATCAATGCGCTTCACTCGCTTGGTCAGCAAGGTCGCCAGCCATGGGTAATCCTCTGTGCGCGGCGCCTGGATGCTCACATCGCACTGGTAATTCACCACGTCGGTGGCAATCGCATCCAACTGATGGCGCAGTTCCTCGATATGGGTGAGGTTCAGTGCCACAGTGGTGCTTTCAGCCGCAGGGTCGATGACCTTGGCAACCGGTTTCGATTCCGCCGCTTTCAAGGCGGCCTCGGCTTTATCCAGCTCGGCTTTGCGTGCGTGGCTGATGGCGCTGTTGACGCCGCCGGTGAGTGCTGGGGCCTTGGGCATCAGTGCGCGGGCACGGCTCAGGGCGGTGGCTGCGGCGTTGACATCACCTTTTTGCAGCACGATCTGGCTGCGCTGCAGGTAGGCTTCGGCCAGTTGGCGCTGGTAAGGCTCCAGCGTCGGGTCGTTGGGCGACTGGGCCTGCAAGGCGGCAAGCTCGTCCTCGGCGGTGGCCAATTCGCTGCTGGCCAGGTTTTGTTCCAGCTGCGCGATGGCCGCAGCGCGGGCGTCCGGAGCCTCGGTGGCAGCGGGCGTTGTGCTTTGACAGGCGCCCAGCAGCAGGGAAAATGCGGCAAGGAGCAGATAACGGGAGGTGAACGGCTTCATTCCTGCGACTCTCTATTTGCGCAAAAAGCGAGCAAGTCTACACCCCTCGACGGGGCAGGACAAAACTCAGCAGAAACAGGGCGGCGGCCACGACCACAATCGATGGCCCGGCCGGCGTGTCCTTGAACCAGGACAGCGCCAGGCCCCCGCATACTGCGAGCATCCCCAACAGGCTGGCGCCGATGGCCATCTGCTCCGGTGAGCGAGCATGGCGCTGGGCGGCGGCTGCGGGAATGATCAACAGCGACGTGATCAACAATACGCCGACAATCTTCATCGCGACAGCAATCACCACTGCGATCAACAGCATCAGCGCCATGCGCAGGGTCGGCACGGGCAACCCTTCCACGGTGGCCAGCTCTTCATGCACGGTAATCGCCAGCAGTGGGCGCCACAGTGCGATCAGTAACACGAGCACAGCGGCGCTACCGCCGAGGATCCAGGCAAGGTCCGTGGTGCTGATCGCCAGCAGGTCGCCGAACAGATAGGCCATCAGGTCGATGCGCACTTCATGCATGAAGCTCAGCACCACCAGGCCCAGGGATAGGGTGCTGGGCGCGAGGATGCCGAGCAAGGTGTCCGACGCTAGCGGCTGGCGCTGTTGCAGGGTCACCAACAGCACCGCCAGCAGCAGGCAGCCCACGGTCACCGCGATGGTCGGGCTCACATCCAGCAGGAAGCCCATGGCCACGCCCAAAAGCGCGGCATGCGACAGCGTGTCGCCAAAATAGGCCATGCGCCGCCAGACCACGAACGAGCCCAGTGGGCCCGCCACCAGCGCCAGAGCCAAGCCTGCCAGCAGGGCGTAGAGCAGAAAATCAGCCATGCTTGCAGCTATCTCCATGAACATGTGTATGAGGTGCGGCGGGATCATCGACCACGGCGCCATGCAGGTCGTGGGCGTGGTCGTGATGGTGATGGTAGATCGCCAGGCTCTGGGCGTTTTTGCCGAACAGCTCGACGAACGCGGGGTCGCCGCTGACTTGTTCCGGGTGGCCGGAGCAGCACACGTGGCGGTTGAGGCACACCACCTGGTCGGTGGTGCTCATCACCAGGTGCAGGTCGTGGGAGACCATCAGCACGCCGCAGCCGTGGCGGTCGCGCAGGCGGGTGATCAGGCTGTACAGCTCGGCTTGGCCAGCAACGTCGACGCCTTGCACGGGTTCATCCAGCACCAGCAGTTCCGGTTCGCGCAACAGGGCGCGGGCCAGTAATACGCGCTGCATTTCGCCGCCCGAGATGCTTTGCACCGGGCTGTCGATCACCTGTTCGGCGCCGACTTCCTTGAGTGCAGCCTGGGCGCGGGCGCGGTCCACGCCGGGCACTAGGCGCAGGAAGCGCAGCACGGACAAGGGCAGCGTCGGATCGACGTGCAGTTTCTGCGGCATGTAGCCGACGCGCAGCTTGGGCTTACGCCAAACGCTGCCGCTGTCTGGCTTGAGCAGGCCGAGTACGGCGCGCACGAGGGTAGTCTTGCCGGCGCCGTTTGGGCCGATCAGGGTAACGATCTGCCCAGGCTCCACGCTCAGGGCGATGTTATCCAGCACGGCTTGCCCGGCGAACGTGACCCCAACCTGTTCCAGCCGGATTAACGCGTTGCTCATCAAGCCCCCTGGCAACCGGAGCACAGGCCGACCACTTCGACCGTTTGCCCTTCGACCTTGAAGCCGACATCGGCGGAGCTCTTGACGATGGCGTCGCTGATGCTTTTTTGTTCAAGCTCGATGGCGGCGTGGCACTCGCGGCAGATCAGGAACTGACCCTGGTGCGCGTGTTCCGGGTGGCTGCAGCCGACGAAGGCGTTGAGCGAGGCGATGCGGTGCACCAGGCCGTTTTCCAGCAGGAAGTCCAGCGCGCGGTACACGGTTGGCGGCGCGGCGCGACGGCCGTCTTGCTCGCTGAGCACGCCGAGGATGTCGTAGGCGCCCAGCGGCTTGTGGCTCTGCCACACCAGTTCCAGCACGCGGCGACGCAACGCGGTCAGGCGCAGGCCTTTCTGTGCGCACAGGGTGTCGGCCTCCGACAGCGCGGTATGCACGCAGTGAGAGTGGTCATGGGGACGGCTGGCAAGCGGTGTTTTAGGCATGAGCGGCGACAGATATTTGATAGAGACGTTATTATGTTACCCGTTCCTACGCCATCGAGTGGTCATCGTGTCCCGACTTTTTCCTGTTTTTGTCGTATTCATCACCAGTTTGTTCATCGCAGGCGCCGCTCAGGCCGAGGTCAAGGTACTCACCAGTATCAAGCCCCTGCAGTTGATTGCCGCTGCTGTGCAGGACGGCGTGGCCATTCCGGAGGTGCTGCTGCCGCCTGGCGCATCGCCACATAACTACGCGCTGCGCCCGTCCGACGTACGGCGCGTACAGTCGGCAGACCTGCTGTATTGGATCGGCCCGGACATGGAGAGCTTCCTGCCCCGCGTGCTCAAGGGGCGTAGCTTGCCGACCGTGGCGGTTCAGGACCTTGCGGGGATGAAACTGCGGCGTTTCGCCGAAGATAGTCACTCCCATGCCGACGATGCCGACGAACATGACCACGATCACCGCCCCGGCAGCCTGGATGCGCACTTGTGGCTCTCGACGGTCAATGCCCGGGTGATTGCCGCGCGCATGGCCTCCGACCTCAGCGCTGCCGACCCGGCCAATGCCGCGCGTTACCAGAGCAACGTGAAGGCCTTCGATGAGCGTCTGGACGCATTGGATGCGCGTTTGAAAGCGCGCCTGGCATCGATTGGCGACAAGCCTTACTTCGTGTTCCATGAAGCCTTCGATTACTTCGAAGATGCCTACGGCCTCAAGCACACCGGCGTGTTCAGTGTTGCCGCCGAAGTGCAGCCTGGCGCCCAGCATGTGGCTGCGATGCGTACGCGTTTGCAGGAAGTGGGCAAGACGTGCGTGTTCAGTGAGCCGCCGTTGCGTCCGCGCCTGGCGGAAACGCTGGTGGCCGGCCTGCCGGTGAAGCTGGCGGAGTTGGATGCGTTGGGCGGGTACACACCGGCCACGGCTCAGGGGTATGAGCAGGTGTTGGAGAAGCTCGGGAATGATCTGGCCGGGTGTCTTGAGTCGCTTTAACGGCTAACACCGATCGTATGTGGGAGCTGGCTTGCCTGCGATAGCGTCAGGTCAGCCAGCATCTCTGTTGCAGACCCACTCCTATCGCAGGCAAGCCAGCTCCCACATTGACCGGGTTCGGCTTTAGAGTGCGAACGGCAGTTGGACCGTGACCTGCTGGCGTTGCGCCAAGCGGTGTTCAAACTCCGCAGGGTCATGGATCAACACATCCTGTCCTGCAAACGACTCAGCCGCGATCAGGCGTGACAGCCAGAACCGCACACAGGCCACGCGCAGCATGGTCGGCCACAACTCAGCCTCCTTGGCGGTAAATGGTCGGAGACCCGCATAGGCGCCCAGCAATGCGCGGGCACGCTGGCCATCGGTCACGCCATCGGCGTCCGAGCACCAGTCGTTCAGGGCAATCGCCACGTCGTACAGCATCGGGCCAGAGCAGGCGTTGTAGAAGTCGATCAGGCCTGTCAGGTGCGTGCCTTCGAACATCGCATTGTCGCGAAACAGGTCGGCATGGATGTTGGCACGCGGCAGGGCGAGGATCTGCGCCTTGTGGGCTTCAATTTCGTCCAGTGCGTCTTGCAGCAGGCGTTGCGGTGCTGGTGCCAGGTGTGAAATCAGCTGCGCGCCTTCACTAAGCATCCAGTCCAATCCGCGATCGGTCTTGCGCTCGAGTACTTTTTCGCCTTGTGTCGCCAGGTGCAGATGGCCTAGCAGGTCGCCAACCTGTGCGCAGTGTTGCGCATTGGCGTCCTTGATGTGTTTGCCGGCCAGGCGCGGTTGCAGTAGCGCCGGTTTGCCTTTCAGCTCGCGCAGGGCTACACCGTCGGTGGTGCGCAGGGCGTAGGGCACGGGCAGGTCGGCGTCGTGGAGCACGTCGAGCAGTTCGATGAAGAACGGCATCTCGGCGACGGGGCCACGTTCAACCAGGGTCAGGACAAACTCGCCCTGTTCCAGGCTGATGAAGAAGTTGGTGTTTTCGCTACCGGCGGCAATTCCCTGGAAATCAAGCAGGCGGCCGAGCCCGTAAGGGGCGAGAAAGGTTTCCAGCTCGGGCCGAGCCAGGGGGGTGAACACAGACATGGTTAAAACTGCCAGTACGGGCGCCGCGGTGCGCGGCGCCAATTGAAGTTAAGAAGTCATTTCCATTCGAAGATCTTCCATGACGGGATCAGCATATCCGGCTGGTCAGAGCGGATGAAGTTCGCATCGGTTCCGTCCGCGCGTACCAGGAAGTACGGCGGAAAGCCTTTCTGCGTCACCTTGATCGCGTACAGGAAGCCATTCTGGCGGTATTCCTGAATGGTCTTGTCGCCTTCCGTGCGAATAGTAACTTCCGGGTCGCCCGAGGGCGCAGTATCTGCCGCCAAGGCCACGATCGGAGTGAGTGCAATCAAGCCGGTCAACAACAGGCGATTTACTGTACGCATGATAACCTTGTCCCTTTGTCGTCATTGGTCCGGCTATTCTAGCGCCTGACCCGCCGAAAAGGTTGATCCTGCTCATGAGCCAAGCCCCCCTCGTCCTGGTGGACGGTTCTTCTTATCTGTACCGCGCCTTCCACGCGCTGCCCCCGCTGACCACCTCCAAAGGCCTGCCTACCGGTGCGGTCAAGGGCGTGTTGAACATGCTCAAAAGCCTGCGCAAGCAGTACCCGGACAGTCCGTTCGCGGTAGTGTTCGACGCCAAGGGTGGGACCTTTCGCGACGATATGTACGCCGAGTACAAGGCCAACCGCCCCAGCATGCCCGATGACATGCGCGTGCAAATCGAGCCGCTGCATCAAAGCGTGATCGCCCTGGGTTTCCCGTTGCTGTGCGTCGAAGGCGTCGAGGCCGATGACGTGATCGGCACCCTGGCCCGCAGCAGTGCAGCTGCCAACCGCCCGGTGGTGATCTCCACCGGTGACAAGGACATGGCGCAGCTGGTGGACGGGCACATTACCTTGGTCAACACCATGACCGGTAGCGCGATGGACATCGAAGGCGTAAAGGAGAAATTTGGCGTCGCTCCGGAGCAGATCATCGACTATCTGGCGTTGATGGGCGATTCGTCCGACAACATTCCGGGCGTTCCGGGCATTGGCCCCAAGACTGCGTCCGGCTTGCTTGTCGGCGTGAATGGCGGCATCAAAGAGCTTTATGAGCAGTTGGACATTGTGCCGACGTTGCCGATTCGCGGCGCCAAGACGCTTCCGGCCAAGCTCGAAGAACATCGGGAGATGGCGTTTCTTTCCTACCAGTTGGCGACGATCAAGTGCGATGTGCCGCTGGATGTCGGCTTGGATGACTTGCATCTGATCGAGCCGGATCGCGAAAAACTGCTGGAACTGTACTCGCTGCTGGAGTTCAAGAGCTGGATCGATGAGGTTCAGCGCGATGCCAAGCGTGTCGAGCTCAAGGCCGCGCCTGCCGAAGAAGTTGCCGAGGCGGTTCCCGCGGCTCCGGTCGAGACGGCTTACACCACCATTCTCGACCAGGCCACGTTCGATCTTTGGTTGAAGAAACTCAATGACGCGAAATTGTTCGCTTTTGACACCGAAACCACCGGTATCGACGCGCAACAAGCGCAATTGGTCGGTGTTTCCTTTGCCGTGCAGCCCCACGAAGCGGCCTACATCCCGCTGACCCATTCCTACATCGGTGCGCCGGAGCAGTTGGACCGCGACACGGTGTTACTGGCCCTGAAACCGCTGCTGGAAGACCCGGCCAAGCTCAAGGTCGGCCAGCACGCCAAGTTCGACATGAATATCCTGGCCAACTGCGCGATCGGCGGCGACCCGGCGCAGGGCATTACTGTGCGCGGCATCGCATTCGACACCATGCTCGAATCCTACGTGCTGAACTCCACCGCAACCCGACATGACATGGACAGCCTGGCCAAGAAGTACCTGGACCACGACACCGTCAGCTTCCAGGACATCGCTGGCAAGGGGGCCAAGCAACTGACCTTCGACCAGATCGCCCTTGAACAAGCCGGCCCGTATGCGGCTGAGGATGCGGACGTGACCTTGCGTCTGCACCAGGAGCTGTTCGCGCAACTGACCGCCATCCCGAGCCTGGCCAGTGTGTTGACCGACATCGAGATACCGTTGGTGCCGGTGCTGGCGCGCATTGAACGCCAGGGTGCGCTGGTGGACGCGGCGTTACTCGGCGTTCAGAGCATCGAGTTGGGAGACAAGATGGTCGAGCTGGAGCGCCAGGCGTTCGAGATCGCCGGTGAGGAGTTCAACCTGGGGTCGCCCAAGCAGCTCGGCGCGATACTTTACGAAAAGCTCGGTTTGCCAGTGCTGAAAAAAACCGGCAAGGGCCAGGCGTCTACCGCTGAGGAAGTGCTGGCCAAGCTGGCAGAGGACGACTATCCGCTGCCCAAGGTGCTGATGCAGTACCGCAGCATGAGCAAGTTGAAAAGCACTTACACCGATCGGCTGCCGGAGCAGATCAACCCACGGACCGGGCGTATCCATACGTCTTATCACCAGGCGGTGGCGGCGACTGGGCGCTTGTCGTCCAGTGATCCGAACCTGCAGAACATCCCGGTGCGTACCGCTGAAGGGCGGCGGATTCGCCAGGCGTTTGTCGCGCCCAAGGGCTACAAGCTGTTGGCAGCGGACTATTCGCAGATTGAGCTGCGGATCATGGCGCACTTGTCCAAGGACGAGGGGTTGATGAATGCCTTCCGCAACGACCTCGACGTGCATACGGCGACGGCGGCCGAAGTGTTCAAGGTTGAACTGGCTGAGGTTACTTCCAATCAGCGTCGCAGCGCCAAAGCGATCAACTTTGGCCTGATCTATGGCATGGGCGCCCAGAAGCTGGGTAAGGACATCGGCGTCGACACCAAGACGGCCAAGGCTTATATCGATGTTTACTTCGCTCGCTACCCCGGTGTGCGCGAGTACATGGAGCGCACGCGCGCCCAGGCTGCTGATCAGGGTTATGTCGAAACCTTCTTCGGGCGTCGGCTGTATTTGCCGGATATCAACTCCAACAAACCTCAGGAACGCGCTGCGGCAGAACGCACGGCGATCAACGCGCCGATGCAGGGTACGGCGGCGGATATCATCAAGAAGGCGATGGTGTTGGTGGATAACTGGCTGGCCGAGTCTGGCCTGGACGCCAAGGTGATCCTGCAGGTGCACGACGAACTGGTGCTTGAGGTGCGTGAGGATCTGGTGGCAGAGGTCAGCGAGAAGATTCGCGAGCACATGAGTGCGGCGGCCAAACTGGATGTGCCTTTGGTGGTGGACGTAGGCGTTGGTGACAACTGGGACGAAGCGCACTAATTGCGTGGGCTCTGCCGTCGCCTTGGGTGGTGGCAGAGTGCTTTAGATCAGATATCGCCGTCAGTTATTTCCAATAGTTTTTTGAACCTGCCGGAACTTAACCCGTGAAGTGCCACTCAGAGTTACTGAATGGGTGGTGAAGCCCTTCAATGCTCCTATGTTGTGTTAAGTGTTGGCAGATATCTGGACCCCGCCCTAGCGGTCCAGTACTTGAACCCCGAACTTCCCCTCCCCATAAGAAGTCCGGGGTTTTTTTTGCCCGCAGAAAAGTTATTCCGCGAGTTCCGCACCCTTGTCCGCCAATTCCATCCAGCCCGCCAGCACGGTGTAAGCCTCTTCCAGACCCATGCGCTTGGGGGCCGAGAACAGCTGGATGGTAATTGCGTCGCCCCAGCCCTTACGGATTTCGGACTGCACTTTGAGCAAGGTGTTCTTGGCTGCGCCGTAGGTGAGCTTGTCGGCCTTGGTCAGCAGGATGTGCGTCGGCATGCCGCTGGCGACTGCCCAGTCGAGCATCAACAGGTCGAAGTCAGTCATTGGATGACGGATGTCCATCATCAGGATCAACCCCTTCAAACTCTCGCGGCCACCCAGGTAAGCCTCCAGGTGACGCTGCCAGTGCAGCTTCAACGGGATAGGTACTTTTGCGTAACCGTAGCCCGGCAGGTCGACCAGACGCCGATCATCGTCTAGCTTGAAGAAATTGAGGAGTTGCGTGCGGCCCGGGGTTTTCGAGGTGCGTGCCAGGCTGGCGTGGGTCAGCGTGTTCAGTGCGCTGGACTTGCCAGCGTTGGAGCGACCGGCAAAGGCGACTTCAAAGCCTTCGTCATCGGGGCATTGGTCAACTTTGGCGGCGCTGAGCATGAACGTGGACTGTTGGCACAGGCCAAGGATGGGATTCTTGAGTTGCATGAGATTTCCGATGTGGGCGATGCCGAGAAAGGGTGCGGCAAGCGGTGTCGTTTCCGTTTCAGTAGCGCCAGTATATAATGCCGCAGATTTTGTGTGTGTTTTGTCCCAGCGAAGGACGAAATTCACGGGAGCGAAAGACCTTTATTGCGCATTAGAACGCAAAACGCTCTCAAACCCTGAAATGGTCGACGTATGACCAGATGGTTGCTCGCTATCGGTGTCCTGATTCCGCTTTACAGCGCTCAGGCTACACAGGATCCGGAGGCGGTGTACAACCGAGTTTGCGTGGCTTGCCATGCCGGTCAGCTGCCCAACGCCCCCAAACGGGGTGACCAGGCAGCCTGGGCGCCAAGATTGGCGCAAGGCATGGACACGTTGGTCCAACACGTGACCCAGGGTTTCAAGGCAATGCCTCCGCGTGGTTTGTGCATGGACTGCAGTACTGAGGATTACCAGGCCGTCATTGAGTTGATGGTGAGTAAACCCGGTAGATAACTCTTAAACCCCTTAGCCGTAGTTGGATTAGCTGATGAACAAACTGATCGTGAGTCTGCTGTTGACCTTGGGCATCACCGGTGTTGCCCATGCTGCAGGCGACGCTACAGCGGGCCAGGCGAAAGCCGCCGTATGTGGTGCTTGCCATGGACCGGATGGCAACAGCCCGGCGCCGAACTTCCCTAAACTGGCCGGCCAGGGTGAACGTTACCTGACCAAGCAGATGCACGACATCAAGGATGGAAAGCGCACGGTCCTGGAAATGACCGGCCTGCTGACCAACCTCAGCGATCAAGACCTGGCAGACATCGCGGCGTATTTTGCCAGCCAGAAAGGCAGCGTGGGAGCCGCCGATCCTAAAACCGTGGCCCACGGTGAAGAGCTGTTCCGTGGTGGCAACCTGGAAAAAGGCATGCCTTCGTGCATCGGTTGCCACTCGCCTAACGGCGCAGGCCTCGCTGCTGCCGGTTTCCCGCACTTGAGCGGCCAACATGCGCAGTATGTTGCCAAGCAGTTGACGGACTTCCGTGAAGGCAATCGCACCAATGACGGCGATGCCAAAATCATGCAAACCATCACCAATAAAATGAGCAACAAGGACATCGAGGCGGTTTCCCAGTACATCCAGGGCCTGCACTAAGCCTGCGGCTACGTTAACGCTCGATTAATCCATCGATGCAAGCATAAAAAGGGTGGCTTAGGCCGCCCTTTTTTGTGGCCGGTGCCGTTACACTAACGAACTCATGCCCGCGTAGACCTGTCACAACAAAGGTCGCGTGAGGCGACTTTATTTGTCCAGGAGTAAAGCATGCGTAATCTGATCCTCAGCGCCGCTCTCGTCACTGCCAGCCTCTTCGGCATGACTGCACAAGCTGCCGACGTGCCGCTTGAAGCCGGTAAAACCTACGTCGAACTGGCTAACCCGGTTCCGGTTGCGGTGCCTGGCAAGATCGAAGTGGTGGAGCTGTTCTGGTACGGCTGCCCGCATTGCTACGCTTTTGAGCCGACCATTAACCCTTGGGTCGAAAAACTGCCTTCCGACGTAAACTTCAAGCGCATCCCCGCCATGTTCGGTGGCCCTTGGGATGCCCACGGCCAACTGTTCCTGACCCTGGAAGCCATGGGTGTAGAGCACAAGGTCCACAACGCCGTGTTCAACGCGATCCAGAAAGAAGGCAAGCGCCTGACCAAGCCGGACGAAATGGCTGACTTCGTTGCCACCCAGGGTGTCGACAAGGACAAGTTCCTGGCCACCTTCAACTCCTTCGCGATCCAGGGTCAGATCAAGCAGGCCAAGGAACTGGCGCAGAAGTACGGCGTGCAGGGCGTACCGACCATGATCGTCAACGGTAAGTACCGTTTTGACCTGGGCACCACCGGTGGTCCGGAAGCGACCCTCAACGTGGCTGACCAGCTGATCGCCAAAGAGCGTGCAGCGAAGTAAGGGGCCTACCATGCGCCGCTGGGGTACCGAACGTGTCGTTGGTTTGCATGATCCGCAGGTCAACGAACATCACCTGGAATCCACAGGCCTGCCGGCGGACAGCCGCCTGCGCCTGCTGAGCTTCAACATCCAGGTGGGCATCAGTACCGAGAAGTACCGGCACTACCTCACCCGTGGCTGGCAGCACCTGCTGCCCCACACTGGGCGTGCCGGCAACCTGCAAAAAATCGGCAACCTGTTGAATGATTTCGACCTGGTCGCCCTGCAGGAAGCTGACGGCGGCAGCATACGCTCCGGCTACATCAACCAGGTGGAGCATCTGGCCCAGCTAGGTGCTTTCCCTTACTGGTATCAGCAACTCAATCGCAACCTCGGGCGCCTGGCGCAGCACAGCAATGGCGTGCTCAGCCGCTTGAAACCAACCGCTATCGAAGATCACCCGTTGCCAGGCCCCAAGGGGCGTGGCGCGATCCTCGTGCGTTTTGGTGAAGGCCCTGAGGCCTTGGTGGTGGTGATGATGCACTTGGCGCTGGGTGCGCGCACCCGCACCATGCAGTTGGCTTACATCCGTGAGCTGATTGGTTCTTACAAGCACCAGGTGCTGATGGGTGACATGAACACCCATGCCAGCGACCTGCTGCAGAATTCCCCGTTGCGCGACCTCGGGCTACTGGCGCCGCAAGCCGAAGCCACGTTTCCCAGTTGGCGTCCGCAACGTTGTCTTGACCATATCCTGCTCAGTCCAACCCTCACACTCGAGAGTGTGCAGGTGCTGGCGCAGCCCATCTCCGATCACCTGCCGGTCGCGGTAGAGATTCGTCTGCCGGGTTCGCTCACGGCTGATGCATTACCCGCGTTGAGCCCAGGCCCTCGCGGACCCCTTGCATGAGCGACGACGCCCAGCGCTGGAAAGAGAAATACCTTAAAAGTATCGAGCAACAAGAAAAGCTCGAACGCCGTTGGGCTGCCCGCCTCGACCTGCTGCGTCGAGGGCTGGTGCGCAGCACCCTGGCGGCGGAAGGCACTGACCGCGCGGTTGACCAATGCATGAAGGAAATGCGCGACGTCGTCCGTACCGACGATATGGATGCCGCCCTCGCCGCCCTGCTGCCACGCCTGGAAAAGGCCGTATTGGATTCGGAGCAGCGTCGCGAAACCCGGGTTGACCAGATCAGCAGCGCACTCACGTCTCTGGTGGCGCAGTTGCAAAAGCTGCCGCTACCCCGTGAGGTGGCGCGTCCACTGAAAACCTTCGCCAAGCAGTTGGACGGACGCGTCAGCCAGGCCCGCGAGATCCCGCTGCTGCTCAGTGAACTCAGCAGCCTGCAACGGCAAGCGCTGGATAACCTGGAGCCGGACGGCGAAACCCCGCGCCCTGGGCCGGGGTTGCTGCAGCGTCTGTTTGGAGCCAAGGAGGTTGCGGATGAGGCGGTGGCCAGCGAGCCCACCGCCAACCCGATACCGTTGCCCGCTGTGGCCAAGCCAGTCGCAGAGCCCCAAGAGCCCGAGCAGTCCGAGGAATTGACACAAGCCTTGCGCGCTTTTGCACCGCAAGTGCCAGTGCCGAGTGCGCCACAAACTGAAATCCCGGTGCCAGCTAAAGTCGCCGAGGCGGCCAGTGACACGTTCGTCTACGAGGCGCCTGTTCAAAAGGCGTCGCCTGCAACGCCTGTCGCGCGGATCGAGCCCGCCGCTTCCGAGCCTAAGGTGGACGAGCCGGCTCCGGAAAGCGCCCTCGCCGCCTTTGTCGAGGTGCCGCAGGCTCAGGTCGAGACGCCGGACGAAACGCTCATTGGTAGCCTGTCGCTGCCGCCCGTGCTGGAGGCCGAGGAGGCCGATCCCGACGAGCTGCAAGCTGATGGCCCGTATTCTTTGCCGGACTCGCCGGAGCCGTCCTACAGCTCCGTGGCCAAACATATCGAAGACACGCTCCTTGGGCTGCTGGAGGAGCTGTCACTGCCCGAGCGTCACCGACCCCAGGCCGAAGCCATGCGCGAACGCCTGGCCCACGGTTTGAACTGGTACGAGTTGCTGCCGATCCTGGATGACTTGGCGGTGTTGATGTTGGCGATCACCGACAGCGGCCAGCATGAATTTGAAGCCTATCTCAAGCAGCTCAACGAACGCCTTGAAGCGTTCCAAGGCCATTTGCAGGTGGCCAGCGACGGCCACGCCGATAGCCGCTCCGCCGCTCGGGAACTGGACACGCAGATTCGCGAACAGGTCGATGGCCTGCAAAGCAGCGTCCAGGAGGCGGCCGACCTGGACAGTCTCAAGCATGTTTTGGAAAGCCACCTTGAAGGCCTGCTCGGCACCATGGACGAGCATCAGCAACAACGTGACCAGCGTGAACAGGAAGTTGCGGCGCGCCTGACAGGGCTGGCTGAACGGGTCGCCAATATGGAGCAGGAAGCGCAGGGTTATCGTGAGCACCTGGAGGTGCAGCGCCAAAAGGCCCTGATTGATCCGCTCACCGGCCTGCCCAACCGTGCAGCCTGGAGCGAACGCCTCGACTTTGAGGTCAACGCCTGGCACCAACACGGCAACAACCTGTCATTGGCGATGTTGGACCTGGATCACTTCAAGCGTATCAACGACGGATACGGTCATCTGGCCGGTGACAAAGTGCTGAAAATCATCGCCAACGTGTTGCGCAAGCGCCTGCGCCCGACGGACTTTATCGCGCGCTTTGGCGGTGAAGAGTTTGTGTTGCTGATGCCCAATTCTTCCTTGGCCGATGCCGTGGCGGTTGGCAACGTGCTGCGTGCAGCCATTGAAGCGTGCCCGTTTCACTTCAAGGGCGAGCCGGTGACGATTACGGTGTCCATGGGGGTGGCGCAGTTCCAGCCGGGAGAGCGCAGTGACTTGGTGCTCAAACGCGCGGATGCGGCGTTGTATCGAGCCAAGGCGGCGGGGCGCAACCAGGTGCAGGCGGCGTAAAAGATGTTCCATTTTGTAATTTGACCGTCGGGTCGCGGGCGGTACGTTACACTGTTGCATTATCGTCTTCAGTGTAACGTCGCCCGCCATGAAATCCTTTTGCTTCGCCTTTTTGTTTCTTCTGCTCGCCGGCTGCGCCAGCGGTCCTCGCCTGGACACCAGCCACCCCTCGGTGAACCATGACAACCGCGTGCAGTTCGTTATCGTCCACTACACCTCCACCAACCTCGAACGCTCCCTGGCCCTGCTTACCCACGGCCAAGTCAGCAGCCATTATCTGATCGGCGACGACGCCTCAGGCACCATCTACAAGCTGGTCGACGAAAGCCAGCGCGCCTGGCATGCGGGGGAAAGCGAGTGGATGGGCCGCACCTGGCTCAACTCCAGCTCCATCGGCATCGAAATCGTCAACCCAGGCTACCGTGATACGCCCACCGGCCGCGTGTGGTACCCGTACTCGGAGTCGCAGGTGCAGTCGCTGGTGGTGTTGCTCAAGGACATCAGCAAACGCAATGGCATCGATCCCAAGAACATCATCGGCCACAGCGACATCGCACCGTTGCGCAAGCTAGACCCGGGCCCGTTGTTCCCGTGGAAGCGTCTGGCGGCTGAAGGGCTAGGCGTTTGGCCGGATGCGCAAGCCGTTGCGCGGTTCCAGGTGCAATACGCCAGCGAGTTGCCGAGCATCACCTGGTTCCAGGAAGAGTTGGCGCGCCTGGGCTACCAGACGCCGCAGACCGGTGAATTGGATGTCGCCACGCGCCATGTGATTGCGGCATTCCAGATGCACTTCCGGCCTTCGCTGTTCGATGGCACGCCAGATGCGGAGAGTGCCGCGATCCTGCGCGCGTTGAATCGCAGTTAAAGCGGTAGCGCCATATAGAATTGAGTGCCCTGCCCCGGCCGTGAATACACGCCCATGCGGCCACCGTGCAATTGCACGATCTCTTTGCACAGCGCCAGCCCGAGGCCGGCGCCACCCTTCTTGCGACCTACCTGCACGAAGGGTTCGAAGATGCGCCCCTGTTGCCCGTAGGCGATGCCTTCGCCGTTGTCCTCGACGCTGATAATCACCCGCTCACCATGGCGACGCGCCTGCAGGCGAATCTGTCCGCCGTCGGCGGTGTGGCGCAGGGCGTTGCCCAACAGGTTGTCGAGTACTCGCTCCAACTGCACCTGATCGGCATACAACCGGGGCAGATCGGGTTGGGCCTCCACCAGCAGCTCTATGTTTTGCGCGTTGGCCGGTTCTGCAAAGCGTGCGCGGGCATGTTCGAGCAAGTCAGTGACATCACAGGGCCCCAGGGTGAGTTTCTGCAGGCCGTTCTGGTAGCGCGAGAAATTGAGCAGGTCATTGATCAACTGCATCAGGCGCTGCATTTCTTCATTGACCGTATCCAGCAGGTCCGCTTCGCGAGACTCCGCCGGAAACTTCGCGCGTTCGCGGAACAGGCCGAACGCCATGTGCATGCCGGTCACCGGCGTGCGCAATTCATGGGAAGCGCGTAACACGAATTCGCTGCGTACCCGTTCAAAGGCGCGCTGCTCGGTGACGTCATGCAACACCATCACGGCGCCGAGAATGTGCCCCTGGGTATGGCTGACAGGCGTCAGGCTGTAAGTCAGCAGACGCAGTTCGCCTTCGACTTCCACTTCCAGGTCGTCGGGCGCACGTTCCAGGTTGCCGCCCCGTAGGACCAGTTGCAGCTGTTCATCCAGCTCCGGGCGTGCCAGTGCTTCGCCAAGTCCCTGGCCTAGACGTTCTCCATCCCAGCCCAGTTGGCGTTGTGCTACTGGGTTGAGGTGCTCCAGGCGGCCTTGGCGGTCAATCATCAGCAGGCCGTCATCGATGCTGTCGAGCACGGCTTGCAAGCGCTGCTGACCGGCCAGCAGCTCATCAACGTTGGTTGCCTGATGCTGGCGCAGTGCCTCGGCCATGATGCCGAAGCGACGGGTCAGTTGGTTCATTTCCGCGGCTGAAGAAATCGGCAGTGTCACTTCGAAATCGCCCTGCCCGATCTTGTCCGCCGCTTTGGCCAGTGCTTCGATCGGCCCGCCAAAACGTCGGGCGATGCCATGGGCCGTCACAAACCCGATGATCAGCACCGCCAGCCCCACCAAGCCGAGCAAACCGGCGATGAGCAGGGCCCGCTCGCGGGACTTGTGTTCGCTGTTACTGATGTTCTGCAGGGCCAGCTTGTGCTCGTTGATCAGGCCGTTGCGCAGTTCATTGAAGGCTTCGGTGAGCTGCTCCTTGCTGCCGGGAGGCGGTGTCGCTTGCTGGGATTCGTCAAACGCCTTGAGCAAGTCTTGGTAATCGTCCTTGGCTCGGCTGAACCCCGTTCCAACACCGTCCCTCTGCTCGTGCGCTATGCCTTGGTCCAGCAGTTCGAAATAGCGTTGTTTCGAAGCCTGCAAGGCCTGCGGGTCCGGGCTCTCTTCCAGCATCATCATCAACTGGTCGCCCAGGCTCTGGCGCAACTTGAGCCCCAGGTCCAGGGTGACGAAGTTGCTACGGATCAAGGACTCCTGGGTCTTCGCCATTTGCATGACGCTGACCAGGCCCAGGATCAAACCCAGCAGGGCGACGGTGATCAGCGCTGAGATACTCAGGAACAGCCGAGTGCGCAGTTTCATCGCAAGCTTCATAGGCTACAGCTCACAGGTTGTACTGTTTGCGTTTGCGGTACAGGGTCGATGCGTCGATACCGAGGGTACGGGCGGCCTGGTCCAAGGTGTCGCTGGTGGCCAGCACGGCGCCGATATGCGCTTTTTCCAGCTCATCCAGGCTCAGCGCTGCGCCGATACGCGGGGCATTATTGGTCGGCTGCTCGGCCATGCCGAGGTGAGTGATTTCGACCTTTTCCTGGGGGCAGATAATGCTCGCCCGCTCCACCACGTTGCGCAATTCACGGATATTACCGGGCCAGCGATAGTTAAGCAGCGCTTCGCGCGCTTCATCGCTGAAGCCACGTGCGGGTCGTGCGTATTCCTTGACGAAGCGCGCCAGGAAGCGGTCGGCCAGGGTCAGGATGTCTTCGCTGCGCTCGCGCAACGGAGGCAGGTGCAGGGTGATCACGTTGAGGCGGTATAGCAGGTCTTCTCGGAAGCGACCCTCGCGCACCATATCTTCCAGGTTCAAGTTGGTAGCCGCGAGGATGCGCACGTCGGCACGACGGGTGACCGGGTCGCCCACGCGCTCATATTCCTTGTCTTGAATAAACCGCAGCAACTTGGGTTGCAGGGTGAGCGGAAAGTCGCCGATTTCGTCGAGAAACAGCGTTCCGCCATCTGCTTGGTTGACCCGGCCGAGGGTGCTTTCGCTTGCGCCGGTAAAAGCACCACGGCTATGGCCGAACAGCTCGCTTTCCATCAGCTCTGCCGTCAGCGACGGGCAGTTGATGGTGACGCAGGACTTTTTCGAGCGCTTGCTCCAACCGTGAATGGCACGGGCCAGCTCGCCCTTACCCGTACCGGACTCGCCCAGGATCAGGATGTTGGCATCCGTGCCTGCGACCTGGCGCGCGGTTTCCAGCACCACCATCATCGCGGGGCTGTGGGAGTCGAGGCCGTCCTTGGGCTGGCGTACTTCGCCTTCCAGTGCTTCAAGCCGTGCGGATAGCTGGCGTACCTCCAACTGCTTGGCGGTGGCCAGGCGCAATTGGTCCGGGCTGCAAGGTTTTACCAGGTAGTCAGCGGCGCCGGCCTGGATCGCATCCACGGCGGTGTCGACAGCCGAGTGGGCGGTGACAATCACCACGCGCATCCACGGCGCCTGGATGCGCATTTGTGCCAGCACATCCAGGCCATTGTCTTCACCCAGGCGCAGGTCCAGGAAGCACAGGTCGAACACCTGGCGTTGCATCAGCGCATCGGCCTGGGCCGCGCTGTTAGCGGTGGCTACGGTGTAGCCTTCATCTTCCAGGCAATAGCGGAAGGTGCGAAGGATCGCGGATTCGTCATCCACTAAAAGAATGCGGCCTTGAAGTTCCTTGGCTGATTCCATCTGTCCCACGCTCCTTAATATGAATGATGGTGTTTAGTCCCGGAATAATCGGGCAAGTTGCATGGTTTATTCTGATCGATAAAAGGCAGCGTCGTGCAGGTATCTGCATGTCTTCCCACAAAGCCCTGCCTGATGGCGTTTTCATGCCGTCTTGCCACTTCGGCAACGCACTCAACATTTTCGATCCTTCGATCCGACCGCTGGCGATCGTGCATTTCGCACGGCCACCAAGGGGGCATCGTGCAGGATGCTGGGCGATCTGCCGATCTAAAATATATAACCTATTGATTTTATTGGGTTTTATTTTGCAAAAAAGCTGGCATGCGCTCTGCAATATCTCTCCCAACGAATAATCAGAATGCGGGAGAACAACAGCATGACTCGCCAAAGCCTCAGCCAACTGCGTGTATCGCCGCTGCGCTTGCAGCAGGGTCTGTTTGCCAGCCTGGCCTTGATGGTCACGTTGATTGCCGGCCAGCAGATACAGCATTGGCAGCAGAGTCAGCAGCAAGCCCCGCAGTTCGAACGTCCGATGATGACCCAGACCCATTTCAGCTCCATTGGCAGTGTTTCTGCCAATGCTGCGGCCCCGCAATTGAGAGTAGCTGACCAGGATTCCACCCTGGGCGAGCTGCCAGCCCAAGAACGTTGGGTGTTCTAGGCAAGAGCAATAAAAGGTCGCTCATGTTGGGCGCCCGAAAGGCACTACCGCTGTTACCCCTATAAAAGCGTAAGGAGAATCACCATGTTGAGTTGGGCAATCACATTTCTGATCATCGCCATTGTGGCTGCAGTCCTGGGCTTCGGTGGTATCGCGGGCACCGCCACGGGTATCGCCAAGATTCTCTTTGTCGTCTTCCTGGTGATGTTCATCGCTTCGTTCTTCTTTGGCCGTCGCGGCCGAGGCTGAACATGACCTCCCTGTCGTTTAAAACCATAGCTGCCGCCCTGCTTCTAGGCGGCAGCGGCTTGGTGATAGCCGCCAACGACGGCCAATCTCGGGCCAACGAATTGCTCAGCGCGGACCCGCAATACCGCGAAGCCTGGCAAAGCGTGGTGAAGAAAGAAGAGCGCTTGCCGGAATGGGTGATGAACCTGTCTGGCACCGCCGAACAGATGAATGCTGTAGAAGAAGACGGCGACAAGTATTTGGTTGGGCCGCTCTGCGAGACCGCAGATACGTGCCTGAACAAGCGCCTGATCGTTGCGTTCAGCTACGACAAGAAAGATGCCTACGCCATGTTGGTGCAAGTGCCGGCCGGTCTGCCGGCAGACAAGTCCCCGACGCGGCACGCCGACTACCGGTTTATCGGTAAGCCCGACGAAGGCATGCAGAAGCTGCTGATGGAGCAGCTGAAGAAAGATCCGAATTGGTACTAAGGTTCGTGCGACGCGGCTCGCGTCTGCGAACCCATCGTCCATAGAAAGAAGCCCCTCGCTTCTTTCTGTTTGCACCGCTCGCTAAGAGAGGTGCATGACCAAGGGGCCGGGTTGCTCTGATCAATTGGGATCGGCGTGACCTACGGGCACAGGGAGTGCCTGCGCAAGGGCCGGGTCAGGCGAAAAGCTGCGACGCAGGTTCACAAGCTCACGGCTTGCTGAACTTGCGACGGGCTTAACACTCTCATCTCCCGCGCTTCATACCGCCTATAGCCGCAAATTTCACTTTTGCTCATCTCCAACCATTTCTTGGTGTGTCGGGGTGACCATCTATCGATAAAATTTTGCCTTGGCTATAGGACATTTCCGACACAAAGTCGCTGTTATCTCAGGCATTTCTGCCAGCCTCTTCAAGACGTCCTGATTCTCTGAGCGAGCCGGGTTTGGCAGGTTCACGGCATGTTTGCCGGACAATATGTCGCATTTGAACTGACCGTTCGGACAGTTATTATGAAAAAAACCCATGCCGATTCGGCATAGGGTAGGCGTTTACGGCATTAGACGTCGTCCTCTTGCATCGGAATAGTTGCGCCTTTTTTCGCCTGCCAGTAAGCCATTTCGGCCACGCTGCGGTGACCTTCCATGGAGGCAGATGCACACACTTTTTCGCTCTCGAGCGTTGCAGCTGGCGCATTTGCCATACGTCCACTTGAAGTAAGGGTAATGACATGAAGAAGGCAAAGCTAAGCCTCGCCTGGCAGATCCTCATCGGTTTGGTGCTCGGGATCGCAATCGGTGCAGTGCTCAACCATTTCAGTGCTGAAAAGGCCTGGTGGATCAGCAATGTGTTGCAGCCAGCGGGCGATATCTTTATCCGCCTGATCAAGATGATCGTGATCCCGATTGTGATCTCCTCGCTGATCGTCGGCATTGCCGGTGTCGGTGACGCGAAGAAGCTCGGGCGTATCGGCGTCAAAACCATCCTTTACTTCGAAGTGGTCACCACCATCGCCATCGTGGTTGGCTTGTTGTTGGCCAACCTGTTCCACCCAGGCGCTGGCATCGACATGAGTACCTTGGGTACCGTCGATATTTCCAAGTACACCGCTACTGCGGCGGAAGTGCAGCATGAGCATGCGTTCATCCAGACCATCCTCAACCTGATCCCATCGAATATCTTCGCCGCCGTTGCCCGTGGCGAAATGCTGCCGATCATCTTCTTTTCGGTGCTGTTCGGCCTGGGTCTGTCGAGCCTCAAGCCTGAGCTGCGCGAGCCGCTGGTGAACATGTTCCAGGGCGTGTCCGAGAGCATGTTCAAAGTCACCCACATGATCATGAAATACGCCCCGATCGGCGTTTTCGCACTGATCGCGGTGACCGTGGCCAACTTCGGCTTCGCCTCCTTGTTGCCACTGGCCAAGCTGGTGATTCTGGTTTACGTCGCCATCCTGTTCTTCGCCTTTGTGGTTCTGGGCCTGATCGCGCGCCTGTTCGGCTTCTCTGTGATCAAGCTGATGCGCATCTTCAAGGATGAGCTGGTACTGGCTTACTCCACCGCCAGCTCCGAGACCGTGCTGCCGCGCGTGATCGAGAAGATGGAAGCCTACGGCGCGCCGAAGGCGATCTGCAGCTTCGTGGTGCCAACTGGCTACTCGTTCAACCTCGACGGCTCGACTCTGTACCAGAGCATCGCCGCGATCTTCATCGCGCAGTTGTATGGCATCGACCTGTCGATTGGCCAGCAACTGATGCTGGTGCTGACCCTGATGGTCACCTCCAAAGGCATCGCCGGTGTGCCGGGTGTGTCCTTCGTGGTGCTGTTGGCCACCCTGGGCAGCGTGGGCATTCCGCTGGAAGGCCTGGCGTTCATCGCCGGTGTCGACCGTGTCATGGACATGGCGCGTACCGCCCTGAACGTGATCGGCAATGCGCTGGCCGTGTTGGTTATCGCACGTTGGGAAGGCATGTACGACGACGCCAAGGGCGAGCGCTACTGGAACTCCCTGCCACACTGGCGCACCAAGACTGCACTGCCAGCCGGCGAGACCAGCCGCGGCTAAGGCTTGCGTGATTTGAACAAACCCCGGAAATCCGGGGTTTGTCGTTTCTGTCAGCCCCGCTATCATTCGCCCCATCTTTTGGGGGATTTAACTGATGCTCAATGGCCTCTGGCTTGGCTTCTTTGTCGTGGCAATGGTGTCAGCACTGGCGCAATGGCTGGTGGGCGGTAACGCCGGGATTTTTGCGGCGATGGTGGAAAGCATTTTCGCTATGGCCAAACTCTCGGTGGAAGTGATGGTGCTGCTGTTTGGCACTCTGACCTTATGGCTGGGCTTTTTGCGCATCGCCGAAAAAGCCGGGATCGTCGACTGGCTCGCCAAGGCCCTCGGGCCGTTGTTCCGCCGCTTGATGCCGGAAGTGCCTGCCGGTCACCCGGCCATCGGCTTGATCACCCTCAACTTCGCAGCCAACGGCTTGGGCCTGGATAACGCAGCCACGCCGATTGGCTTGAAGGCGATGAAGGCGTTGCAGGAACTCAACCCCATCCCGAACACGGCGAGTAACGCGCAGATCCTGTTCCTGGTGCTGAACGCGTCCTCGCTGACGCTGCTGCCGGTGACTATCTTCATGTACCGTGCCCAGCAAGGCGCCGCCGACCCGACGCTGGTGTTCCTGCCGATCCTGCTGGCCACCAGCGCCTCGACCCTGGTGGGCCTGCTGTCGGTGGCGATCATGCAGCGCCTGCGGCTGTGGGACCCAGTGGTGCTGGCCTATCTGATTCCTGGCGCGCTGGTGCTGGGTGGCTTCATGGCGCTGTTGGCGACCTTGTCGGCCACGGCTCTGGCCGGCTTGTCCTCGATCCTCGGCAACCTGACGTTGTTTGGCTTGATCATGCTGTTCCTGGTGATCGGCGCGCTGCGCAAGGTCAAGGTGTACGAAGCCTTTGTAGAAGGCGCCAAGGAGGGCTTCGACGTTGCCAAGAACCTGCTGCCGTACCTGGTGGCAATGCTGTGTGCCGTCGGCGTGCTGCGGGCTTCGGGGGCGCTGGATTTCGGCCTGGAAGGCATTCGCCATGTGGTGGCCTGGACCGGCATGGACACGCGTTTTGTTGATGCCTTGCCCACCGCGATGGTCAAGCCGTTTTCCGGCAGCGCCGCGCGGGCGATGTTGATCGAGACTATGCAGACTCAGGGTGTGGACAGCTTCCCGGCGCTGGTGGCAGCGACGATCCAGGGCAGTACCGAGACCACCTTCTATGTGTTGGCGGTGTACTTTGGGTCGGTGGGGATTCAACGGGCCAGGCATGCCGTGGGGTGTGCGTTGTTGGCGGAGTTGGCTGGCGTGGTGGCGGCTATTGCGGTGTGCTACTGGTTTTTTGGCTGAGACTGAGATTGCTATCGCAGGCAAGCCAGCTCCCACCTTTGACTGTGTTCACAAATCAAAAATGTGGGAGCGGGCTTGCTCGCGAAGAGGCCCTCAGCGTTTCACAGCACCATTACCCTGCTGCACCACCCACTCCACCACTTGCTTATTCAACTGATCCCCCGCCGCTCCAAACCCAGCCACCACCGCCGGCACTTTGGTGTCCCCCACCGGCTGGTGCACTTCGAACCGCCGGCTGGCAATAATCCGCTGATCACTCCCGCGCACCAGTCGCGCGTCCAAGCGAATCACCACCTCCACGGCACTGCCGTGATATTCACTCTGGAACGCCTGCAACTGCCCGCCCAACTCATAGTCGGCCTGCAGGTTGCTTTCGTCGGTGCTCAGCAACGTCACCCGCCCATCACGCTGGAAGCCATCCATAAAGCGGTTGCGCAACAGCACCGGTGACGGGTCGCTCCAACGTGAATTCGCGTAGCTGCTGATCAGGTCGCCATTGGGCACTACGGCAATGCGCGGGCTGTCGAGGAATTCGCTGCTCTGCGGCTTGTTCACGCGCAGCGACCAGGCCACGGGTGTGCCTTGGCCTGTGGTCTGGGCCGACGCCAGGCGGTACACATCCGACGGGTCAGGCTTGGGCAGGATCGAGCAGGCACTGATCAATACCAGTGCCACAGGGGCGATCATTTGGTAAGCACGCTTCATGGCGTGAACTCCTTGTTCTTGTCGCTGCCCAGCAGGTAACCGCTGGGGTTGGCTTCCAGGCGGCGGGAGATGGCGCGCAGCGAACCGAGGGTTTCACGCAGTTCGCGCACGGCCGGCGCCAGTTCGTTGAGGCCCTGCATGCCGCTGTTCACCGAGTCCTTGTTATTGGTCAGCAAGGTGTTGATGGTGGCGGTGCTTTGTTCAAGGGACTTCATGGCCTGCTCGGCGCTGCCAAAGGCTTGCTTGCCCTGGTCGTTGAGCAGGCCGTTGGCGTTGCGCATCAACACGGTGGTCTGCTCCAGGGCCGCGCTGGCCTGTTTGCTTACCTGCATCAGTTGCTGCATCACCACTTTAATGTCGCCACGCTGCTCGGCGATGGCGCCGGTGGTTTGTTGCAAGTTGTCGAGGGTGTTGCTCAAGCGGTCGACGTTCTCGTGGGAGAACATGCGGTTGGCGTTATGCAGCAGCAGGTTGATGCTGGTCATCAGGTCGTTGCTGTTGTTGAGCAGGCGTGCGATGGGCGATGGCGAGGCGATGATTTCCGGCAGGTTGCCGTCCTTGCCCTTGAGCTCCGGGCTTTGTGGTGTGCCGCCGCTGAGCTGGATGATCGAGGTACCTGTGATGCCGGTCAGGGCGAGCTTGGCTTGGGTGTCTTCCTTGATCGGCGTCTGCCCCGACAAGCGGATGCGTGCCAGTACACGGCGAGGGTCCTTGGGGTCCAGGCGCAGGCTCGTGACGTCGCCCACCTTGATCCCGCTGTACTGCACCGAACTGCCCTGGGACAGGCCGCTGACCGCCTCGTTGAACACCACCTCGTAATCCTGGAAGGCGCTGTCGACGCTGGATTTGGCCAGCCACAGGCCAAACAGCATTGCGCCGACCACCACGATTACGCTGAACAGACCGATCATCACATGATGGGCTCGGGTTTCCATGTCATACCTCGTTGAGCGGTTGAGCGGCATCCAATGCCGCGCGGCCACGGGGGCCGTGGAAATATTCGTGAATCCAGGCGTCGTCGGTTTCCGAGACGACATCGATGGCATCTGCCACCAGCACTTTCTTCTGCGCCAGCACCGCCACGCGGTCGGTGATGGTGTACAGCGTGTCCAGGTCGTGGGTGACCAAAAACACGCTCAGGCCCAACGCATCGCGCAGGGTCAGGATCAGTTGGTCGAACTGCGCCGCGCCAATTGGATCGAGGCCGGCGGTGGGTTCGTCAAGAAACAGGATGTCCGGGTCCAAGGCCAGGGCGCGAGCAAGCGCGGCGCGCTTGATCATGCCGCCGGACAGCGAGGCCGGGTATTTATCGGCGGCCGACAACGGCAGCCCCGCCAGGGCCAGCTTGACCGCTGCCAAGTGCTCGGCATCGCGGCGGCTGAGGCCGGCGTGTTCGATCAACGGCAGCGCGACGTTTTCGGTGACGGTCAGCGAGGAAAACAACGCGCCCTTCTGGAACAGCACGCCGAACCGCCGTTCCACCAGTGAGCGCTCGTGTTCCGACAGGCTCGGCAGGTTCTTGCCGAACACCCGCACCTCGCCTTCGCTGGGCCGGCGCAACCCGACGATGCTGCGCAGCAGCACCGACTTGCCGCTACCGGAGCCGCCGACCACTGCCAGGATCTCGCCTTTGTACAAATCCAGGTCGAGATTCTCGTGCACGCTCTGGCTGCCAAAGCGATTGCACAGGCCGCGCACTTCAATCACCGCCTCAGTGGGCGCTCGGTGTAGGCGACTCACCAGCCCATCTCCATGAAGAACATCGCGGCGACGGCATCCAGCACGATCACCACAAAAATCGATTGCACCACGCTGGAGGTGGTGTGGGCGCCGACCGATTCGGCACTGCCGCTGACCTTGAAGCCTTCCAGGCAGCCAATGGCGGCGATCAGGAAGGCGAAGATCGGTGCTTTCACCATGCCCACCAGAAAGTGCTGCACCCCGATGTCTGATTGCAGCAACGATAAAAACATCGCCGGCGAAATATCCAGCGCCACGGCGCACACCACCCCGCCGCCGACAATGCCTGAGAGCATCGCCAAAAATGTCAGCATCGGCAGCGATACCAGCAACGCCAGCACGCGCGGCAGTACCAGCAGCTCCATGGGGTCCAGGCCCAGGGTGCGGATCGCGTCGATTTCTTCGTTGGCTTTCATCGAGCCGATTTGCGCGGTGAACGCACTGGCGGTGCGGCCAGCGATCAGGATGGCGGTGAGTAATACACCGAATTCCCGCAGGAACGAGAACGCCACCAGGTCGACGGTAAAGATCGTCGCGCCAAAGCTCTTGAGCACCGTAGCGCCGAGAAACGCCACCACGGCACCCACCAGAAACGTCAGCAACGCCACGATGGGCGCTGCGTCGAGGCCGGTTTGTTCGATATGCGCGACCATCGGCGTGATGCGCCAGCGCTTGGGTCGGAAAATACCGCGAGCGAAGGTTTCGAGGATCAGGCCGATAAAGCCCAGCAGTTGCTTGCTGTCTTGCCAGACTTTATCCACAGCCCGGCCGATGCGCGCCAGCACCTGGATGCCGGTGGCCTCTTCGGGGGCTTTTTCGGGTACGCAGAAATCGTTGAGGGAGCGGTAGACCGTTTTGAGCAGCGCACGGTCGGCGGCGGACAAGCTGCAATCGGTCTGCTCGGCGGACTGCTCTATGCGGGTGGGCCCCAGCAGTTCCACCAGCAGTGAGGCGCCGGCGGTGTCCAGCGCGCCGAGGCCATTGAGGTCGATGCGGGCGCCGGCGTCGTATTGGCCGTCGAGTTTGTCCGACAGCTTTTTCAGTCTCGCGTAGTGGGCAAGCGTCCAGTCCCCCGTAATCCTGAGTAACGGAGGAACAGTGGACGTATCGAGGTGGGCTGCGCCGGCCGTTGAACTACTGGTCATAAGCTCCGAGCTTGTTTGGCTATCCACAATTCCTACGTAATAGCACGATACAGCCTACTTTGGGTTGTCCGATTGTGCTGTGTCAGTCACTTTGAATCGCAGCACGCCAATCACTTGTCCGTCGTCGGTCAAAACCTGCACTTGCCAGCGGCCTGCAGCGTCAGCCGGGAAATTCTGCTTGTGGGTCCAGGCACGGTAGCCTTCCTTGCGACCACCGTGGATATCCAGGGCGATGCGGTCGACCTCTTTGCCGTTGAATTTCCACACGTGGTAAATCCGCTCATCCAGGCCCCGCGGCGCGTTGATCGCGGTGTAGGCGTACAGTCCGGCATTGCGCAGTTGGGCGGCGCTGACTTCCTTGAGGTCATCCCCTGGCGTGCGGTCTTGCAGCGTGGTGCTGATGGCGACTTCGGTCATCCACAAGGTAGCTGGTGGTACCCAACTGCGCAGGAACCACCCGGCACAGCCAATCGCAGCGGTAACCCCCAGCAGCATCGCCCAGCCTTTGACGCTGCGCAGTGGCAGGCTTACGGCCAGGCTCGGAATCGACAATGCCATGGCCACGCCAAGGGCGAGTTTGTAACTTTCGGCGGTGGTCAGGTGCAGGATGATCGGCAGCGCAGTCAGCAGCGCGGCGAACAGGGTCAAGGTGTGCAGCGCGAGGAACAGCGAGCGCTTGGGCGCCAGCCACTTGTAGTACAGCGGGTCGGTGATCGACACCAACGCCGCCGCACCGAGCAGGCCAGTGAAAATCGATTGGCCGCTGTTCCAGGCCGTGGTGACGAAAAAGAACGGCAGCACAAAAAACAGACTTTCCTGGTGGATCATCTGCGTCGCATAACGCAACAGCGGTTCGGGGATTTCCCGTTTGAAGACCTTGGTGAACAACTGGGTGAAGCTGTTTTCGAGCATCAGCCACAACCAGCTCACCAGCATGATCACCGCAATCCAGCTGGCCATGCCCTGCTGACGGTCCACCAGGATGAAACTGCACACCCCCGAGATGAAGCCGCCGAGCGCAATCACCCCTGGGTAGCGCTTCATCAGTTCGAGGACGCGGGTGATTATGCGGGTCAGGTTTTGCATTCGGCGGTTCGCAGTCTTTGTAGGAAAAAATCCCCGACAGAATAACGTCTTAGCCTTCGGTCCGGTGTTCGATTACGCGATCCGTTTGCGATAAACCCGCACGCCAATCAATACAATCGCGATCAGCCCGAGCACCCCGGCGCCGATCCAACTGAGGGCGTCGTAGCTCAGCAGTGGTTTCTCGATACGCCAGTAACCGGGTTGCTTGAACACTTGGCGCAGGGCTTGGTTGGTCTGGTCCAGGCTCACCGCCTTGATGCGTTTGACCGGATCGCTGAAGTGGCCATTGTTGTAGTCGCCGGAAGCGCTCCAGTAGTAATCGGCCAGGGCGCTGTTGCCCTGCACGGCCCAGGCCTGGCGGGCGATGGCGGCTTGCTGCAGGCGGGCGAACACGGCGGGGTCGAGACCGGTCTTGAGCAGTTGGGCTCGCAGGTCCTGTAGCACTTGCTCGGCTTCAGGCAGGTTTTCGCGTTCAAGGTCGGCGTTCAAGCTGAGAAAACCGACGCCGCCGAGCACTTCGCGCTCGCTCCAGGGCCCGTAGGACAACGCGTGCTTGAGGCGCAGTTGACGGTAAAGCGCCCAATCGAGGTAGTCCTTGAGCAGGTCGTAGGTTTCGTCGTGCTGATCGTCCAGCACCGGTTCGGGAAATAGCCAGTGCAGTTTGGCGCTGTTGCCTACCCAGCCGTGGATCAGTTCGCGGTGGCTGGCGGCGGCGTGCTGGATTTCCGGTAGCGGCAGGTGCTCGGTGGGGTCGACGGGATCGAGCTGGCCGTAGGTGCGCTCCAGGTAGGCTGGCAGCAGCTTGTCGAGGTCGCCGACGATGATCAGCGTCATGTTGTTGGGGGCGTACCAGTTTTTGCGCAGTGTCTCCAACTGGTCACGGGTCAGGTGATCGACCTCGGCGCGCTCGGCACATTTAAGGCCCAGTTCGACGGCCAGTTGGTTGCTGGCGGTGTGGCCCAGGTCCTGGCGATCGAGCAGGCGTTGCAGGTGCGAATAATGGCCGCCGTCTTCGCGCTGCACCACCTGTTTGGCGGCGCTGATATTGGCGTCGGTCAGCTCGGTGCGGGTGATGATCGCCAGCAGCAAGTCGAGCACCTTGCGCTGGTTTTGCGCCGGGGCCTCGATCACGAAGGTGGTGTCGGCGTTGCTGGTGTAGGCGTTCCACTCGCCGCCGAGGGCTTGCATGCGGTCTTCGAGGTCACCTTCGCCGCCGCCGTCGATACCGCTGAACAGCAAGTGTTCAAGCAGGTGCGGCAGCTCCTTTTCCTCACAGGGGAAGTCGTCGAGGCCTACCCCGACTACCAGGCGGATCGCCACATGCCCGCGTTCGGTGCCCGGTTTGAGCAGCAATTGCAGGCCGTTGGGCAAGGTGTAGCCCTCGACTTGCAGGCGGTCAAAGGCAAAGGCATGGGCAGAACCCATGAGCAGGCAGGCGAATAACAGGCGACGCATAACAAGCTTCCTGGCGAGTGAGGTCAGTTTTAACTGACTTCACGGGCCATCATCCGTTCAGGGCGAATGTGTGATGTCGGCAATATCTTCGGCGGAGAGTGCGCCGGTGTCGGACGTTTCCAAGACTACATAAGCACTGCTGCAAAACAACGAGTTGAGGCGTTTCATGTCGGCAATCAGTTCCAGGTGTAGGGAGCTGGTCTCCAGGCTCTGGACGATTTTGCGCTGCAGGCGGCTGACGTGGGCGTGGGCCAGACGCCGTTCCTGGGCACGGAAACGGCGTTTCTCGCGCAGTAATTGGCGCGCGCTTTCCGGGTCGGCGCTGAGGAATACCGACAGCCCCAGCCGCAGGTTGGCGATCAATTGGCTGTGCAGGCCGCTGAGCTCTTCCAGGCCGACTTCGGAGAATTGGCGGCGCTGGGAGGTTTTCTGCTGCTGGACCTTGCGCAGCATGCGTTCGATCAGGTCACCGGCCAGCTTGAGGTTGATCGACAACTCGATGATCTCGGCCCAGCGGCGGCTGTCCTGTTCACTGAGGTCTTCGCGGGGCATTTGCGCCAGGTAGAGCTTGATCGCACTGTAGAGCGCTTCGACGTCGTCGCTGAGGCTACGCATCTCCTGGGTGATGGCGGTTTGTTTACCGCGCAATACTTCCTGCATTGAGGTCAGCATATTGTCGATCAGGTCGCCCAGGCGCAGGGTTTCCCGGGCGGCGTTGGCCAGGGCCAGGCTTGGTGTGTCGAGCGCGGCCGGGTCGAGGTGGCGTGGCTTGGCCTTGCCATTGGCCTCTTGTTGTTCCGGCAGCAGCCATGCACACAGGCGTGACATGGGGCCGATTGTCGGCAGTAGGATCAGGCAGCGGGTGACGTTGTAGAGCAGGTGGAAGGTAATGACCATGCCTTGGGCGCTGTAGTCCAAACCGTCCATCCAGCGTACGAGGGGGTCGAGTACCGGGATGATCAGCAACAGGCCGATCAGTTTGTACAGCAGGCTACCGAGGGCAACCTGGCGACCGGCGGCGTTTTGCATATTGGTGCTAAGAAACGCCAGTACGCCGCTGCCGATGTTGGCGCCGATCACCAGGCCGATGGCCACGTGCAAACCGATCACACCGGCACCGGCCAGCGTGGCGGTCAGCAGCACGGCGGCCAGGCTGGAGTAGGAAATCATCGCGAACAGCGCACCGACCAAGGCATCCAGCAAGATATCGCCGGTCAGCGAAGCGAAGATAACTTTGACCCCCTGGGCGTGGGTAATCGGACCCGCGGCTTCGACAATCAATTGCAGGGCCAGAATGATCAAGCCCAGGCCGATCCCGACCCGGCCCATCTGCCCTGCCCGCGTCTGTTTGCGCGACAGGAAAAAAATCACGCCGAGAAAGATCAGCAGCGGTGACAGCCATGACAGGTCAAACGTCAGCACCCGCGCCATCAGCGCCGTACCGACATCGGCACCGAGCATGGTTGCCAGGGCGGGCGTCAGCCCCATCAGGCCTTGGCCGACGAATGAAGTGACCAGCATGGCCGTGGCGTTGCTGCTCTGCACCATGGCCGTCACCAGGATACCGGCGACAAAGGCCAGCCAGCGCTTGGACATGTTCTGCCCGATGACTTGGCGCAAGTTGGAACCGTAGACCCGCAGGATGCCGGTTCGGACGATGTGCGTGCCCCAGATAAGCAGGGTCACGGCGGAAAGCAGATTGAGCAAGGTCAGCATGCTCGGCCCCCCGTGTGGGTTAGCTCAAAGAAGAGCAAATAAGAATTGCCGCGTGCCGCTCTACGTCTTGTAGTTAAGCTGTAGTTGGCGAATAGGCTCTGCGCCAGCATCGCATAGCTAAAGTGGGGATTGAAACAAAACTGTCATGAAATCAGCTTTTTGCGGATGCAAAAAAGGGGCTTGTCTCAGCCCCTTTTTGGTCTGGCTCGGGTTTATTGACCCGGAATGTCCTTGCGCAGTTTCACAGGATCCTGCTGTTTCTTCTTTTTCGCGATGGCGGTGCGCATCTTGATGTTCACCGCTTCTACCGCCAGGGAGAACGCCATGGCGAAGTAGACGTAGCCTTTAGGCACATGCACGTCGAAGGCTTCTGCGATCAGCACGGTACCCACTACCAGCAGGAACGACAGCGCGAGCATTTTCAGCGACGGGTGCTTGTCGATGAATTCGCTGATGGTGCCGGCTGCCAGCATCATCACCAATACGGCTACGACAATTGCCGCGACCATGACCGGTACATGGGAGACCATGCCAACGGCGGTGATCACCGAGTCCAGGGAGAACACGATGTCGATGATGGCGATCTGGATGATGGTGTAGATGAATTTGCCACCGGCGCCCTTCGGCTCATCGTGGGTTTCGTCTTCACCTTCCAGGGCGTGGTACATCTCTTGGGAGCTTTTCCACAGCAGGAACAGGCCACCGAAGAACAGGATCAGGTCGCGACCGGAGATGCCTTGGCCGAAGACCACGAACAGGTCGGCGGTCAGTTGCATCACCCAGGTGATCGACAGCAACAACAGGATGCGCGTGACCATGGCCAGCGCCAGGCCGAAGATCCGGGTGCGCGCCTGCATATGCTTGGGCATGCGGCTGACCAGGATCGAAATCATGATGATGTTATCGATGCCCAGGACGATCTCGAGGGCCGTCAGGGTGAAGAAGGCAATCCAGATTTCTGGATTGGTCAGCCATTCCATGTGTATTCCTTTGAGCAAGTGTTAAACCGCGCAAGCTGCAGCGCCGCGCGGTGAGTCGGTAGGATTATAGAGTGCTGAACAGCGGAAAAATCCCCATCAGCAACGCGGCGAACATTATGCACAGGCACACCAGTACTGCCCACTTGAGGGTGAAGCGCTGGTGATCGCCGAATTCGATGCCAGCCAGGGCTACCAACAGGTAGGTGGACGGTACCAGCGGGCTGAGCAAGTGCACGGGCTGGCCAACGATGGAGGCGCGGGCCATTTCTACAGCGGTGATGCCGTAGTGGCTGGCGGCTTCGGCCAGCACCGGCAGTACGCCGTAGTAGAACGCATCGTTGGACATGAAGAAGGTGAACGGCATGCTCACCAGCGCGGTGATCACCGCCAGATACGGGCCGAGTGCGTCGGGAATGACCGCCAGCAGGCTCTTGGACATGGCATCGACCATGCCGGTACCCGACAGGATGCCGGTGAAGATACCCGCCGCGAAGATCAGGCCGGTGACCGCCAGTACGCTGCCGGAGTGGGCGGCGATGCGGTCTTTCTGCATCTGCAGGCACGGGTAGTTGACGATCATCGCGATACTGAACGCCACCATGAACAGCACCGGCAGCGGCAACAGGCCGGCGATCAGCGTGCACATCAGGGCGAAGGTCAGCGCGCCGTTGAACCAGATCAGCTTTGGACGGCGGGCGTCCGGGAATTGCGACACGCTGATTTCGCTGTGGTCGATCTCATCGCCGTGCAGGTGCAGTTCACCCAGACGTGCGCGCTCACGCAGGCCGTACATGTAGGCAATCACCAGGATCGCCACGACGCCGACGGCCATGGCCGGGATCATCGGTACAAAAATGTCCGACGGGTCCACATGCAATGCACTGGCGGCGCGTGCCGTCGGGCCACCCCAAGGGGTCATGTTCATCACACCACCGGCGAGAATGATCAGGCCTGCCATGATTCGCGGGCTCATGCCAATGCGCTGGTACAGCGGCAGCATGGCGGCCACGCAGATCATATAGGTGGTGGCGCCGTCACCGTCGAGGGACACGACCAGAGCCAGCACGGCGGTGCCGACCGAAACCTTCAGCGGGTCGCCCTTGACCATCTTGAGGATCTTGCGCACGGCCGGGTCGAACAAGCCGGAGTCGATCATCAGGGCAAAGTAGAGAATGGCGAACATCAACATCACGCCGGTCGGCGCCAGCTTGGTGATGCCCGCAAGCATCATCGGGCCGATCTCCGGCGCGAAACCGCCGAACAGCGCGAACAGGATTGGCACGATGATCAAGGCGATCAGCGCGGACAGGCGCTTGGTCATGATCAGGAACATGAACGTGATGACCATGGCAAAGCCAAGGAAAGTCAGCATAGGAATACTCCAGGCGTAGCGCGGCTAGGGAATGGCGAACCGGGTGGGGCTCAGCGCAGAACGAAAGGCACGAGGCGTACGGGTGGAGTTGGGGCGAACAGGCGGGTACGAGCGGACATCGGGAATCACCATTGTTGTTGTGTACAGCCGGTCTGTTGCCGGCAGTTGGGGGCGATCCTAGACGGGAAAGCTTTCAGCCAGCTTTCGCTGGGAAAACAGGTGATGAAGGGAAGACGCACAATCTTCAAGCGTATGAAGATCCAATGTGGGAGCTGGCTTGCCTGCGATTGCGGTGTATCAGCCCCCCCATGTGCTAGCTGACCCGCCGTCATCGCAGGCAAGCCAGCTCCCACATTCAGAGTGTGTTTGCAGGGAGATATCAGGGCAGTTCGAGGCCGCCGGCAGCTTTGTGAAGCTTGCGCAAGTGTTCACCCACCTGCTTGAGGTTGGCCTCACACGCAGCAATTTCATCCGCACGGGACGGGTCCAGCAGCGCCCTTACCTCTTTATCCAAGTCGCCAGTCAGCGATTGCAACTGCTTCTGGCGCTCGGCGCTTTCCGATTCCAGGCGCTTGGCTTCCGACGGTTGCGGCAGGCCGTAGCCACCGCTGTCCAAAAGTTCTGCCGGGCGGCTGAGGAAGCCACTGTTGGCGAGGATTTGTTGCAGGGTGTTATTGGCTTTCTCCATGCCGCCGTTTTTCAGCTCGCGGGCACCGAGGTAGCGCTGTTTGACTTCGTCTTGGGCCAGCATCAACTGCTTGCGATAGCTGGCCTGCTCCAACAGCAGCAATGCGGCGCTGGTACGCAGGTCGGCCTGGTCGAACCAGGGGCGGCGTTCGGCGGCGCTGAGGGACAGCCAGTCTTCGACCTGGGTCTGCTTGATCGGCAGATATTTGCGCAGCACTTCAAACATCGCCTGGTAGCGCTCGCGGAAGGAGTCGAAGTGATAACCCAGGCGCAGAGCATTGCGTTTGTCGTCGAGCACGCTGGTATCGGCCAAGCCGCGAGCGCTGAGAACTTCCAACAAGCCGTTGGGGGTGATGTTGTCCAGGCCAGTCAGTTGCGGGTTGGCGCTGCCGCTGCGCAACAGCTTCAGGCTCTCTACTGCGCAGTTGTTGGAAATGAAGAAGTAGTTGCCGTCATAGCTCCAATGCATCTCGGCAGCGTGCTCGACGGTGTCGTTGATTTCCTGGCGCGTCAGTTTCAAGGGCACGGAGGCCAGGCCGCGCAGCTCGGTCTTGGTGTATTCGTCGATTACCTGGGCCAGCGGCAGCACAAACAGCCGCGACGGGTACTTGCCCACCAGTCCATCCCAACTCGACAACTGAACGTCACCGACGAAGGCGCGGTAGGACAGCACCAGATGCTGGTCCAGGTCCAAGCGACAATCCGGACCACGCGGGCGACCGGGGGCGCAGATCACCAGGCGCAGCATGCTGTGGCCCCAGCGGCTGACCAGATTCTGGTTGGCTTCGGCCAGCAGGTAGTCGATTTCGTAGACGCGCTCCGGGTCGATCTGGCCCAGCGGCGTCTTGGCAAAGTCGTTGCCTGCGTTCAGGAAGGCATAGGTCTTGGCGCAGGTGTCCTGCTCGGGCGGTGCCCAGCCGAAGTGCTCCTTGTAATAACGAAACAGCGCGGGGCGTCGGCAGGCGTAGCTGGGGTCGAGCAGGAAGTACTCCATGTTGACCGCCACGAATTCCAGCGGGCTGGTGGTTTCGTAGATGTCCGGGCTGCGGGCAACCTGATGGTTGTGCTGTTCACGTTCGCCACGGCGCCCGACGTATTGCGGCCAGCCGGCGAGGTCCAGCAGGCGCGGGTCGTCGCTGAGGGTGAAGCGGCGGTCATTCTGGCCACGGCATTGATCGGGCAGGCCGATCAGGCCGGTGATGTTGTTCTGGCGACTGCAGCGGTTGATCAGCGCACGGTCTTCCTTGGACCACAGGCGCGCACGGTCATAGATGTGGGTCAGTTCATGCAGCACGGTGGCGAGCATTTCCCGGCGCACAGTGCCGTGGGGGCGATTGGTTTTCTGGGTGGCGGCGCTGCCATCAGTGAGGCTGGCGAGCAGGTTGCTGTTGAGGTCCAGCTCGGACACCAGGGACGCCTGGCCGTAGGCGTTGCTGGGCATCTTGTCGGTCCAGCCGACATCGATGCGCCGGTCCAGCTGCTCGATAAAGCGTGGCGGTAATGAGCGCATCGCCTCGTCGAGCAATGCCTGGCTGGCCTGTTGTTCAGCCGGGCTCAAGCCATCGATCTTGAGCCGCAGTTGCAGGCCGGCCTGGGCTGCGCCTGCACAGAGCAGCACAGCCCACGCCAAGAGCCAGGCGGCGAGTCGCCTCACAGAGCGAGGATAGCTTCGGCGAGGCTCTGGTCGCTGGCGTCACGCGTTTCCGGCATGCGCGTACGAATGGTGTCGAAAGCCGCTTCCAGTTGTGCGCCACGGATCTCGCCATTGGTGGCGACGAAACTGGCGGCATCATCGTAGGCTTCACGCACGACCTTGGAGTCGCGGATGGAGGTGGTGGTGTCCGAGGTGAAATCGATGGTGCGGCCGGAGGCGCGAACAATGATGTTACTGGTGGCCACCAGGGTATGTGCCTGGGCGACGTCGGCCAACAACAGCAGGCCAAGGGTGGCGGCGATCAGCGGGCTACGCATGGAATAACTCCGAATACAAAGATGGAAATACAAAGATGATTATTGGACGAGAATTGCTTGCGCCAGTTCACGGTCGCTGGCGTTAAGTTTTGGCTGGGTACGGCGCAGGTAGTCCAACGCCGACTCAAGCCTTGCCCCCCGCAATTGGCCGTCTGTGGCGATGAACGCGGCCGCATCATCCTGGGCAGCGACGATCACTTTGCGGTCGAAGGGCGCAGACGTCACCTTGCTAGTGGCGTACGCGCTCGCGACAGTACTTTGGGTGGTCACGTCAAAGGCCGAAGCCAATGGCGACCAGCCAGCGCAAAACAAAACAGGGACTATTAACAGGCGGTATGAAAAAGCCATGGGACTCGACAACTGAAAGCGAGCGCCAAGGCTAGCGCAATGCCCGGGCGAGAGCCAGCGCCGGGGCATCGGGCCCGTTGTCAGATAGCCAGGATCGCTTGGGCCAGCTGTGCGTCAGTCGCGGTATTGAGTTGCGGCGCTTGTTGGCGGATCTGGGCCAGGGCGCTTTCCAGCTTCACGCCACGAATGGCGCCTTCGCTGGCGACAAAGCTGGCAGCGTCGTCACGCGCGGCGCGTACGACCTTGTTGTCACGCAGGGACGATGTGGCATCGGAGGTCGCATCGGAGGTGGCTTTGAGTGCGCCGACGATCGAGTCAGTGGTCACGATAAGGCTGGTTGCGCTGGCGTTGGCAGCCACGGCCAACAGGGCAGCGGCACTCAGCAGGCGAAGACGGGACATGGGATGACTCCTCTAAATGAACGGATAACGGTGGCGCACGGCCGCCAATGTGGATCAGACGCCTGCTTTAAACAGTTCGCCACGCAGTGGCTGGATATTAAGCCGCCGTTTATCCGTTCGGAAAGCCTCTTGACCGCCTAGTCACGCCAGAAGGGCTTGGACAATTCGCACAGACGGTCGCTGGGGCTGATGCCCACGTCGGATAATTCCCGACGATCCATTTGAGCCAGCTGGCGTCGCTCATGAGCTTGGCGTGCCCAGCGTGCCAGCGTGCCAGCGTGCCAGCGTGCAGCCCGTCTTGTTTAGCAACCGTCTATAGAGAGGGGTTTGGGTATCCATGGCGAGCACCTTTCGTGAGCTACTGGAACACCATGTTGGGCGAGTCGACATGACCAATACAGATACACCGAATCTAAATTGTACTGCCTAACTGTTTTGTTTTTTAAACTGTACCTGTCGCTATGAATGGCTTTTGTTCGACCGTCCAAAACCCGGATGCCAGAAACAACAAAGCCCGCCTCCGGTTACCCGGGGCGGGCTTTGTTTTGACAAATCTGGTTGCTGGCGGTGGACCCGTTAGGTCAGGGCCAGCGAGCGCCAATTAGCGCCAGAACGGCTTGCTCAGCTCTTCGTAGCGTTGAGCTTCGCTGATACCAGCGTCAGCCAGCAGACGCGAATCCAGACGAGCCAGTTGGTGGCGGCTGGAGATGCGGCGCTGCCACAACATCAGGTTGGCGATAACGCGCAAAGGCAGGGAAGCCTGGGTGTTTACAGCTTTTTCTTCGAAGAACAGATCGGAACTGAGTGTACGTTCCATGATGACATCCTTCCGCTTGTGGCGGGATTAGGTAGTGGTTTAACTGATGCCAATGATCCTCCTCCGCCGCAAGACTCTCTAGATACAGTTCACCTGTATTGTGAGGGGCCAGTTAACTGTTTAAGGGTGCTGTACTGTACAGAAATGGGGCAACTGTACCTGTCCGCACTGAAACAGTGCGAAATAGGCATTTTCGATGAGTTGAGTAGGATATTTCGGTAGGAAATGACCGGTACAGCAGTACAGTTTTTTCAAAATGCTTAGAGGTACAGCCGAGCTGATGAAACTGTATTTGCATCAGCTCGGATCTGTATCAATCACGCCTTGAGCATATGCCCGGTTTCTTCCAGGTTGATGTGCCAGCTCAGTGCTTCGCGCAGGATGTGCGGTGTATGCCCGCCGATGGCGCAGGCGGCGTCGAAGTACGTGTTCAGCGCATCGCGATACGCTGGGTGCACGCAGTTGTCGATGATCACTCGCGCCCGTTCGCGTGGTGCCAGGCCGCGCAGGTCGGCCAGCCCGACTTCGGTCACCAGGATGTCGACGTCATGTTCGGTGTGGTCCACGTGGCTGACCATCGGCACCACGCTGGAGATCGCGCCGCCCTTGGCGATGGACTTGGTCACAAAGATCGCCAGGTGCGCGTTGCGCGCGAAGTCACCTGAGCCGCCGATACCGTTCATCATCCGCGTGCCGCAGACGTGGGTGGAGTTGACGTTGCCGTAGATGTCGAACTCCAGCGCGGTATTGATCCCGATAATGCCCAGGCGGCGCACCACCTCAGGGTGGTTGGAGATCTCTTGCGGGCGCAGTACCAGCTTGTCCTTATAGTGTTCCAGGTTGCCGAACACGTCGGCATTGCGCCGCTCCGACAGGGTGATTGAGCTGCCCGAGGCGAAGCTGAGCTTGCCGGCGTCGATCAGGTCGAATGTGGAGTCCTGCAGCACTTCGGAGTACATCGTCAGGTCTTCGAACGGCGATTCGATCAAGCCGCACATTACCGCGTTGGCGATGTTGCCGATGCCGGCCTGCAACGGGCCGAGCTTGTTGGTCATGCGCCCGGCGTCCACTTCCTGCTTGAGGAAGTTGATCAGGTGATTGGCGATGCCTTGGGTGTCGCTGTCAGGCGGCGTCACCGTGGAGGCGGAGTCGGCCTGGTTGGTGATCACGATGGCGACGATCTTCTCCGGTGGGATCGGGATCGCGGTGCTGCCGATGCGGTCGTCGACTTTTACCAGCGGGATCGGTGTGCGGGTTGGGCGGTAAGTCGGGATATAGATGTCGTGCAACCCTTCAAGGTTCGGGTTGTGCGCCAGGTTGATCTCGACGATGACCTGCTTGGCGAAGATTGCGAAACTGGCCGAGTTGCCCACGGAGGTGGTGGGCACAATGTGGCCCTGCTCGGTGATTGCGACTGCCTCGATGACGGCGATGTCCGGCAGCTTGAGCTGGTTGTTGCGCAGTTGCTCAACTGTTTCCGACAAATGCTGGTCGATAAACATGACTTGGCCGGCGTTGATCGCCTTGCGCAGGGTGCTGTCGACCTGGAACGGCATGCGTCGGGACAGTACGCCCGCTTCGGTCAGTTGCTTGTCCAGGTCGTTGCCCAGGCTGGCACCGGTCATCAGGGTGATTTTCAGCGGTGACGTCTTGGCGCGTTCGGCCAATGCGTGGGGAACGGCCTTGGCTTCACCGGCACGGGTAAAGCCGCTCATGCCGACGGTCATGCCGTCCTCGATCAGTGCGGCGGCGTCTGCCGCGCTCATGACCTTGTTCAACAACGAAGGCAAGCGGATGCGATCACGGTACATGGATTCTTATCTCAGGCTACGGAAGCAAGGTGCGCAGTTTAGTGATTTCAAAAAATTTCGGCCCGCTACCATGGTCGAATGCCGGGCAGCGATTTAGAGCCTTTGGTCGGGTTTCATGGAGTAATAAAAAACCCCAGCCTACGGGAGGCCGGGGTTTCGAGTATTGCGCTGTAGCAGTGTTACTCGACGGCTTTGACCATGTCTTCGATGACCTTCTTCGCATCACCAAAGACCATCATGGTCTTATCCAGGTAGAACAGTTCGTTATCCAGACCGGCATAACCGCTGGCCATCGAGCGCTTGTTGACGATGATGGTCTTGGCTTTGAACGCTTCGAGGATCGGCATGCCGGCAATCGGCGAGTTCGGATCGTTCTTGGCCGCCGGGTTGACCACGTCGTTGGCGCCCAACACCAACACCACGTCGGCCTGGCCGAACTCGGAGTTGATGTCCTCCATCTCGAACACTTGGTCGTAAGGCACTTCGGCCTCAGCGAGCAGGACGTTCATGTGGCCGGGCATGCGGCCCGCTACCGGGTGGATTGCGTACTTCACGGTGACGCCGCGGTGGGTGAGCTTCTCGGTCAGTTCCTTGAGCGCGTGTTGCGCCCGCGCCACTGCCAGGCCGTAACCCGGAACGATGATCACGGTGTCGGCGTTGGTCAGCAGGAAGGTCGCATCGTCGGCCGAGCCGGATTTGACCGGGCGGGCTTCTTTGGAACCGGCTGCGGCCCCCGCATCCGGCGCATTGCCAAAACCGCCCAGCAGTACATTAAAGAAGGAACGGTTCATCGCCTTGCACATGATGTACGACAGGATCGCGCCGCTGGAGCCCACCAGGGAGCCGGCGATGATCAGCATCGAGTTGTTCAGCGAGAAACCGATACCCGCCGCTGCCCAGCCGGAGTAGCTGTTGAGCATCGACACCACCACCGGCATATCGGCGCCGCCGATTGGGATGATGATCAACACGCCGAGCACAAATGCCAGCGCCAGCATCAGCGCGAAGGCGGTGAGGTTGCCGGTGAACATAAAGGCCAAGCCCAGGCCCAGGGTCAGGAGACCGAGCACCAGGTTGATCTTGTGCTGGCCGCCGAACTGTACCGGTGCGCCCTGGAACAGGCGGAACTTGTACTTGCCCGAGAGCTTGCCGAACGCGATCACCGAACCGGAGAAGGTGATGGCACCGATGGCAGCGCCCAGGAACAGCTCCAGTCGGTTGCCCGCAGGAATCGAGTCGCCCAGGTGTTTGACGATGCCCAGGGATTGCGGCTCGACCACCGCAGCAATCGCGATGAACACCGCTGCCAGGCCGATCATGCTGTGCATGAACGCCACCAGCTCAGGCATCTTGGTCATTTCTACGCGCTTGGCCATGATCGAACCGGCAGTGCCGCCGACCAGCAGGCCGACGATCACGTAGCCGATACCCGCAGTTGCCAGCTCAGCGCCGAGCTTATAGATGAGGCCCACGGTGGTGAGTACCGCTAGCGCCATGCCGAGCATGCCGAACAGGTTGCCGCGCCGCGAAGTCGTCGGATGTGACAGCCCTTTGAGGGCCTGGATGAAGCAGATCGACGCGATCAGGTAGAGCGTCGTTACCAGATTCATGCTCATTACTTCGGCGCCTCTTCTTTTACTTTCGGGGCTTTCTTCTTGAACATCTCAAGCATCCTGCGCGTAACCAGGAAACCGCCGAACACGTTTACCGCCGCCAGGGCCACGGCCAGGGTGCCCATGGTCTTGCCCAGCGGGGTCACGGTAAGGGCGGCGGCCAGCATGGCGCCGACGATCACGATCGCGGAAATCGCGTTGGTCACCGCCATCAATGGCGTGTGCAGCGCGGGCGTTACGTTCCAGACCACGTGGTAACCGACATAAATTGCCAGCACAAAGATGATCAGGTTGTAGATACCGGGGGAGATAAGCTCTTCCATCGTCTGAATCCCTGCTTAGGCGTTTTTACGGATGACTTGGCCGTCGCGGCACATCAGGCACGCGGCGACGATGTCGTCTTCGAGGTTGATTTCAAACTGCCCTTCCTTGGTGAAGACCAGCTTCAGGAAGTCCAGCAGGTTGCGCGCATACAAGGCCGAGGCGTCGGCAGCGACAGCGCCGGCGAGGTTGGTCGGGCCGCAAATGATCACGCCGTTTTCCACAACGACCTGGTCGGCGACGGTCAGTGGGCAGTTGCCACCTTGGGCAGCGGCGAGGTCGATGACCACGGAGCCCGGTTTCATCTGTGCGACGGTGTCGGCGCTGAGCAAGGTCGGTGCCTTGCGGCCTGGGATCAGTGCGGTGGTGATGACGATATCGGCCTGCTTGGCGCGCTCGTGCACGGCCAATGCCTGGCGTTGCATCCAGCTGGTCGGCATTGGGCGAGCGTAGCCTCCGACGCCGACGGCGCATTCGCGTTCTTCGTCGGTCTCGTACGGCACGTCGACGAACTTGGCGCCGAGGGACTCGATCTGCTCTTTCACCGCCGGGCGTACGTCAGACGCTTCGATCACTGCACCCAGACGTTTCGCCGTAGCGATGGCCTGCAGGCCGGCAACACCGGCGCCGAGGATCAGCACGCGGGCGGCCTTAACGGTGCCGGCGGCGGTCATCAACATCGGCATGAAGCGCGGGTAGTGATGAGCGGCGAGCAACACGGCCTTATAGCCGGCGATGTTGGCCTGGGAAGAAAGCACGTCGAGGCTCTGGGCCCGCGATGTACGCGGCGCAGCTTCGAGGGCAAAGGCGGTGATGCCGTGCTCGGCGAGCTTGGCAATGGTTTCGTTGCTGAACGGATTGAGCATGCCCACCAATACGGTGCCGCTTTTGATCAGCGCAAGTTCGCTGTCGCTGGGGGCTACCACCTTGAGGATCAGCTCTGCGCCAAAGGCATCATTGGCGCTGCCAATGGTTGCGCCTGCCGTTTCATAGGCACTGTCGACGACGCTGGCTTTAATGCCGGCTCCGCTTTGAACAGTGACCTTATGGCCCTGGCCGATCAGCTTCTTGATGGTTTCCGGGGTGGCAGCCACCCGCGTTTCACCGGTCTGGGTTTCGAGAGGAACACCAATGTGCACGTCAAATCTCCTGCATGATCTTTTTGCTTTTGATCTTTTTGTAAAAAGGCCAGTGCACCGCGAGTGGCGCAACTGGGGCGGCCGATCAGCACGATCCCGCTGAAATGACAGCGGGGCGCGGCATTTTGCAGGCGAACTTTACGGCCTTCAAGGGATTATGACGGGTGACGAAAAATTAACTACAAGTCACCCTGTGACTGATTGTCGCAACACTCTGAAATAACCTCTTCAAATACATGGATTTAAAGGGCTGTAGGCGTTTAAGGCGTCTTTTGTCATCGCCAGTGTGAATAGTCGTGCATTGGCCTGCGATAGTCGCTACAAGCCATGATAATCATGGCGTTGAAGCTGATTTTTAGTCGACAGGTACAGTCTGTTTAAATGCGACATATACGTATATCTGTAGGATCTAAATATAACTGACTACAAAGTCAGCAATTGGCTTTTGGCCTTTAAATGCTGGGGCTGTAGCGCTGCGACTGATCAATCAACCAGTCCCTGAAGGCATGCAGCGAGGCTGATTCGACTTTTCTGTCGGGAATCATCAAGTAGTAAGCCTTCGAACTGGTCAGCGCTTCGGGGCTCGCAATGACCAGTTGGTGCTCCTCCAGTTCGCGCTGGATGAGGAACGGTGGAATCAGCGCGACGCCCATGTCATGCATGGCCGCCTGGGACAGCATCGAGAATAGCTCGTAGCGCGGTCCTGTCATGTCGCGGGGGATATTCAGTTGCTGGGCGTTGAACCACTGGCGCCAGGCATAAGGGCGGGTGGTTTGCTGCAGCAGTGGCAGCTCCGCGATTTGCTGGGGGCTGAATTGCACATGGCTGCCGAGTAAGCGCGGGCTACACACGGGTACGGGGTTTTCTCCCATTAGGCGGTGGGATTCAGTACCTGACCAGTCAGCATCGCCGAAGTAGATCGCCGCATCGAATTCAGTGTCGGCAAACAGAAAGGGCCGCGTGCGGTTGGTAAGGTTGACTGTGACTTCCGGGTGTTGGCGCTGGAAGTCCTTGAGGCGCGGAATCAGCCACTGGGTACCAAACGTCGGGACTACCGCCAGTTCGATCACATTAGCGCCCTGCTGGCCCATTACTGACAGGGTGTCGCGCTCCACCGCATCCAGTTGTGTGGCGACACGGCGGCTGTAAGACAGCCCCGCTTCCGTCAGCTTGACGCCGCGCCGTGAGCGGCGAAACAGCTCGACACTTAAAAACTCCTCAAGGCTGGCTATCTGTCGACAGATGGCGCCTTGGGTGATGGAAAGCTCAAGCGCCGCCTTGGTAAAGCTCTCGTGACGGGCTGCCGCTTCAAAACTGACAAGGGCGGTGGTGCTGGGTATCTTTCTGCGCATGTACCTTGTCCTCACATATGAAGCGCACCTGCGGCGCTCTTGGGTGTTTCGGAGTGAGAAATTAGCACAAGGCTATGCGGAAACCTCGTTTGCTCTCCTCGTTCGGCGGGCCTAGGCTCCATCCACGACTTCTGATTTATCTACGCGAGGACTTATTCATGGCTGGCAAGGCAAGCTTCAACTGGATCGATCCACTGCTGCTGGATCAACAGCTCACCGAAGAAGAGCGCATGGTGCGTGACAGCGCCGAGCAGTTCGCCCAGGACAAGCTGGCACCGCGTGTGCTCGAAGCCTTCCGCCATGAAAAGACCGACCCTGCGATCTTTCGCGAGATGGGCGAAACCGGGCTGCTGGGCGCGATGATTCCCGAGCAGTACGGCGGCAGTGGTTTGAACTACGTCAGTTATGGGCTGATTGCCCGGGAAGTCGAGCGTGTCGACTCCGGTTATCGCTCGATGATGAGCGTGCAGTCTTCGTTGGTGATGGTGCCTATCAATGAGTTTGGTACCGAGGCGCAGAAGCAAAAGTATCTACCGAAGCTGGCCTCGGGCGAGTGGATTGGTTGCTTCGGTCTGACCGAGCCTAACCATGGTTCGGACCCGGGCGCGATGATTACTCGTGCGCGCAAAGTAGACGGTGGCTACAGCCTGACCGGCGCGAAGATGTGGATCACCAATAGCCCAATCGCTGATGTGTTTGTGGTGTGGGGCAAGGATGATGCCGGCGATATTCGCGGGTTTGTCCTGGAGAAGGGCTGGAAGGGTCTCAGTGCTCCGGCGATTCACGGCAAAGTTGGCCTGCGCGCCTCCATCACCGGTGAGATCGTGATGGATAACGTCTTCGTGCCGGAGGAGAACATCTTCCCCGACGTGCGTGGCTTGAAAGGACCATTCACTTGCCTTAACTCGGCGCGCTACGGCATCTCCTGGGGCGCGCTGGGCGCTGCCGAGTTCTGCTGGCACACCGCTCGCCAGTACACCTTGGATCGTCAGCAGTTCGGCCGTCCGTTGGCAGCTACCCAGTTGATCCAGAAAAAGCTGGCCGACATGCAGACCGAGATCACCCTGGCCCTGCAAGGCTGCCTGCGTTTGGGGCGTATGAAGGATGAAGGTACGGCGGCGGTCGAGATCACCTCGATCATGAAGCGAAATTCGTGTGGCAAATCCCTGGATATCGCACGGATGGCGCGGGACATGCTCGGTGGTAACGGTATCTCTGACGAGTTCGGGGTGGCGCGTCACCTGGTCAACCTGGAGGTGGTCAATACCTACGAAGGTACCCATGACGTGCACGCCTTGATCCTCGGTCGTGCGCAAACCGGTCTTCAAGCGTTCTATTAATAGGAGAGCTGGAATGGGCGCACTTTCGCATCTGCGAGTACTGGATTTGTCGAGAGTGCTGGCGGGGCCTTGGTCCGGGCAGATACTTGCAGACCTTGGGGCCGAGGTTATCAAGGTCGAGCGACCAGGGAGTGGTGATGACACGCGCGCCTGGGGGCCGCCCTTTCTCAAGGACGCGTATGGCGAGAACACCAGCGAGGCGGCGTACTACCTGTCGGCCAACCGTAATAAAGAGTCGGTGACAATCGACTTCACGCGACCGGAGGGGCAGAAGCTGGTGCGGGATCTCGCGGCCAAGTCCGACATCCTGATCGAGAATTTTAAAGTCGGTGGTCTGGCGGCGTATGGGCTGGACTATGAGTCGCTCAAGCAGATCAACCCGGAGTTGATCTATTGCTCGATCACGGGGTTTGGTCAGACGGGGCCCTATGCCGCACGTGCTGGCTATGACTTTATGATCCAGGGGTTAGGCGGGCTGATGAGCCTGACCGGTCGGCCTGAGGGTGACGACGGTGCGGGGCCGGTAAAGGTTGGGGTGGCGCTGACTGACATCCTTACCGGGCTTTACTCGACTGTGGCGATCTTGGCAGCGCTGGCTCATCGGGATCATGACGGGGGCGGGCAGCATATTGATATGGCATTGCTCGACGTGCAGGTGGCTTGCCTGGCGAATCAGGCGATGAATTACCTGACGACGGGAGTGCCGCCCAAGCGCTTGGGCAATGCTCATCCGAATATTGTGCCGTATCAGGACTTTCCTACGGCCGACGGCGACTTCATCCTCACGGTAGGCAATGACGGGCAGTTCCGTAAGTTTGCTGAGGTGGCGGGTCAACCGCAGTGGGCGGACGATCCTCGTTTCGCGACTAATAAGGTGCGGGTGGCTAATCGCGCTGAGCTTATTCCGCTGATACGCCAGGCCACGGTGTTCAAGACAACGGCTGAGTGGGTGTCACAGCTGGAGCAGGTTGGCGTGCCGTGTGGGCCGATCAATGATCTGGCGCAGGTGTTTGCTGATCCGCAGGTCAAGGCGCGTGGGCTTGCGATGGAACTACCTCATGCGCTGGCGGGCGCTGTGCCCCAGGTGGCGAGTCCAATACGGCTGTCGAAGACGCCGGTGGAATACCGCAGTGCGCCACCTTTGTTGGGTGAGCATACGGTTAAGGTGCTACAGAGCGTATTGGGGCTGGATGTGGCGAGTGTTGATGCGTTGAGGGTTGCGGGTGTTATCTGAGTGGTTCCTTCTATATAGATGCGTGGAGGCTTGGGTTTGGTCGTTTTTTAATCAATTAGAAGTGTTTGATAGAAAACCTGAATTAAAGGTTGACGGCAGATTCTGGAGGCCTATAATTCGCCCCACTTCCGGCGCAGTCGAAACGGAAAACTCCTTGGTAAACAATGAGTTATGTAGGTTTCGGCGGTCAGTGCTTCAGTCCATCGAAGCTCGCAGGAAGTTGAAAAAGAGGTGTTGACAGCAGCGTGTAACGCTGTAGAATTCGCCTCCCGCTAACGAGTGATCGGAAGCGCAAGTGGTTGAAGTTGTTGAAGAAATCTTCGAAAACTTCTGAAAATAATCACTTGACAGCAAATGAGGCTGCTGTAGAATGCGCGCCTCGGTTGAGACGAAAGATCTTAACCAACCGCTCTTTAACAACTGAATCAAGCAATTCGTGTGGGTGCTTGTGGAG